>CAMCYC010000003.1 GCA_945883795.1 Sulfurimonas crateris | reverse complement strand
GAACGATACAGAAGCATATACCATCATAAACAGATATGCAAACAACCAAGCTATGCAAGATATAGCCAACGATGTGTATAAGATGAATAGAGACAGACTAAAATATATTCACTCCGAGGGTTTAGAGAGTGAAGATTTTATCATGATGCTTGATGCAAACTATGATAACTATGTGCCTCTTAGAAGAGAGTTTGCAGATAAAGAAAGTTTTTTCAAAACTGGAAAAGGTTTTGATATACGAGGTAGAGAGACGATGAGAGCAGTCGGAAGTGACCGCAAGGTAGAAAGCCCTCTGATGCACTCTATACTTGCGTATGAAGAAACTATTGTAAGGTCTGAAAAAAATCAAGTAGGTAAAGCCTTCTTAGAGTTTACAAAAGAGTTTCCTGATGAGAGCCTTTATAGTGTTGCAGGGGTAACGCACATGCCACAGTACGACAAAAATGGTGCAGTTGTTGGAATGAGTCCAAATTATAAAAAAGATGATAATGTGCTTCATGTGAAAGTTCTTGAAGAAGTAAATAAAAAAGGAGCAGACGGCAAAGTAATAATAGGTGCAGATGGTAAAGCGATAAAAGAATTAAAATCAAAAATAAAAGAGATAGCTATTCATGACCCAGCTCTTGCAACAGCATTTAAAAATCTTAACTCTCAACAGATGAACAGTTTGCTTTTGGCTTCTCAAAAAGCAGTAAGAGTTATTGCAGGACTAAGTACGAGTTATAACCCTGAGTTTGTTGTAACAAACTTTACAAGAGATATTCAAACAGCTATGATAAATATGCCCGATGGTATGAAAGCCAACCGTGCAACTATCATCAAAGATGTTCCTTTTGCTATGAAAGGAATATACTCAAGTCTGAGAGATGGCAGTAAAAACGAATGGAGTACACTCTTTGAAGAGATGCGAAAAGAGGGAGGCACGACAGGGTGGCACGACTTGCATGGCGTACTTGATATGAAAAAATCAACTCAAGCCACAATCGACAAGTATGACGGCAAGGTTGCACCTGTACAAGCTTTTAAAGAAGTTTTAAACTACATAAACGATGTCAATGGTGCAGTAGAAAATGCTTCACGACTTGTTGCCTACAAAATGGCAAAAGATAGCGGAAAAACAAATAAGCAAGCTGCAAGTATTGCCAAAAACTTAACGGTAAACTTTAACAGAAAAGGGGAAATGGGAGCAGGACTCAATGCTCTGTATATGTTTTACAATGCAAGCATTCAAGGAAGTGCAAGAATGGTGCAACAATTAGTAAAGAGTCGCACTTCTCAAGCTCTTGTCGCAGGAATCGCAACTAGTGGTGTCGTACTTGACATGTGGAACCGCTCTCAAAACGCAGAGGCTTATGCCCTAATAGACGACTACATAAAAGACACAAACTATATTTTTATGTACAAAGATGGTACTTACAATACTCTCAAGCTTCCGTATGGTTACAATGTTTTTAAAGCAACAGGAGATTTGGCTTCTAAAATGTACCACGGAGAGATGGAAGCCTCAAAAATACCTAAACGCATACTGAGTATGACTGTGAATGCTTTTAGCCCAATAGGCGTAGATGCTGAGAGTATTACGCATACAGTCGCACCCACTCTTGCTAAACCTTTTGTAGAGATTGCAGAAAATAAAAACTTTTTTGGAGGAAATATAGCTCCTGCAAAAAATCCTTTTGAGCCTGAAAAACCAGACTCTCAAAACTATTTTAAATCCGTGAACCCTTTAGCTAAAGTAACAGCTCAAAAGATGAATGAATTGACGGGTGGAAATCTGTATGAAAAAGGTGCTATTGATGTATCTCCTGAATCTATAGAACATTTAGTAGAATTTGCTACGGGGGGACTAGGAAAGCTTGTTTTACGAACAGGAACGGTAGTCGACCAAGCACTCGATAAAGAAAAAGAAGTAGATATGAATAAAGTTCCATTCTTAAGAGGCGTGTATGGAGTTCCAAGAGAAAAAGTGGAAACAAATATAATTTATAAAATGTACAAAGAGAGCGGAGCAAATACTTTCAGCGAACTTGAGCGAAACAGATATATGAAATGGACGGCAGCAGCACTTGAAAAGAAAGATATAACTAGCGACCAAGCTAAAAAGCTAAAAAAGGTCTTTAACGATAATCAAAGACGATTGGATTTTGCAAACAAATACAACCTTCAAAACAAAGAAGAGTATCAAAGTAGCGAAACACTCCAAGATGCAGGAAGAAGTGAAGGCTTAACAAAGCAACAGAGAAAAGAACTTTTGAAAGAGGACAAATAAATGGCACATGATTTAGAAATTCGTTTTCGTTGTAGAGCGTTATACGAGGTGATGAACAAGTCTCTGACAGACATAAGCAAAGATGAGGCAGTAAGTGTCTCCACTTTGAGTGATTGGAAAAATGACAGTAGAGATGAATATGGTGGAATATGGCTACAAGGTTCTAAGGCTGGTAAGGTTGCTCTCACTGCAAAGAAGTTACGAGAAGAGTTAGAAGCGACCTCTGTCTATGATGAGATGAAAAACAAGCTCAATCAATATTACGGCGTGAGCAAGAAAGGCAACTTAGAAGTAGATGGTATCTTAGACATCGGAAGCGATAACGCACAGTTACAAGCACGGATAGAAACAGATATGACACTTCTCGCATCTGTACAAGCGGATTACTTTGATGCACAACTTTTTAAAAATTCGATGCTCTCAAGCATTGTTTTAAGTAATCAAGTCAAAACAGACATTACAAAAGTAAAACAAGCAGATATAAAAGCAAGTAGTGAGATACACAAACTAGCTAAAGAAGCACGATTCGGCAAAAGTCCCGATACTGTTATATTTAATGCGAATGGAAATTACAGTGCTGAGGAGTTAAATAATATGTCGATTGAACAGTTAGAACAATTGATGAAAGCAGAACAGAAGAGAGCGATTGAGATGAATGTTTCATAAAATAAATAATGAAGACGGTACCTATGTCGGTACCTAAAAATTAAGAAGTGAAATTTTTGATTTTTAAAAGTCTTTGAAAGTTCGGTATAAAGGGAGTTTAACTATGGTACGCTCGACAAGATTCGAACTTGTGACCGCTGGTACCGCAAACCAGTGCTCTATCCAGCTGAGCTACGAACGCACACCATTTCTTTTTGGAGATTGAAATTATATCACTTATTTCTTAGAATTTTATAAAAAAAAATTTATGACGAAGAAATTCGTCATAAAAATATAAAATTAAAGAGAAAGATATTTTTTTATATCATCCACTCTATCAGTTTTTTCCCAGCTAAAGCCATCTTCTTCTCTTCCAAAGTGTCCATACGCTGCTGTTTTTCTGTAAATTGGGCGAAGTAAATCAAGTGATTTTATTATCCCTTTTGGAGAAAGGTCAAAAAGTGCTTTTATACACTCCTCTATTTTTTCTTCATCCACTGTACCTGTTCCATGTGTATCCACCATGATAGAAACTGGTTGAACCACACCAATAGCGTAAGCAACTTGGATAGTAACTTTATCACATGCACCAGCTGCTACGAGGTTTTTTGCTACATGGCGTGCTGCATAAGCGGCACTTCTATCAACCTTGGTTGGGTCTTTTCCACTAAAAGCACCACCACCATGAGGACAACTTCCACCATATGTATCTACAATGATTTTTCTTCCTGTTAATCCCGCATCACCTTGTGGTCCACCGATTACAAATTTTCCAGTTGGATTGATATGAAAAACTGTTTGTTCACTCATCATCTCTGCTGGAATAACATGTTTTATAACTTCGTTGATTACATCTTCGTGAATTTTTTCTTGAGAAATATCAGGTGCATGTTGCGTTGAAACAACAACAGTTTCAACTGATACAGGTTTACCGTCAATATACTTCACACTAATTTGTGCTTTACCATCTGGACGAAGATATGGAATAATTCCCTCTTTACGAACATAAGCAAGTCTTTGTGTCAAACGGTGTGCCAAATAAATTGGCAATGGCATCAAAACATCTGTTTCACGGCATGCATAACCAAACATTAAACCTTGGTCACCCGCACCAATTTCACCATCGGCTTGGTCAACACCTTGATTAATATCTGGAGATTGCTCCCCTATTCCATTTAAAACTGCCGCAGAACGGTAATCAAAACCATAAGTTGCATCTGTATAACCAATCTCTTGGATAACTCGTCTTGCAATCTCTTGCATTGGGGCATACGCCTTCGTCTTCAGTTCGCCTGCTATTACACAAAAACCATTAGACACTAAAGTTTCACACGCAACTCTAGCATTTTTATCATTCTCAATAATATAATCCAAAATTGCGTCACTGATTTGATCTGCCATCTTATCAGGATGCCCTTCTGTTACAGACTCTGAAGTAAATATATACTCTTTTGTCATCGATTTTTCCTTATTGAAATACAAGGTCCAGCCTCATAAATCGAAAAAATTATATCCAAAGAATAATAAAAATTAATTTTCAAAACTCATTTCTTTCATAAATTCAGTAAAAATAAATCTCCAAATATAAGAATTTTCTTTAAACAATAGGTATTGTTCTCAAGATTAAAAATTTGTTAATGAATTTTAGTTAAAATTACCACATCAAAAAATTAAGGATATATAGATGTTAGTTACAAACAAAGCTCCAGATTTTACAGCAACAGCAGTTTTAGCAGATGGTTCAATCGTTGAAAATTTCAATTTGATGAACAATTTAGGTACAGAGGGTACAGTTTTATTTTTCTATCCATTGGATTTTACTTTCGTATGTCCATCAGAAATTATCGCATTTTCTCATAGAATAGAAGAGTTTTCAAGCCGTGGAGTTAATGTTATTGGTGTTTCAGTTGATAGCCAATTTTCACACTTTGCATGGAGAGAAACTCCAGTGAATAAAGGTGGAATTGGTAAAATAAAATTTCCTCTTGTAGCAGATTTAACAAAAAATATTTCAAGAAATTACGATGTATTATTTGGTGATTCAGTTGCTCTTCGTGGTTCATTTTTAATTGATGGTAAAGGCGTTGTTCGTCATGCAGTTATTAATGATTTACCACTTGGAAGAAATATTGATGAGATGATTCGTATGGTAGATGCAATGCAGTTTACTGATGAGCATGGCGAAGTTTGTGCTGCTGGTTGGCAAAAAGGTGATGAAGGTATGAAAGCTTCTACTGAAGGTGTTGCTGAATACTTAGCAAAACATGAGGCTGATTTATAATCAACTTTTTTTAGCGTTCACAATTTTTGTGAACGCAGTTCAATTATTTAACCCTTTTGCACACACAACACCACTACTAAAAGCCCACTGAAAATTATAGCCTCCAAGTTCCCCTGTGACATCGACTACTTCACCAATAAAATATAAATTTTGAACTTTAAGTGATTCCATTGTATAAAAATTTAGCTCCTTGGCTAAAACACCACCTCGACTTGCTTCTGCTTTTGTAAAACCAAAATTTCCTGCTGGTGCAAATTGGTATGCATGGATAAAAGAGAGTTTTGCTTTTTGCTCTTGTGTTATTTTTTTACACTCTACATCTTCTACTTCCAATGCTTCCAAAAGTGCTTTTGATAATCGCTTTGGTAAAGGAATGGCAGAACTTACCAATTTTTTACTCCCTTTTATAAGTTCAAAAATATTATTTGAGGGTAAAAAATCGATACTGATATTCCCTTTTTGCCAATAAAGTGAAGCAGAAAGCACCACAGGTCCACTAATGCCACGATGGGCAAAAAGCATCTCCTCTTCTAAAATTTTATTAGCTACTTCAATTTTAACAAAACAACTCAGTCCACTTAACTCTTTCATCCAAAATTGCTCTTTTTGAAGTGTCATGCCAACGAGTGCGGGGGAGAATTCTTTCACCTTGATTCCAAAATCTTTAGCTATTTTAAGCCCAATATCACTTGCACCCAACGATTGATAACTTTTGCCACCTGTTGCAACTACCAATTTTTTGGTTTTTAAAGTCCCTTGAGAGGTTTGAATAAGAAAAATATCCTCCTCTTTTTGAACAGATAAAACTTCATGATTTAAAAATGTTGGAGAACTCTTTTTTTTCAAAACTTCTATAATCGCATCAGAACTATTTTTACAAAAATAATATCGCTCTTTTCGTAGCTCTAAAGCTACATGATTTAACTCTAAAAAATCGAGTAAATCCTCTTTGGAAAAAACACCAAAAACAGATGAAAGCAACTCAGAATCTCCATCAAAATTTTGGGGACTAACATGAACATTAGTGATATTGCATTTGCCACCACCAGAAATTTTGAGCTTTTTGCCCACTTTTTCATTAACATCTACAACAGCACTTTGGAGCTTTTTGTCTAAATGGGCAGAACACATCAGACCACTTGCACCGCCACCTAAAATAATTACATCATATATTTTCATGTACAAATTATACTGTATAATGTCGCCAAAAAAAGTAGTAATTATGAGCAAAAAACTTCACATTGTGTCTCTTGGATGCACAAAAAACCTTGTTGATACTGAAGTCATGATGGGTAAACTTCAAAACTTTGAACTTACGGATAAACAAGAACTTGCAGATGTTATCATCGTAAATACATGCGGATTTATAGATGCTGCAAAGCAAGAATCAATCAATACTGTTTTAAACCTTCATGAGGCTCGGAAAGAAGATTCCCTTTTGGTGATGGCGGGATGTTTGAGTGAACGCTATAAAGAAGAGTTGGCACAAGAGATGCCAGAGGTTGATATTTTTACGGGTGTTGGAGATTATGATAAAATTGATGAGCTTTTGGCAGAGAAAAAAAGCCGTTTTAGCGAAGAAGTTTTTTTAATTGATGGAGCAGAGAGAGTTGTAACAGGCTCTTCCTATCATGCTTATATTAAACTCTCCGAGGGGTGTAACCAAACTTGTAGCTTTTGTGCAATTCCTTCATTTAAAGGGAAACTTAAATCTCGAAATTTAGATTCTATCGCAAGTGAAGTTGAAAAATTAGTCAAAAAAGGGTTTTATGATTTCTCTTTTGTTTCTCAAGATAGTAGTTCTTATTTAAGAGACCAAAATATCAAAGATGGGCTTAGTTTACTTATTCAAAGAGTTGAACTTATTGAAGGTGTAAAAAGTGCAAGAATTCTCTATCTTTATCCATCAACTACAACCATTTCACTTTTAAAAAATATTGCAAAAAGTACAATTTTTCATAACTATTTTGACATGCCAATTCAACATATAAATGATGATATGCTTCGCATGATGAAACGGGGATTTGGAAAAGAAAAAACAATAGAACTTTTAGATTTTATGAGAAATTTGCCAAACTCTTTTGTAAGAACGAGCTTTATTGTTGGGCATCCAAACGAAACTCCAGAGATGTTTGAGGAGATGTGTGAATTTGCAGAACAATTTGGTTTTGATAGAATTAATGTATTTTCATATTCAGATGAAGAAACAACTCCTGCTTATGAGATGCAACATAAAATTCCTGCTGATGTAATAGCTCTTCGAGCGGAAATGTTAGGTGCAATTAGCGATGAAGTGATGCAAAAATCACTCCAAAAAGAGATTGGCTCTGAAATAGAACTTATTATTGACGGTGAGAGTGATGAGCATGAATATCTTTTAAGTGCAAGAAAATTGCTTTGGGCACCTGAAATTGATGGTGAAATTTATGTTAATGATAGAACTACAGACAAAGAGCTAGAGTTTGGAAAAATTTACAAAGCTAAAGTCACAGAACTTGTAGGCAATATTTTAACTGCTACTGTCGAGAATGATTGAAACTTCTACCCTCGATTTGCTAAAGGGGAAAAAAAACCTTTTAGCATTCTCTGGTGGAGTTGATTCTTCTGCCCTTTTTTTTCTCTTACTACATCATGATATAAAATTTGATATTGCCATTGTAGATTATGGAATTCGGGAGCAAAGCAAACAAGAAGTGCAATATGCCAAAGAATTAGCAAAAACTCACAATCTCACATGCTATCTTTACAAAGCCCAAAAAATAGAAAAAAATTTTGAATCAACTGCAAGAGAGATACGGTATAGTTTTTTTGAGGAACTTATAGAAAAATACAAATATAACAATCTTTTAACAGCTCACCATTTAGGCGATAGATTTGAATGGATGCTTATGCAATTTTGTAAAGGTGCAGGTTGTGTGGAGATTGCAGGGATGAAAAAAGTTCAAAAAAGAAAAAACTATACACTCATTCGCCCTCTTTTACATCTGGATAAAAAAGAGCTTTTGGTTTATTTACATGCAAATGAAATGCAATATTTTGAAGATAAAAGTAACCTTGATGAAGATATAAAAAGAAACGAATTTAGACATAATTATTCTTTGCCACTTTTAGAAAAATATCTTGATGGAATCAAAAAAAGCTTTGATTATATTAACGAAGATAGAAAAAATTTGATTGAGCCAATCGAGATAAAAACTCTTCATGAATTCGCATATTTTAAAAATTCCAATAATAATCGTTCAAATATTTATGCAATTGATAAATATCTCAAATCAAAGCTTTACATGTTAAGTGCTAGTGAAAAAGAGCTTTTAAAAACTCAAAAAACAGTTGTTGTTGGGAGAAGGTTTGTGATTACGCAAGAGGAAAATTTTATATTTATTGTTCCTTATATTCATAAAAAAATAAATCTACCAAAAGATTTTAAAGAAGAGTGTAGAATTTTAAAAATAGAGCCTAAACTAAGAATCTATTTTTTTGAACATGAAGAACTTTTTGTAAAAATTAAAGAGCTGTTGTCTTCATATCCTGATTAGATTGAGCCTTTGGCATATAGTATACTTTCATCGTAAAACTTGAACTGATAAGCTTACCTTCTCGTTTAAAATTGATAGGAAAATTAATTGAAATTATCCAGTCACTTTTATTAACTGCATCTAAAAAATCATAAAAAGCTTTTGGCGAATTTATCTCTGAAGTGGTATTTACTTCATACATACTAAATCCATCCTCATCTGCTATTTGTGAAATTTTGGACAGTGTAAGAGAGATAAAGTATGATTGATGTTGCTTTTCAAATCTCTGTGAATTAAATACCGCATAGAATGCCTCAACAGAATGTCTATTATCGCTTTGAAGTTTTTTAAACTCTTCAAGTGTTTCATCATAAAAATCTTCATATTGCCTAACTTCGCTCTGTACTTTTCGTAATTCTGTCCTTTGTTCTCGATACTCTTTCCCTTTTGGGATAAGGACAAAAAATGAAAAAAGAACTATAAAAAGTAAAAATAACATGGTTAAAAGTAAAAGAAATATATTTTGACGAGAAAAACTAATCTTCATTTTCTACCTCTTTTTCCATCTTTTTTAATTTTAATCTTTTTATTTCCAAACTGCTTTCATCAATATAATTTGTCGAAACAAACTGTAGCCATCCATTTTCAGCAGGAAAAAAACTGCTATAAGTTGTTGTAAAAATAGAACGAAGAGGTGCTTGTAACATGAAATTATAGATATCTTGGTTTGGTGTTGACCCATAAAGTATTAGCCCATTTTTAAGTAATTTAGCTTCTGAGAGAGTGATTTGGAGTGGCACTAAATCAAATAAATTAGCAATAGAATCTTTTAATACCATGTTTTGTGTATAGACTTTTTCAGCCACTAACTTTTGTTCTTGAATATTTTTAATTTTTTCTTCCATCTGCACTTGACTAATATTCAAGTCCGAAAGTTGCGTTAAAGCAAATTCTTTATCTTCAACAAATTTATAATCTTTAAAAGATAAAAACATATATGTCATCACCAACATAGAAAGACTGATAGTAAAGAAGATAATTACTAAAAGCATCTCTGAACTAATAATATTTTTCTTTCTTGGGTTAATAAAACTATATTTCATTTTATTTCCGCCCTTGCTAAATCACATAATTCAGCACCTAAATCCACATGGCGTAGCACAACATTCAAAAATATTTCTTCTTCGAGATATTTCTTCAAATCAGTACCACTATCCACACCACTTGCAATAAAAACTTTTTCGATAAATGCGCTTGCAAATTTTTCATCATTATAAAAAGTATTGAGAGAGTTTTGAATTAATAAAAAACGAGCATAATCTTCAGTAAGAGTTGGTGTCTCATCCTTAACTGGGTTTGTCTTTTTTGCTAGTGTAACCGCTTTTTCATTTTTAGTTTTAACATCAGAAAAATCATCCATATCTTCAAGCGTATCCAAATCTTCTATGTCATCAAAGTCCCCAAAACTGTCCAAATCACCCATATCCAAATCAGCATTCATGTTATCTAAATCAATAGTTCCATCAAAATCTAAAGACTCATAATCTGTAGCAATAGCCTCATTTAATAAATCATATGTTTGTCCATTTTGTTCCAATACCATGTATTCAGCATAGAGTAATTCCGAAGAATCAAAAACCGCCAAAGAGATACGAGTATCTTCAACTAATATATACATAGCCGCACTTTTATCAACTTTATCCTGAAAAATTCTTGTCAGTATAATAAATGGTGAAAAAATAAAATCTATCCCTATTTTGGAATATGCTTTTTGGAGTAATTGTAAATCTGATTTTAATGTGTAAAATGCATACTTATTAGAATAGCATAAATATTTATGAACATTTACATCAAAAAACTTAGAAATTTCCCGACTTGAACAGGTGGGAGCCATCCCTTGAAATTCAGATGTATCTAAAAAAGATATATAGTAAAATGGAGTTTCCTTAATATATGACTCTATAAATGAGTACATTTTATTACTTAAACTTGTTGTCCCAAATACCTCGTCTACTTTTTTTATAACATCTTTTTTATTACTTATTTCTATATAAACAAGTGTACTGCTACGACTTACAACAATATTGACAAACACCCGAGTAAACATATTTCCAAAAAGTGTACTAAGCATTTAAAAAACCTTGCATTACTTCTTCCCCAGACAAATGAGATTCACTTTATGGTAATTTTGTAGTTTCAATGCACTACCGAATTTTATATATATTTGTGTGGTCGCCATACATGTATGTCCTAATAATCCAATTACATCGGCAATTTTTGCATCATGGTTTAATAAAACTGTTGCATATAAATGACGAATTTGATGAATACACCCCATTACAGGGACTTGCTTAAACACTTTATTGATAATATATATTAGACTGTTTTCGCTTAATTTTTCGCCTTCTTTTTTTGAAATATCTCTTGCTATAAATATATTTGTTTGAAGATAATTAAAAAAAAATTTAAAATTATTTATTGATTTTTTCAAAAAGTTTCTCAAATTCATCATTATATTTTGCTGCATCGCTTATCAGTTCTTCGTCTGTAAGCACGCTTGGTGCAAGCTTCACATAAGAACTTATCATGATTTGGCACATCAATCTCATTTTTGCTTTATCTGCATCGGAGACAACTGCGTGTGTTGCTATTTCATTGATAATTTCTTTGTATTTTTTTGCTGTTTCTATATAGGAAATATATTTCATAGCAATTATAGATTGTGCCATAACTGTCGATGCCATGCGATTGTAAACATCTGAAGAAAATGCATCTTTTGCCAACGACAAGGCTTCTTTATAATCACCAATTTCATAATAATACTTAGCTCTTAAGGATTTATCATAAGATGGATTGATTAGAAAATAAATCCATGTAACAATTAAAAAAGAAAGTGCAACAAAAAGTACAACCAATCTACTACTCATGTTTGAGCAACCCCTCTTTAATAATTTTTTTCGCTTCTTCTAAATCCATGCCATTCATATCAATAGTATCAGTAGAATAATAATTTATTGTACCAAATGGCTTAGGAATTGTAAACTTATCCCAACTATTCAGTTGCCAATATTTCGTTGGTTTTATTTCAACTAAAACTATTTTAGTGTTTGTCTTTTGTGCCATAACAACAATTCCATCTGCTACTTCATGGCGAGGACCTTTTGGTCCATCAGGAGTTATCCCTATATCGTAACCCTCTTTTATGCTTTTAATACCTTGAATTAAAACTCTTGAAGCATTACGATTTGTAGAACCAGCAATAGTATCAAGACCAAAATATTTTATAGTTTTTGAGATTAAAATACCATCAAAATGGCTAGAGATTAAAACTTTGGCATGAGGTATTTTACGGTAATGTGAATATAAATATGGAAGCATTAAAAGCTCTCCATGCCAACAAGCAAAAATAATAGGTTCATGCGTAATTGATTCTGGAGAATGAAATTTTTTTTTATTTGTCATGTATAAGAAACGGATAAGCAAAGCACCGATAAACGGTAAAATTAGAACAGCGAGAAAACGAAGTAGTTTTTTAAGCAACTACTTCACCTGTTAAAATTGTTCTTCCTATGGAAGTGATTTTAACATCTCTAAATTGTCCCAAAAGTTCATCAGAACCTTTTACTTTCACAAGGATATTATTATCACTTTTTCCCGATACAAAATAATCTCTTAAAAGTTCTTCAAAATAAACTTTGTAAACAGTTCCAATTTTGGTTGCATTTTTCTCATCTAAAATATCATTACCCAAAGATTGAAGTGTTGTAAGACGAACAGACGAAACCTCATCATCAACCACATTAGTAAATAATTCAGCTTCTGTATGTGGTCGAGGTGAATATTTAAAAGAGAAAATTTGGTCAAATTTTATTTGTTTTACAATATCAAGCGTATCTTCAAAATCTGCATCGCTCTCTCCTGGAAAGCCCACAATAACATCTGTGCTAATTGTAGCCTCTGGACACATCTCTTTAAGTTTTAATGCTCTGTTTAAAAACCACTCTTTAGAATAGCCTCTTTTCATATCTTTTAGCACTTTTGTAGAACCACTTTGAAGTGGCATGTGCATAGATTTACAAACTTTTGGATTTTTTGAAAACTCTTCTAAAAATTCATCGTCCATGTGAAATGGGTGTGGTGAAGTAAAACGGATTCGCTCTAAACCCTCTAATTTTGAGAGTCTTCTTAAAAGCTCTGTAAAATTTACTTTTTCATGTTCACCTGAAAAACGGCGACCGTAATTATTTACATTCTGCCCGAGTAAAAATATCTCTTTTGCACCAGCGTTGACAACTTTTTTTGCCTCTTGCAAAATAAGAGAATCAGGGATTGAAATCTCTTCTCCACGAGTTTTTGGAACAATACAAAACGAGCATGATTTATCACAACCTATCGAAATATTTATATAGGCTTTATAAGTTGAAGAGCGAAAATCTTTAAAAGCAAATTCTGATTCATCATAATTAATATCTATCTCAACTGCTTTATCTTTATGTAAAACTTGTGTAATTTTAGATACATTTCTAGCACCTAAAACAAAATTTACATAAGGTGCTTTTTTTATAATCTCTTCACCCAAATGTGAAGCTGTACAACCACAAACACCTATTTTTGCACCAGCTTTTTTCTTCTTATTAAATCCGCCAAGTTCTGAAAATAATTTGTGTACAGGTCGCTCTCGAACCGAACAAGTATTTATTAAAATCAAATCAGCTTCAAGAAAGTTATCAACTACTTCATAACCTTCTTTCTCCCTTAGTTCAGCAATCATGTGCTCACTATCACGAGCGTTCATGGCACAACCTAAAGTTTCAATAAACAACTTTTTAGACATAACTTATCTTTATTTGATAATGTGTACTTGGTACATATAATCGTTATCTGCAAGACCAAATTTTACTTCGCTCATGTAAAAACTTTGCCCTTTTGCTTCAAAATAATCTTGAAGTTCAAGTAAATCTTTGTGTGAATTATCTTTATCAAAATAAAAAATTACACTACCCTCTTTTTCAACAGTTTGTTCCATTTTTTCTAACTCAGCTTTTTTAGGCTTTGCCTCAATATCTGTTCTTGCAAATTTTAATTCCATGACACACCTTTGTGGTTATTTATAAGATAAAAGTCTTGCATTATAGTCAAACTCTACTAAAATATGTATTAAAACTCCTTATTCATTTAAAGAGGAATTTAGGAGTTTTTGAGATATAATACCATTACTTCATGAGAAATCCCCCGAATTTTACATCTGTTTTTTATGAGATACCCCTTAATTAGGATAAATATACCAATGGAAAAAATACTAGATATTGCAGAAGCAATGGCACATGAAAAAGGTCTTCAACTTGATAAAGTTATAGAAGCATTACAAACTGCTTTTATTCAAACGGCAAAAAGAGTTATAGACAATAAATTTGCTTTTGAAGCTCAAATTGATAAAAAAACGAAAAGCATAAAAATCATTCAAACAATTACTGTTGTTGCTAATGATGATGAAAGATTACTTAATGCAGATATTGCACCCGCATATATTTCAATAAATGATGCAAGGGAATATGATGACCAAGTTGAGCTTGATGACCAACTTCATATTGATCATAAACTAGAAGATTACGGTAGAACTGCTGCTGCATCGCTACACCGTGAAATAGAATATCATATACAAAGACTTGTAGAAGATGAACTTTTCAACAAATACAAGTCAAAAACTGGAAACCTAGTTTCTGGTCGTGTTACAAGGGTAGATTCTCACAATAATACTTATGTAGAAATAGATGAAATCCGTGCAATCTTACCTATGAAAAGTCGTATCAAAGGGGAAAAATTCCAAGTTGGCGACCACATAAAAGCAGTTGTTCGCCGTGTTGGCATGGACAAAGAAAATGGGATACAAATAGAACTCTCACGAACAAGCCCAAAATTTTTGGAAGGACTTTTGGCACTTGAAGTTCCAGAAATTGCTGATGGAGCAGTTCTCGTTGAGCGATGTGCAAGAATCCCTGGTGAGAGAGCAAAAGTTGCACTTATTAGTACACATCCACAGATTGATGCTGTTGGTGCAACTGTTGGTGTAAAAGGTGTTCGTATCAATTCAGTAAGCAAAGAGCTTAATGGAGAAAATATTGATTGTATAGAGTACACAAGCATACCAGAACTTTTTATCTCTCGAACTATGAGTCCTGCGATTATTTCTCATGTAGAGATAATCAAAAGCAAAAATGCAGAAAATGACAAAGCAATTATCACACTTCCATCTGACCAAAAATCAAAAGCTATTGGCAAAAGTGGAATAAATATCCGTTTAGCATCTATGCTCACTGGTTTTAATATAGAATTAATTGAAAATGACTCTAAAGTTTCTAAAGATACAAATGAGATTACAAAACCAAAAGATAGTGCTAAAGATAGCGTTGACGCTCTTCACGCTCTTTTTAACTCATGAAAAAATATTTTCCTTACAATAGGAAAATATTTTTATCTCTTCTATTTTCTTTTAATATATGGATTTAATTTCAAAAGTAATAAATCTGCAACCATATTCCCAAAAAGTGTTAAAAATGCTGTTATCATTAAAGTTCCCATAATCACAGGATAATCACGACTTAACGCACTCATGTAAAAAAGTTGCCCCATCCCCTCAATTCCAAAAATTGATTCTAAAATAACACTTCCACCAATCAGACCTGGAAGAGAAAGCCCCAAAAGTGTGACAATGGGTGGAAGTAAATTTGGTAAAATATAGTATCTTAATAAAACTTTTTTGCTTAAATTGCGAGACAATGCAAAATAATAATAATCACTCTTCATAATCTCCAAAGTAAGTGAGCGAATATAAATTATCATGCTTCCAAGCCCTCCAAATATCATGACACTTATAGGGAGAACTAAATGCCAAGCCATGTCAAAATAGTTGAAAATTCCTGTTTTTTCTTCTAACGAATGAAGTCCAGCTATTGGAAAAAGATGGAGTTGCAAAGATAAAAATATAATAAAAAGAAGTGCCAAATAAAATGATGGCATAGAAAAGGAGATAAGAGATATTTGACGGATAATATAATCTACTCTTTTTTCATACGCAAGTGCAGATTTTACCCCAAGATATAAAGATAAAACAAAGACAAAGATAAGTGCTATAAAGTTCATAATAAGTGTTACAGGAAGTCTTTTGAGTATTTCTGCACTTACATCTTGACCGCTCACAAACGATACACCAAAATTAAAACTAAGCATATTTACAACCCAATCAATATATTGCATGAATAATGATTTATCAAGTCCATAAACCGCTTTGAGCTTTTGAATTGCCTCTGGTGTCATGTTTGGGTTAAGCTCTCCTGCGCCAAAAAAACTATTAGGTGCTGAGTGAATTGCCAAAAAGGATATGACAGAGATAAGAAATAACATAAATAATAAATAGGTGAGTTTTTTGATAAGTTCTAACATTTGAGAATTATAGCGAAAATTTGTTTTGAAAAAGAAGAAAGAAAAATATACCCTAGCCAATGCTAGAGTATAAAAAGATTAGAAATTTACAGTTAAATAAGCTTGAACAGTTTGTGAATTTTCATCATCATTAACTGCTGCAGTTGTAATATCTGCATTAATATATACTAAAGTTGCAGTTAATGGTCCAAAAGTTTTACCAGCACTAACAGTTACTTCAGATAAGTCATTGTTACCTGCTGCTTTACTTTGGTCAGCATTTGTATAGAAAAGTCCTAAATCAAAAATACCTTGAACTGGAGATGTAAGAGTTACATTGTAAGATTCAGTATCTTTGTTAGTGATTTTTCCATAATTCCACCATGCTTCAGTATAAAGCTTAGATTGAGCTGTTCCACCTACGAAATCAGTAGCAGTATTTTGACCAGCTGAATGGTCTTTACCGATAGTAGAATAAGCTACTTTTACAGTTGCAACATCTGGCATAGCATAACCTAACATTACAGCCATTGCATCAGAATCAACTTTTACAGCATTATCTGTAGCATTTGCAGCACCTACGATTTTTCTTTGAGTTGAATCTATATCTAAACCACTATATTGAACACCAGCTAAAACACCTGGAATCATTTCACATGCTAAATCAGCTTGTAACCAATATGCAGTTGCAATTTTTTGTACATCATAATACCATGCCTGAACAGTTAATGGTTTAAAAGAGTTGTTAATAATACCCGCTCCATAAGCACCATCAGAACCATAAGTTGAAAAATCACCATTTCCATTTACAATACCAGCTGTTGAATGTCCTAGTGCAGCAACATTACTATGCATTCTTGGGTCACCAAAAGTTTCAGTACCATTGCCATTACCAATATAAGCACCAACCAAAGTTGTATCTGGTAAATCTTGGTTAATTACAACAGCAGCTTCAAAAGTATTCTTTTCGATTGACCATTTTTCTGTATATGCTAATGGAGTATCAAGTTCCATACGACCAAGTTTTGCAGTAGTTTTACCAGTACTTACAGCAACCCATGCTTCATTAAACCAGTTAGCATTTTCAACTTTTACACCATTTAATGGTGCACCATAACTTTGAGCTGTACCAGCAGTTGCAGTATGTGAAGAAGCCCATACATTACTTACAAAGTTATTTTCTAAACCTAAAGTTGAAAGAACTGTATAACCAGCACCTGCACTAACACTTACTAAATCATTTTTTAGTAAATCAGTTGCAACATTCAAATTTAAAGCAACATCAGCCGCTGAAGCATCTTTGTCAAACATATCAGCTGTACCAGCGTCTGTTGTAGCATAAAACACATTAGCATTACCACTAACTTTTGTATTTTCAATTGCAAATGCACTCGAACCGATTAACACTGCCGCCACTAAACTCATTTTTACTATTTTCATATATTCCCCTTTGATTTTTTAAGATTCTAACATAAATATTTTACTTTACAAATAAAATTTCAATGAAAATTGAATTTGTTTCCGTATTGTAACACATTTGTTGTAGATGTCAAATAAAAAACAGTCTTTAAAGAAGATTTTTACTATAATTTCTAGCATGAAAAAGACAATCATAACACTCACTTTTACAATTTCAACTCTGTTTCTTTTGAATTCTTGTAGTTCAAAGGTTAATATCTCACCATCTCAAAATAGTGCTTTAAATAGTATCAGTAATTCTGGAGGAAAAGCGAAGGCTGGTTATATGCAAAAAAGTATGGATTCTTGGATTCAAAATGATTGGACACCTGAAGTTTCACAAAATAAAGAGATTCAAAAAAAATATATGAAAAAAGTAGAAGATTCTACTATACATGAAGAAATAGAAAAACAGGATGCGAATAAATTACAAACACCTGATGTAAATGTGCAATATAAAGAGGATGAAAATAGAAACTTTACACTGCAGGAATATGTAGATAAAGCAGCGGTTTATGGTAAATCACATCCCGCTGATGAAAAATCAAATGTTAAAAAATTGGAATCTATGCCAGTGATAGGAAAATAGGTTTTTAAAACATGCAAAAGTTGTTTCACTTTTGCATGTTTTGAGGTTATTACTTTTGTAAATTTTGAGCAATAGCTGTCATTTGTGAAAAATCTTCTACAATCAATGACGCACCGCCCACTAAAACTCCATCAACACTTTTGAGTGCTAAAACTTCTTCTATATTTGAAAGTTTTACACTGCCACCATATAAAAGTGGTGCAGTTGATTTTTCTTTGAGCTTTGCATGTAAAGATTCTATATCTTCTAATGTTGGAGTAAGTCCTGTTCCAATTGCCCAAACAGGTTCATACGCTATGATAAGATTTTCATAATGTACATCAATTCCGACATATTGAGCATTGATATATTCCATCATATTTGCTTCGCCTGATTTTCTAATTTCTAAGGGTTCACCTACACAATACACTATTTTAAAACCAAGCTGTTTATAAAAATCAAACTTTTGAGCAATAAATTGTTGTGTTTCACCCAATACATGACGGCGTTCACTGTGACCAATAAGAATAGTTTTGATACCAAATTCGTTTAATTGTTCTACGCCAGTTTCTCCTGTAAATGCACCATTTGTAGTAGGATAAGCGTTTTGTGCACCTACAATCACTTTACCCGCATGTGTATTTAAGCTTGAAGTGGCAGGAAAAACCAAAACCTCTTGGCTTGAATTATTTGCAGTTAAAAACGCCTCTAATTTATTGACATACTCTAATGTTTGCACTCTGGTTAAATTTGTTTTTAAATTTGCTGCAATAATCATAATTATTCCTTTTCCTCTATAATTAATGGTAAAACTCCTGGTAAAATTTTGCCCTCTAAAAGTTCAAGAGAAGCTCCACCACCTGTTGAAATAAAACTCATCTCATCATCTAAACCAATTCTTTGAACCAAATCTGCTGTATCACCACCACCAACAACTGTTGTTGCATAGCTATCTGCGACAAAATGGGCTATTTTATTTGAACCACGAGCAAATTTATCCATTTCATAAACACCCATTGGACCATTCCAAAGTACTGTTTGCACATCATTTAATACTTGTCTATAAAGTCTTACCGTTGCAGGTCCAATATCAAGTCCCATCCAATTAGAGGGTATCTCTTGAGCTGACACAAGTTTGATAACTGAATCTTCTGAGAATTTTTCAGCTGCAACAACATCTACTGGCAAATAAAATTTCACGCCTAATCGTCTTGCTTCATCCATGATATGTTGTGCATCTTCGAGTAAATCATCTTCTACTAATGAAGCACCAACATTGTAGCCCATCTGTTTTAAAAATGTAAAAGCCATACCACCACCAATAAGTACTTTATCCACTTTTGGAAGTAAATTTACAAGTGCTTCAAGTTTACCCGAAACTTTTGAACCACCAACAATAGCTGCAAATGGGCGAACTGGATTATTGATAAGTTTACCAAAAAAAGTAATCTCTTTTTGAAGTAAAAATCCTGCTGCTTTATGCTCATTATCAAACATATGTGTAATTCCCTCAACAGAGGAGTGAGCACGGTGACTTACACCAAAAGCATCATTGATATAAAATTCTGCCATGGATGCTAGTTTTTTGGATAATTCTACATCATTTTCAGTTTCACCCACTTCATAGCGAAGATTTTCTAAAAGCAATACTTCAGTATCTTTGAGAGCTTTTGCTTTTTCAGTTGCATCCTTGCCAACTACATCACTAGCCAAAATAATATCTCTTTTTAGAAGTTGTTGTAATCGTCTTGCAACTGGTGAGAGTGAATATTTTTCATCCACCTTGCCATCTGGACGACCAAGGTGCGAAGCCAAAATAACAGCACACTCTTGGTCTAGACAATAATTAATTGTTGCTACTGCCGAACGGATACGACGGTCATCAGAAATATTTCCAAATTCATCCATTGGGACATTAAAGTCACATCTTATAAACACTTTTTTATTTGCCAAATCTAAGTTTTTAATATTTAAAAGTTCCATTTTTTTCCTTTGCTAATGTGTAAAGCCATCTCTATAAGCCTTGTTGAGTATGCCCATTCGTTATCATACCATGCCATTATCTTAATCATATTACCGCCGATGACTTGAGTTAAATCTTCTGCGACAATTGCACTATGACTACAACCAACAAAATCTTGCGATACTCGCATCTCTTTGTCCATTAAAAGTATCCCTTTTAGGGTAGAATCTGCTATCTTATTAAATACGGCGGTCACCTCTTCTTGTGTTGTATTTTTTTTGACAATTACATTCAAATCAAGCATCGAAACATCTGGTGTAGGAACACGAACACTTTGCCCATGAAGCTTACCTTGAAGCTGAGGAAGAACTAAACTTATAGCTTTTGCAGCACCTGTGGTTGTTGGAATCATGTTGATTGCCCCTGCTCTAGTTCTTCTTCTGTCGCCATCGTGTCGGACATCCAAAATTTTTTGGTCATTTGTGTAGGAATGAATAGTTGTCATCAAACCTTTTTCAATCCCAAAAGTATCATCAAGGATTTTTGCAACAGGACCTAAACAATTGGTCGTACATGAAGCATTTGAAACAATATTTTGCCCATCATATAAATGTTCATTCACACCCATAACAAAAGTTGGAGTTTCATTATCTTTTGCGGGAGCTGAAAAAAGTACTTGAGAAATTCCATTGTCAATATGAGCCTGAGCAAATTTTTGTGTCAAAAACAGACCCGTACACTCCAAAACTATATCTGCACCATAATCAGCAAATTTTAAATTTTTTGGCTCACTTTGCGAAAAAATTCGAACTTTTTTCCCCGCAATATTAAAATGATTCTCGTCTATTTGTGTAACATCACTTCCAAAAGGTCCATGAACAGAATCATTTTTGAGTAAATAAAGCATAGTATCCATACTTGCTAAATCATTTATAGCTACGATTTCAACATCTAATCTTGTACTAGCAATACGAGCTACACAACGACCAATTCTGCCAAATCCGTTAATTGCTATTTTTAACGCCATTATTAGTCCTTATTCAAAAATAAAAGTGGATGATTTTACCTAAATTTAGTTATAATTCCCATTAATTATGAAAACAATTGCACTTTTTGGTGGCTCTTTTGACCCACCTCATATCGGTCATGAGGCTATCGTAAAAGCTCTATTAAACTTTAAAGAGATTGATGAAGTTGTTATCATGCCAACTTTTTTAAATCCTTTTAAATCAAGTTCTCATGCTCCAGCCGACTTAAGATTGAGATGGTTGCATGCTATTTTTGAGAATTTTGAAAGAGTGCAAATCAGTAGTTACGAAGTTGATTTACAAAAGAAAACCCCAACCATAGAAAGTGTAAAATATCTCTTAACAAAATATAAAAAAATCTATCTCGTTATTGGTGCTGACAATTTGGCAACACTTGCGAAATGGACTGAGTATGATGCGTTAAAAGAGTTAGTTACATTCATAGTGTGCACAAGAGACAATATAGAGATACCTTTAGAAATGTTACAAATAAAAATTGATGTACCAATTTCATCAACGATGCTAAGAGAACATATAGAGATATCAAAACTAATCATGCCATGTGCACAAGAGATTCAAAATTACTACACTAAGGAAAAAAATGAAAGATAGAATAGAAAGAATTACAAATGTGCTTGATAAAAATAAAGCTGAGGGAATTGAAGTTTTTGACTTAAAAGAGAAGAATTATTTTGTTGATTACGCAATTATTGCCTCTTCACTTGGAACAAAGCACACTGGCGCACTACTTGAGCATCTCAAAAAAGATTTAAAACCAGCTGAAAAATTTAATCATATTGATGAAAGTGGTGATTGGATTGTTATTGATTTAGGTGATATTCTCATTCATATTATGACTCCAGAATATAGAGTAAAATACGACATGGAAACTTTTTTAAATCAATTAGCTAATGGAAAAGAGGGTGATGCGCTGTAAAGTTCTGATAATTTCATAGAGTTTATTCTCTCTGAAATTATTTATCTTCTCCAACTCCGTTTGTATGATTTATATCTTCTTCAAAATGATTTTCTAAAATATCTTTATAATCAAATATAGCTCCAACATACTTCACAGGCTCACTTCCTCTAGCATAGCCACATTTTAATGTTTTATGATATTTTTCTTGTGAAAGTAATGGTAAAACTTGTTTTAAATCAGTCCAGCTATTTTCATTGTATCCAATTCTTTTAGCTAATACTTGTGCATCAAGAAGATGTCCCATTCCAACATTATAAGCAGCAAGTGCAAATTTAAGACGGCTATCGCCTTCTACCTCATCAGGAACTGACCTTAACATCTCTTTTAAATGCTTTGCTCCACCAAAAATACTCTCTTTAGGGTCAAGACGGTCTTTAACACCTAAAAGTCTAGCAGTAGCATTTGTAATCATCATAAGCCCTTCAACACCCGTAAAACTTTTTGCTCTAGGGTTCCAATGCGATTCTTGATAAGATACTGCAGCTAAGAGTTTCCATGGAAGAGAATAATGTTCAGCAGCTGCTTTAAAATATTTTTGATATTTTGGAAGTGTTGAATCGATACTTTTGTAGAACATGGTTGTATTATAATAATCAAAGAAAAGTACATAACTGTAGTAGTGGTCTTTTAAATCCGCCATCAAACCGCTTTCATTAAAATTATTAAGCCAAGCATACATACTTGCTGCTAATTCTTTAGAGTCATCACCCAAAACCCATGCTAATTGCTCTCTACCCGTGATTGTAAATGCTGCAGAAATTTCTGTAAAATATCTTAAATTTATTGCATAAACATTTGAATTAGCTATCGTACAATCTATCTCATGTGAAGCTACTTTGGACAAAAGGTCTTCAGTTGAATATTCAGAACTATAGGTTGCATTTATCTCATAACCATCTTCTATCAAACTCTCTATAGTTTCTCCATAACTTGTATCTTCACCTACAACTATTGTCAGACCTTTTAAGCCCTCTACATCTCGAGGAAAATCTCCACCAGCCATCATGCCACGATTACAAATAACCTGCTCTTGTACCTCAAAATAAGATGGTCCAAAATTAAAATTTTTTGCTCTATTTGGTGTTTTGGAAAGTCCTGCAGATGTTATATGTATATTTGGATTTTTACTAAGCTCTATAGCTTCTTTAACTGTATAGGCGGTTGTAATATTTAAATCAACACTGATACTATCAGCATACGCCTTTAAAAGGTCATACTCAAAACCTTGTGGACCATCACTTCCTATATAATACACAGAAGGAGCATTGAGTAAAACAACATTAAGCGTTTTCGATTTTTTTATTGTATCCAACAAAGAAGGTGGAACAATTTTATCTGCGGGATAGTATGCAGAATGGCTTAACCAACCAAAAGAAAAGAAGGAAAGAAGAAGAAATATAAATAATATAGCTTTTAAGGTTTGATTCATTTTGGTAGTTTACATAATATAAACTTATGCAAATATAAAACGGTTCACTCCATTGGAATATTCATGTGCTAAAACTTGATTATGTGCTTTGAGAATTGAATCAACAAGATACAAACCCAAGCCAAAACTATTTTTAGAAGGGTTGTCTTTTGTAAATGGCTCTATATAATATTGAAGTGGATATTTTAGACAATTTCCCTTACTCTCAAAACATAATTCATGGTTTATAATCACAATCTTTACATGTGCATCTAAAGAATACTTCAGTCCATTATCTATCATATTTTTTATCGCTGTAGTATAAAGTCTATAATTTGCAAAGATTTTTTCATTTGTAAGAACTTCAATCGTAACACTTTCTCGCTCTATCATCGCCATGTCAATTGCACCATCAATCATATCAACAATCCGATATTCTTTAAAATCTTTTTTATTATCTAAAGTTGTAACCTCTTCAATCATGGCGAACTCTCCTATAAGCGATTCTAATCTGCCAAAAATCGAAGTAAATCTGTCTCGTTGCTTTTGAGTATCAAGCATCTGTGTAGCTATTGTGCCTTTTGCAATAGGAGTTTTAAGTTCATGCATAATGTTTCGTAAAAATAGTGTTCTTGATTCCAAAAGAAGAGATATTTTTTTTCTAGCAGCTTCTAATTCATTCGCTACAAGAGCTATTTCATCATTCCCTTTTATCGTAAAAGATACACTCAAATCCCCATCTCCAAAACGGGCTATCTTTTTTCTTAGGCGAATAAGTGGTCTTATCTTTTGCAAAATTAAAAAAAACGATATAAAAATCATAAGGATTGTCATGGAGTATATATAAAGGATAGTTCCATATCTATAAGGTTCTAATTTTTCATCTTCAATAAGAATAGAACCTGTTGGAGTTTGAATATAGAAATATATTTTTTGTTGAAACTGCACCATGCTTGCTCTTAAGTCATTTACCACTTTATATGTATAAAAACCTTTTGCATCAATAAGAAGCTCCTCGTCTATACTTTGAAATCCCTCTCGTTTGAGAATAGTTCCTCGCTTCATAATAATATTTTCTCGTATTTCATCTTTTTCAATATGAAGATTATAAACTGCAAGGTTTGCTTCAAACATAATTTCTGAGCTTTTTTGTTGTTGATGTTCACGATAAAGTTGTGTGATAATAGGATAGTTTGTAAAAATATTGTTGATATACTGCTCTTTATTTAAGTTATAAAATTTCCAAAATACTGTGCTCACGCTTGTAAGCGTGACCAAAAGGGCAAAAAGCAAAGTAATTAAGATAGAGTTTCTCATTTATTTTAACAGCTTGTATCCAACACCTCGAACAGATTCTATAAGAGTTTTATCACCGAGTTTATTTCTAATTCTTCCAACCATAACATCTATGCTTTTATTAGATGAATCCTCATTAATTGCATTTACATTGTGAATTAAATCTTCTCTTGAGACCACAAGACCTTGTTTTATAATCATGTAAGAAAGAATTCCAAATTCAGCGTTTGTGAGTTCTATATTTTTATTTTTATAGGTAATGACCATCGTTGATTTATCACATTTGAAATCACTTTTAGATTCCTGTTTTTCTTCAGCTTTTGCAGCATATCTTCTAAGTACAGAATTAATCCTCGCCTCTAGTTCTCGTGGGTCGTAGGGCTTTGGTAAATAATCATCTGCTCCAAGTTCAAGCGCTTTTACCTTATCTGTCACATCACTCCTTGCTGATGAGATAATTATAGGAATATCTTGACGCTCTCGAATCGCTTCACACACTTCCAAACCATCCATGCCTGGTAATGATAAATCTAAAATCACCAGATTAAATGGTTCCAACTTCAATATACTTACAGCCTTAAAAGGGTCGTCTTCTGTGACAACCTCAAACCCGAATTTTTGAAGATATTCTGTCAATATCTCCGCTAATTCCAAGTCATCTTCAATCATTAATATTTTATTCATGTAGAAATTTTAACTGACATGAACTAATAAGAAGTTAATAACTACAAACTCTCTATTTACCTGATATAAACATCTCAATCATTTTATTTAGTAGTTTTGGGTCAATATGATTTTTCATATTATCTTTCATAAGTTTGAGTGCCTCAAAAGTCGTCATAGCTTCTTTATAGCTTCGTCTACTTGTCAGAGCATCAAAAATATCACATACGCCAATTATCTTTGCATAATAGGGGATATTTTCATTTCGTATACCAGATGGATACCCTGAACCGTCTATTTTTTCGTGATGATGTTTTATCCCTAATAAAACATTTTTATTTGTTATCCCTAACTTTATACCGAGTTCATATCCAAATATAGAATGTTTTTTTATCGTATCAAACTCTGCATCAGTCAATTTTCCATTTTTATTAATAATTTCATACTTAATTTTACTTTTACCCAAATCATGTAAAAGTGCAGCTTCCCCTAATTCTGATAACTCATTTTGTTCTAATCCCAAAAAAGACCCTAAACTTAATGAATAAATAGCAACATGTATAGAATGAGTATGCGTATAATAATCATGCTCTGCAATGCTCATTAATGATTTAATCGTAAAGTGATTATCTAATATAATTGACACCATGTCACAGACAATCTCTTTGGATGCTTCATAATTACCCAATGCCTCAGGATATTTAAAAAGATTGTGTAATACTTGAGAAGCATTATTAAAAATAATGGATGATTTTTCTTCAAAACTTTTATCTTCAACTTTCAAGGCATTCACTATGCGAGTATGTAAAAACTGTTCGTATTCTTTGTAATCAGATTTTGCAACATATAAAACATTTGTACTATAAATTATATTTTTTTCATCTGAAGTTATAGGCAACTCTTTTTCCTTAAAACAAACCATTTTTTTATTTGAACTTGAATAAATGAATACACCAAATCCAAATTTTACACCCTCTTCTATGATATTTTTATCTATCTCATGATAGTTTGAATATGCCATTAATCCTCTTTCTTATTACAAATTATTATTAACAAATATGATAAAAAAATATATTTGTTATAGTCAAAAATTTTATTCTTTTTATAATTAAAATCAACTTACCATAGGAAAATAATATGATACAATACAAACCCTTACTCAAATACATACAGGGGTTTTGCCTATGAAAAAGAAAATGATAAGCAGTGGAAATTTACTTTTAAGAATAACTTTATTTGTATTTACATTTAGTATGTTTCTTGTCTATTTCTCAAGTAATTACATGAGAGATATTGCCGTAAATAATTTAGCAGAAGATGATGCAAAAAAAACAAGTGAACTTGCATTTGAAGTTTTATATACAAAAATGCAAGATGGTTGGTCTAGAGATGATTTATATAAAATTATTGATAGGCTTAATAATTTAAAACCTGGACTTACTATTCATACATATAGAAGCACTTTGGTTGAGCAACTCTTTGGAGAAGTAGAATCGGAACAAAATGGTAAAGCAGACCCTTATATTCAAAGAGCGTTTAAAGGTGAGACTATTTTTCTTCCTGTAGATAACGATAAAAAAATGCGTTATATTCGACCAATGCTTATTAAACAAGAGTGTATTACATGCCACTCAAATACAAAAGAGGGCGATATAAATGGTGTCATAGACATGACATTTCCAGAAAATGACATAAGAATACCATTAGATACAATCATCTCTTATTTTCTTCTTTTTACTTTAATAGCTATTGTTATAACTTTTTTTGTCTTTCAATATATTATGACAAAAACCTTTGTACAGCCTATCTCTTTATTTGCAAATTCAATCCGAAAAGTTATACAAAGTGGCGATTATTCAAAAGAGGTTTTATACAATCCAAAAACAATTGAACTTGATATTTTAGGCAAAACATTTAATGAACTTTTATCCAAAGTACATGCAACCCTAGATACATTAAGTAACAAAAACAAATCACTAGAAGAGTATAAAAAAGCAATAGACCATGCAACCATTGTTTCTAAAGCAAATACAAAAGGTGTCATTACTTATGTAAATGATAAGTTTTGTGCAATTTCTGGGTATTCAGAAGAGGAACTTATTGGTCAAAATCATAATATTGTAAGGTCATCTCACATGCCAAAAGAGGTCTTTAAAGATTTATGGAACACTATAGAAAACAAACAAACTTGGAGTGGTATTGTAGAAAATAGAGCAAAAAATGGTGAAAGTTATTTTGTTCAAGCAACAATTATCCCTATTTTGGATGAAAATAATGAGATAGTTGAATATATAGGAATTAGACAAGATATTACAGAGCTTAAAGCACTTCAATTTGATGAAATTAACAATAGTGTCAATCAAGCTTTAGATGTAAGATTTCAAGATATTCTTGATTATATACCTGTAAGTGCAGCTATTGTAGATAAGAGTTCTAATCTCTTATTTACAAATGATATATTTAATAATAAATTAGCATATTTAGATGGGAATAAAATTACAATCGATACTCTTTTTATCAACCAAACTGGATATGTTTCAAATACTTCTATTATAGATTTTAAAGATGAAGTAATTAGTCTTCAAGATAGTTGTATGCAAAAAGTTCTCATCAATATTTTTGGTGCTGATACCGAGTTTTATATAACAATAAAAAAACTTGATATAAATAGTCTTTATCTAATTTTACTTTTTGATATTGACAATAATCTCTTTTAGGTAAATAAAATGTTTGAAGTCGTTAAATCGTTACAAGTATCTGGTTCTGTTTTAGCATTAAAAATCAGTCCAGAGAAAATATTTACATTAACAAATCAGTATTTATATATAGTCTATGATAAAAAATCATTAACTGTCTTAGACAATAAAAAGATTAGTAATAAGTTTGAAAATAAATACGCTTATGATAAATCTTTTGCCATATCGTCAAAATCTGATTTTTTTATTACTACTACAGAATCTCTCAAATCCCATCTTATGAAATATGGAGAATCTTTAAGTAATGTCGCAACAATAGAACTCAACAAAAAAGCTGTTTATTGCTCATCATTTAATCATGCGGGGGATATTTTAGCAATTGGTGGAGAAGATGGAAAACTCTTTTTTTATTCTCTAAAAGACAAAAAAACTATCAAATCATTGCCAACCCAATCTGATTTTATCTCTAATATAACCTTTTCAAAAGATGATAAACTTGTAGCAGTCAGTTCCTTTAATAAAAAAACAATCATATATTCATGTGACAAAGCTTCCGAAATTGCAGTTCTTCAATGCAGTGAAGTGGTAGAAGCCTCAATATTTATTGATAATAATTCTAAACTTTTAACAGTTACAAGAGATAAAAAATATACTATTCACTCCATTAGAATGGGAATTGAAGCGAAATATTCGTTTGAGTTTCGGGAGTGGCCAACTGCCTTGATAGATATCAATGAAAAATATAGCGTTGTTGGCGATAGAGGCAATTCTTTATACATAATCAATCATCAAAAAGGGACAATTCTTACAACTATTGGACTTGATAATAAAGGGATAGTTTCCTTAAAAATTGAAAGTGGTCGTTTATATGTTGCTTTTGTTGATGGCGAGATAAAGATTATTGACATAAATAGTAACTTGGATAAATTTACATTAAATTTAAAACTCAAAAACTTTGTTGAGGCAAGTAAACTTATAGAAAAAAATATATTTTTAGCTACCAACGAACTTACAGCCGAGTTCGATAAAGAATGGATTGATGTTTTATCAAATGCAAAAAAATTATTAGTTGCTGAAAAAAGAACTGAAGCTGAAGATATCGTCAAACCTTTCTTTTTTGATATAGAAAAAAAAGATGAATTTATATTTTGCTTAGGAAATCTTAACCATTTTAAAGATTTTTCTATACTTATTGAAGAGAAAAATTATCCTGAAGCATTCAAATTGGCAGATAAATATGAGTTTCTAAAAAAGACAAAAGATTTTGAAGCAATTGAAAAATACTTTTTAAAAATTTTTCAACATTGCAAACAACTTTTCACAAAAAACGACCCTCAAGGCATTGAATCCGCTAAAAAAATTCTTGCTACATACAGCCAAGTTCCATCAAAAAGAATCTTAGTAAACAATCTCATGATACGGTATAAAATTTTTATTTTGGCAGAGAAGTTCATAAAAGAGAGAAATTTTAAGGAGTATTGTCTTTTGGTTCAAAACAATCCCTTTTTAAAAGATGAAGAGATTTATAACAGAGTCATAACAATAGGAAATAATACACTTAATCATTTAAATATTTATGAGCAAGAACAAAACTATCCAAAAGCTTTGGAAGTCGCCCATTATCTTCAAGACTTTTTATCCTTTAAAAATATTATAGATAAAAAGATAGAAAGTATTGCCAAATATGAAAAGCTCTTACATAAAATAGAAGATAAAAATCTTCATGACACTTACAAGATTATTAAAGAAGATTCTCAATTAGAAATATTCCCACCATTTTTAACACTCCATGAAGAGTTTTTGGAGCTAAAAGAGGAAGCACATCAATTTGCAAACGCAGGTGACGCTACAAGTATGTTGTCATGTTTGAATCCATATCTTAATATTGATTATACAAGTGATGCTATCGCTCAAGAGTTTAAACTAGCCTATTTAGCGCAAATAAAAAGTTATTTAGCTAATTCTATTCAAATTGTAATTAATTGGAAAGAAACTTTTGTGCTGTATAGTTCATTTTTTGGAATAGATAATGAACTCTTGAGTTTACTTGATTCCTACAAGTTTGATGGAGATTTTACAGAAGAACAAAGTTCACAAAATCCAAAAGGATATAAAAATAAGACCTTTGTTGAATCTGTAATAGTGTTAAATATTTAAAAAAATTTCATCATCTCATCTATCTTTTTCATAATTACATCTGTACCGACAAGTGCATTGATGATTTTATTTACGATAAAAGAGTTTAATATCGTATAACAAAAAATGAAGATATACTACAATAGTATTATTTTAAAAAGGCATATTTATGAAACAAACAACAAGCATTAAATTAGACCAAACAGTCAAACAAGAGGCACAAGAGATATTTGCACAATTAGGGCTTACTTTAGGTGAAGCAATCAATCTGTTTTAAATCAAGTGAGATTACGAAAAGGTATTCTATTTGAAATAAATATATCTAATCAAGAAACTATGGAAGCTCTTCAAGATTGTGAAGCCAATCGCAATACTGAAAGTATCAGCTTTGAGCAACTTCAAAAAGAGATACAGAAGAAACTCTTTATCTTGTAAGAATAGGTTCTCATACACAACTTTTTAATTAAATGTATTATTACATGATGTTTTTTATTGTTTTAGACCATCAATAAGTATAGTCCAATCACTCTTAATAAATAATTGGATGTTATATTTTATTATGAAAATATCAAGGCGACACGATATGCTATAAAAGCAAAAATATACGCCACGATAGAAGTAAATGCAAAAAGATAAAAGAAATATTTTATTCCACCTGCTTCACGAGTAAAAACAATAGAAGCAGCCAAACATGGCAAATAAATCATAATAACCACAATAAAGGACATGGCAGAAGCAAAAGGGATATTTCTCGAAATTGCCTGAATCAAAGAATCATTAGTTTCATCAACTCCATCGCCCAAAGAATATAAAACTCCCAAAGTAGAAACAACAACCTCTTTTGCAGCGAGTCCTGTTTGGAGTGCTATACTCATTTTCCAATCAAAACCAAGTGGAGCAAATATTGGTTCTGAAAATTTTCCAATTTGCCCTAAATAACTTTGTGCTAATTGTGCTTCTGCCAACTCATTTGTAAGTGATTTTTGTTCACTTTCAATATTTGTTTGTGCAATTTTTGCTTCAAACTTTTGAGCGAGTTCCAAGTTATGAGGATAATTACTTAAAAACCAAATAAGCATAGAAGCACCTGCAATAAAAGTTCCTGCTTTTTTAAGATACATTAAGGTTTTAGTTAAAACTGTATGCCAAATAAGTTTAAACGATGGAAGACGATATTTTGGCATCTCCATAACAAATGGTTCATCTATCCCTTTAAATGCAGTAAGTTTTAAAACTTTTGCAAAAATAAGACCTAAAATAGCACCCGAAATATAGATAAGAAATAAAATGTTTCCTGCCATCTCTGGCGAAAAAAATGCTCCTGCAAAAAGAACATATACGGGAAGTCTTGCTCCACAACTCATAAAACCAATAATAAAAAGTGTTAAAAGTCTATCTCTATCATTTTTAAGAATTCTTGCACTCATGTAAGCTGGAATAGAACACCCAAAACCTGTAACAAGAGGGATAAAAGATTGCCCATGAAGCCCAAATTTATGGAAAAAACCATCTAATAAAAAGGCAACCCTTGCCATGTAACCTGTACTTTCTAAAAGTGCAATACCTATAAAAAGAATAATAATATTTGGAACAAATAAAATAACTGCACCGACACCGCTAATAACTCCATCAACAATAAGAGAACGCATATCATCATTTGTTATTGTTGCACCTAAACTATCTCCAAGCCAACCAAAAAAACCATCAATCCAATCCATAGGTATTGAACCGAGTTCAAAAGTTAATTGAAAAAGACTCCACATAAAGAACAAAAAGAGAGGAATACCAAAAATTGGATGAATTAAGACAGAATCTATTTTTTCTGTTAGCGTTTTTTTCTCTTCCTCTTTTGTTTGTTTTAAAACCTCTGCAATAATTCCTCGATTAAAAGAAGCATATTCCTCTGCAAATGCCTCTTTAATATCATCAGTATTATGATGCAATTCCACATGTTTTAAAGCCAAAACAAGCACTGGTTGTAACTCTGTCCAAATAGGATTATCATGAATTCTTGCATAAGTTTTTTTATTATTTTTCAAAAGATTTATTGCAACATTTCGATAAGAGTTTACTGCCTCATATTTGTGTTTTGTTAAATAATCTATGATTGTTGCTATCTCTTCTTCAACAGGCTCACTAAAAATAAGTTTTGATTCTTGTACATTTTGTTGGTATTGCATTAACACAGCTTCTATCAACTCTTGAATCCCTTTTTTTGTAACCGCAGAAACTTTAATACATGGGATTCCTAAAAGTTGAGACATATACTCAGCATTTATCTCAATCCCCTCTTTTTGTGCTTCATCACTCATATTGAGTGCTATCACCATATTTTTACTCATGCTCATAAGTTCAGAGGTAAGTTGAAGATTTTTTTCCAAATTTGTAGAATCAACTACATTGATAATCAAATCATAACTTTCCGCACACAAATAATCATGTGTCACTCTCTCTTCTATCGTATAATCAGTAAAAGCGTAAGTTCCAGGCAAATCAACCACTGTAAAATGGTAATCTTTATAATCAAATAAAACCTCAGACTTCTCAACTGTCACACCTGTAAAATTTCCAACTTGTAAATGTGCATTTGAAATGGAATTAATAAGCATACTTTTGCCAACATTTGGCTGACCAACCAACGCTATTTTTAGATGCTTTGCCATCACTGGACAAGATTTTTCTATTATTTGACTCATACTGTTTCTACCTCTATCATTTGGGCTTCTTTTGCTCGAAGAGCTACTCTCATTTTGCCAACTTTAATTTCTATGGTACTTTTTGCAGGTGCATGTTCTAGCACCTCTATAATTGCCTCTTTCATAATACCAAAAGATATAAGCCGTTGTTTTAAATCTGTATCAGCGTACAACTTCACAACTTTTAACTTTTCCCCTCTTTCGCATGTGGATAATGTTTTCATATTTCATTCTTTTTTTATTTTATTTCCGTAATGATAATCACTATCATGTTAATATAAGATTAAAAACGCTACCACTAGCAAGTGTAATAAAAATTATATTATCATATAGTTTTAAAACAAAGATGAGGCAACTAAAAAAGTATTAACTTCTCTTTTAATTCTTTGTGATGTTAGTTGTTCCATTATCTGCTCTAAAGCAACAATAAAATTTTAGGTAATAAAAAGTGCAAAATAACAAAAAATTCAGGTCTATCCGTCTTAAATTAGTGTTCATTCTTAGTCTGAGTGCATTAATCGCTATTGTATTGTCTTCAGCAGTTTTATTTTGGTACACATATAATCAAAATAAAAACAATGGATTGAAAGTTTTATCTCAAACGGTAAGTATCATGGGGGAAAATTTAAGTGCCTCTTTGGAATTTGATGATTCTGAAAGTGCAAAATCAATCCTCTCAGCGCTTAAATTGAATCCAGATATTGAGGCTGGTTATATATTAAAAGATAAGAATACTGCTTTTGCTTTTTATCTAAAAGATGGAGTTGATGAAAATGAGATAAGTAAAACTATATCTTCTTTGTATGATAAAAATGATATAAAAACAACTATCAAATTTCATGATTTTTACAATGTGATTGTTAGTAAACCAATATATTTACAAAATGATTATTTAGCCTCTTTTGTTATTATTTCAAACACAAATAGCATACACACTATGTTAAAGACACAGTTTATTATGCAACTACTCACATCAATTTTTATTTTATTGATTATCGTATTTTTAGCATTTAAATTACAAAATATATTTACACTCCCTATTTTTAGCCTCAAAGGTGCTATGGATACAATACGAGAAAATGGAAATTATGATGTAACCATAAATTTTACAAGTAACGATGAATTTCAAGCACTCTTCGATGGTTTTTATAAAATGATAGAAACAATAAAAGCACAAAAAATAAAATTAGAAAATTATACGCAAACACTCAATGAAACAATAAAACTTAAAACTGCAGATATCCAAGAACAAAAAAATGAACTTGAAATTTTACTCATTACAATTAATAAAAATGTTATTTTTACCAGAACAGATTTAAACGGTAAAATAACGCAAGTAAGTGAAGCTTTTACGCATATTAGTGGATACAATCAAGAGGAACTAGCAGGAAAATCACACAATATATTAAGACATCCAGATACACAAAAAGAGCTATTTATAGAGCTTTGGAAAACTATAAAATTAGGTCAAATTTGGAGAGGGGAAGTTAAAAATCTTAGAAAAGATGGTAACTATTATTGGGCTGATATAGTTGTTTCTCCACAGTACAATGCAAAACATGAATTAATTGGATATAGCTCTATAAGTCAAGATATTACAGCACAAAAAGAGGTGCAAGCATTAAGTGGCAATCTTGAAAATTTAGTCAATGAACGAACCAAAGATTTACAAGAGCAACAGCAACAATTTGCATCAATGGTCAGTAATGTTCCAGGTGCTATATATAGAGTAAAAGATGATTCTGCGTGGCCAATTATTTACATGAGTGATGAAATAGAAACTATCACGGGTTATCCTGCATCAGATTTTATGGAAAGTAAAATAGTGACCTTCTCCACCATCATGTATCCAGATGATATAGAACCTATTGGTAAAATCATTCAAAAACAATTTTCACAAGGGAAAAATTTTCAAGTTGATTATAGAGTTATTAGAAAAAATGGTGAGATTACATGGGTTAGAAGTCAAGGACAATCTATTAAGTCCTCAAGTGGAGATGAAGCTTGGATTGATGGAGTTTTAATTGATATTACTGAACAAAAAAAGATGGAAGAAAGTATAAAAGAAAATAGACTCTTTTTGAATGCTTTGCTTGATTCACAAGAGCAGATTATTATCACAACGAATGATATATCTATTTTAAGTGTTAACGAAGCATTTTTGGATTTTTTTGCAGTCGATTCTATAGCTGATTTTCAAAAAGAGTATAACGCTCAGTGTATTTGTGATACTTTTAACACCAATGCACCAGAAGACTATCTTCAAATTACGATAGATGGGCGAAGTTGGATAGATTATGTTATATCAAGAAAATATTCAACAGCCAATAAAGCTATGATAACAAGAGGCAATAAAGATTTTATTTTTTCAGTTACTGCAGCAAAATTACCAGGGAAAAATGGACTCAAAGCTGCAATATTTACAAATATCACAGAGATAGAAAAAGCAAAACAAGATGTAGAACAGATACTTGCAAATATTTTATTACCTGTTTTAATCACTTCAAAAAAAGAGAGAAAAATTCTTTACGCTAATAAATATGCAGAGATTCAATATGAAAAAACAGTTGATGAAATTATAGGAAGCGATATTGATAGCATCTACACCGTTCAAGGGCAACATTATCATATTGTTGATGCTATAAAAAAATATGGTAGAGTTGAAAACATGGAGGAAAATTTCAAAACTTCCAAAGGTAAAGAGTTTACAGCGTTACTTTCCGTTACTCCTATTGGTTATCAAGGCGTAGATGCTTATATTGGAATGGTTGCAGATATAACAAAACAAAAAAATATGGAAAATGAGATTCGTGCTATTCATAAACACACACGAGAATCTATAGAATACGCTGCCCTTATCCAAAGTGCGCTCATCCCAGACAATAAAATATTTGAACACTTTTTCCAAGATTATTTTACAATTTGGAATCCAAAAGATATTGTTGGTGGCGATATTTATTTGATGCATGAGCTTAATGAAAATGAACTTATATTAATGATTATAGATTGTACAGGACATGGCGTTCCTGGTGCATTTGTGACCATGCTAGTAAAAGCAATAGAGCGTCAACTCATGGCAAATATACATAAAGATGAAACGATTAGTCCAGCAAAAATACTAAGTATATTTAACAGAAGCATTAAAAATCTTCTCAAACAAGAAAATATTGATTCTGTCTCAAATGCAGGATTTGATGGTGGGATAATTTATTACAATAAAAAAGAAAAAATTCTTAAATTCTCTGGAGCTGAAACAGCACTTTTTTATGTGGACGAAAACAATCAACTTCAAACACTCAAAGGTTCTCGTCATTCTGTAGGATATAAAAAATCAGATGCCAATTTTGAATTTAAAGAACATATAATTCATGTAGAAAATGGGATGAAGTTTTATTGTTCAACAGATGGTTATTTAGACCAAAATGGGGGAGAAAAAGGATTTCCATTTGGGAAGAAAAAATTTAATGAAATCATCGAAGGACATTATTACAAACCAATGCCAGAACAACGAGAAGTATTTTTGCATAAAATGAGTGAATATGAAAACATGATAAAAAATAATGATAGAAACGATGACATGACTGTTATTGGGTTTGAAATATAAAAATTTGAGTATACAAAATAATTAAATTTCAAAACTTTTTTTCCTATATTAATCTTCTATAAGTTTTTTTCTTTGTGTAAGAGCTTTGACTAATGAAGCTACAATAGAGTGAAAAGAAGCTCTATTAATATCAAGATTATTTTTTAAATTTTTGATTTCAACTTCTAAATATTGTTTCTGCTTTCTCATTTCTAAATACTCTATTTTCATATTTTTAAGTACATTTTGATTCTGCTCTTCTGATAACTCTTGAATCATTTTAAGATTTTCATATTCAGTCGCCTGAGATTCTAAAATATTATTTTGTTTCATTTGAATATCAGCATGACCTTCAATATCAAAATTTTCTTCTTCAAATAATTCTATCTCATATTTTTCTTTTTGCTCATCCATTGATTCAAAGTTTACAGCTATAATGTTATATCTTTGAAGAAGATTTTTTAGTTGTACTTTAAATTTTGCTTTTTGTTTTTTTGAGCGTAACCACATATTTGTAATAGCTATAATAGATGGCACATTCCATCTTTTTCCATCTACTCTACTAATCTCTGGAGTACTATACTTTTTAGCATCTTCAATATAAATAGTCCCAGAATAATATTCAAGAAATTTTGTAGCAACCTGACTTTTAATAGAAATTTTTTCTAATATTTCAATAGCTATCCGTTCATGTATTTTTGTAAAATTAGTTTTAAAAATATATCCTGCAAAGTCCTTGATATACTCTTTATTTTCAGAAACATATTGTTGTAACTCTGTTGCGATTCCATGCCGAATAAGTATAAAAACATTTTTTTCATAATAACTATTTGTTATCACATCAAAATTTAATTTTGTTGCAAATAACTCTGCCATAACATTATCTAAAAACTCTTCTAAATCTATATCTTGAATAAGCTCTTCATAATGTCCTGTCAACTCTTCTGGATTACGGAGTTCTTCATCACTTTTAGGGAGTGATTCTTGAGCTTTAGAGCTAAGTAATTCATTCTTTTTAAATAGCTTGACAATATATTTTCTTTTCAGTTGTACTACAACATCTCTTGAATCTAAATCCAGAGCTTTTTTGATAGCATATCTCACCAATTCATTTTTATTGACAGATTCATCTGTCTCAATTATTTGAGCATTAATATGTCTTCTAATTTTGCCTAAAAGAGCTATTTGGTCATCTCTTCCATGATAGGGATATTCAATTGAGCGTCTATTTTTTTTAATGATTCCTATAATGTCGTTTAAATGTCGGCTATTCTCTGGTTTTATATGATAGGGCAATATTTTATATGTAATTCCTATATCTAATTTAAATCTGACTAAGACACTGCCAGATGGTTCAAAAAAATCTCTAAAAACTTGACGAATTTCAGAACTATTTTTTTCTATCTCTTCATCACTATATCTACTTTGAATAAAATTCAATAATAAAAAATTATCATGTCCACTCCACACATAATTTTCATCTGGCTTTTGTAGATGACCTTTTAAAAAACGCTTTACATCTTGATATATCATAGCGAGACATCTTTTAAACTATCTCTAACAGCTAAAAATTCATTTAGATTTTCAAAAAAAATATCTACTAATTTAGGGTCAAAATGCTCCCCTCTTTCTTCTTTAAAAAAACTAAAAATTTTCTCATCATCCCAACTTTTTTTATAAACTCTATCACTTCCAAGTGCATCAAAAACATCTGCCATAGCTGTTATACGACCATAAATGTGAATCTCTTCACCTTTGAGTTGATTAGGATAACCTGTTCCGTTCCATTTTTCATGATGTTCATAAGCAACTGTTGCTGCCATTTTTAAAAGTGGTCTATTTGACATTTTTAGCATCTCATATCCAAGTTCTGCATGTGTATCCATAATTTTTCTCTCAACTTCGTCAAACTTACCAGGTTTATTTAAAACAGCATCTGGAATAGCAACTTTGCCTATGTCATGCATAGGACTAGCTTGTTTTAGCATCTCAGCTTCTTTTTCATCCATACCATAATGAAGTGCAAATATTTTAGAATACTGTGCAACTCTTCTGACATGGTTCCCCGTTTCTTTGCTTCTACTTTCACCGATTGCACCCATAGTAAAAACAACTTCTCTTTGTGTATCTTCTATTTCTCTTTGCAAGATAGCCACCTCATCAAATTTGCGTTGCAATTCATCATATTCTTGTTGTTGGCGTTTATCACTTCTTAACATAATTTTATCTTGTCGTTTAACATCTTTAATAAGCTTTTCAGTAGTCTTAATAAAATTATCTCTTAGTATTTCAATCTCTGCTATGAGTTTATTTTCGTACTCTTCCACTTTACTTTCTACTTTGCAACAAGGTTAATATTGAGCGCTTCAAAATCTTCTATAAAATCTTCTCCAGCTTCCTGAGCACTTTCATTTTCTTTATCAAAAATCCAATTTATTTCAATTTTATGGTCTTCTTGATTGTCCTCAAGCAAGTCAAAAAAGTCAAAGAATAGCTTTGAACTGCTCGAGTTAAAGTAAATAATTTCCATATTTATCGTAGTTTTTTCTACAGCATTTCCAGCAAAATATTCTTCTAGCCATGCCATCATAGGAGCATAAAATTCAAATGTATTCTCAGGATATGATTTTCCAGTAAGAGAAACCGTTCCACTTGCATCCAAACTAATTTCTGGTGTATATTTTGTCGCTTCTAATTTTAAGTTTTCCATTATGACATCTCCTATCTATCTATTGTTATAGTTGTTTTAAGATGAAAATAAAATTTATCTTCATTAATCTGCTTGAACTCATACTCAATAGAATCACATCGTTTTGCAATTTCATAAAATCCTATTCCCCCACCTTTTGAATGTGTATTTTGACCACTTTTTCGCAATTCTCTATAGCGTTTTTTAATGCCATCTTTATCTAGAGATTGAATCTCAATGAGTTTTAGTTCTATATTATTTTTGTCTTGAAGTGAAATAATATTTTGACTGTGAATATAATAATTACCACGCTCACTTTTAGAAACCACAATAAGCCCTTGCGATTTTAAAGATTTGTCATTCACCTGTTCACTTTTAGAATAGTTCATTATATTTTGAGAAAGCTCAATAAACACCGTAAAAATATTATTCGATGCATTCATGCTAATATCACTATATTCAGCCTCTTTTTCAAGTGCTTCTGTCATAGCAGATATAAGAGCCTGCGACAAAAAACCACCATAACTTAAAAAGACAATCCCACCATCTTCAACCATTCTTTGGATTTCACCTATATCCATTTTATACTACCCTCTTTTTAGTGATTAAGCCAATTATACACTTTCAATATTGAAATATAATTGATTTTTTTAACTTCTACATGTATCTCTTATTTAAAAAGAATATCGAACAGTAGCTTGTACACGATTCCAATCATAACTTGTTTTTATAGAAGATTCTTCATCGTTAGAAATAATATAAAAAACTGATGCCAAAAGGTTTTCATTAAAAGTATATTGCCCACCAATATCTTGTTCTATTATATGAGCTTTATCCCCTACACTATTCTTATCACCAACAAAATTTCCATAATTATAAGACAAAGTAAAATCAAAAACAGCATAACTTACACCTGCAAGCAAAGCATCTGCATCTCTATCTTCTGTAATTACATCTATTATCATAGTATCCATGCTTGTGTACATGCAACCGCCACCAAAACCACTAAAACTTGCTTTTCCAGCAACTTTAATTGATTTATCATAAGCAACACTGAAGCCCAAATCATATACAGACAATCCCGCTACAGCACCATAAATATTAGCTTCTGAACCACTATTTTCTAGCTCTCTTTGATTGAGATATTGCACCCCAGCTCCAACTGCAATAGCATCATTCAATTGATACTCCATGCTCATATCTATATAAACAGCATTTAAAAGTTTAGAAATATTGTAATACCAAGCATTTGCTTCTATAGCATCTTTATAGGTTACACCACCAAACCAAGTGCCATCTTCGCCTGTTGGATTTGACCAACCAGTGTCAAGCCCTACATCAACGCCTTGATAGTTTTGTAAATTACCAGCCGTCAAGGTGAAACTATTTATCTCATAAGTAGCCATATACGCTTCAAAAGTGTTTTGAATCATCATCCTATCATCATTATTTGCTAAAGGAGTCTCAAGAACTTGACGACCAACTCTTAGATTTAAACCATCATATTTGTAATTAAGATAGGCTTGAGATAATGTTGTGTAATATCCATTTGAAGAAGAAACTTCAGCATAGTTTTTTTCTTTGCTTCTATCGCCACTTGCAAATGGAATATCATAAGCAGTCACAAATTCAGCACTACCACTAAAACCTGAATACTCTGCCAATTCATATTTTAAAGAACCGCCAACTACACTAGAATAAAAGTTAACTGCACCTATCTCTTTTTGAGATTTTCCCGCATAAAGAAACCTTAAATCACCACTTTCTTTTCCATTTACAAACATCTGTGTGATATCATCACCATAGACTAATGCTCCCAATAAACTTGACACAAAAACCACTTTTACTATATTTTGCATTTTTATCCTTTGCACATTAATTAATATAATATAAAAAATTTTAGACTTTAAACTGTTGCATTTTATTATTTAAATTTTCAGTCATGTTTCTTAAATGCTCTGCTGCCGCACTTATCTCTTCAACACTTCTTGCATTTGAAGCGACAATAGTATTTGCATTGTCAATATCAGAAGCAATAGCAAATACCAATTTACCAGTGCGGTCAAAATCAGTTACTGTTTTTTTATTTGCATTTGTCGCTTTTTCCATCAACTCTAGTGTTTCATGAATTTTCTTTTCTACATTTGAAGAGATATTTGCAAGTTGTTGAATATGGTTGGAATTTTTATTCATTTGTTCACTCGAATCCGTAATTGATTGAACCATCACATTAATTGTTGTTTGTATTTCTAAAAGGCTTTTTTGTGTTCTTTCTGCAAGTTTACGCACCTCATCTGCAACCACCGCAAACCCTCTTCCATGCTCACCAGCTCTTGCTGCTTCAATAGCTGCATTTAAAGCTAATAGATTTGTTTGGTCTGCAATATCGGAGATAACATTTAATATCTCTTTGACTTGTGAAGCTTCATGACTTAAATTTTGAAGTTTTTGTGCCATGTCAGATTCTATATGTGCAGTTTCTTGAACATCTTTTGTAAGAGAGATAATATCTTTTGTAGCCGCTGCTAAATTTTCACTTACAAAAACTGTTTCTTTACGACTTTGATTTGCATCTGCTACAGAGTGGTCTATCTCTTGTGTTATATCTTTTGCTTTTTGAGTTGCAACTTGTACAATTTTTGTTACATCTTCCACTTTTTTTCCAACAATTGTTGCAGTGGTAGAGAGTTCATGAGAGATAGATGAGTTTTCTGTAGAAGAGATTTTTGCCTCTGCAATAAAATCTTTTATCACTTCAATCACTTTAAAAAGATTTTGAGCAATTTGTGCTATCTCATTTTTGCCATGAATCTCTAATTTATGAGTAAAATCAAGTTTTGCTAATTGAGCCAAATAACTATCAATATATTTTATGCGACTTAAAACTCTATCAATGATTGAAAAAGAGGCAATAATAACAACAAAAAGCAAAATAAAAAGAGCGGTACTTTGAGCTTTAAAACTTAAGATACTTGTAGAAACTGCAATAGAACTTTGTTTAAAATCCTTTTTATGTTCGTCAATCCAAGAATCAAGCTCTGTTGCTAATTTTTCTGCAAAAGGGTCTAATTTTGACATCAGTTTATTTCCCTCTGTTGGTCCATGCTTTACATAAATCTCTGCCATCTCTACACCAAGTGCATAATATTCTTGAACACTTTTTTTATACGCCCCAAGCATCTCAACTGTTTTCATATCCTCAAACTGTTTATGTCTAAGAATTAATCTCTCTAGTGTTGCATTTGCTTTATCAAAATAATTTTTTGCCTCATCGTATCCATCATCATAACCCTCAGCAGCTCTTGTAGCCGAAATATCTGTAAGCCACTGTTGGATTTGAATGATATTGAGTTGTAAATCTAAAAAATCTATCAAATTGGGTATTGCATCATTTTTTTGTTTTTCTGTATTTGCAACAACCTCATCCATTTTAATATGATTCAAAAAAGTACTCAAAAGTAAAACAACCAATACAATCACAACCGAACCCAACAAAACTTGTCGAATACGAAAATTATTCAAAAAATCCATCCAATAAACCCTTATTTAAAGTTAATTGGATTATAGGATTATATTTATTAAGCAAAAATTAAAAATACTTATTTTTTATAATTACAAATAGAGATAAATTTGATAAAAAAAACCTCAAATCTTTTTTTTGTTATAATGCTTTTTTTTAGTAAAAAGGATAACTTTTGATACTTATTTTTAAAACTATTATAATAGTTTTTTTTTTAAACACTTTACTATTTTCTCAAGAATCTTTAGTGAGTAGAACACTTGTACAAATGGGAACTTTTGTAACTTTATTTACACTCAAAAAAGATGAAAATCAGATACAAAAAGGGTTTGATATTTTGCATAAAATAGAGATGTCACTCTCATCTTACAACCAAAATGCACTTGTATATAAACTCAATCATGACAAACAAATAACTCTTGATGATACTCTTTTTGAAGCATTACAAGAAAGTAGCCGTTATTATCAAGAAACAAATGGTTATTTTGATATTACAATTGGGTCAATTACCAAAGATTTGTATAGATTTGGAGAGGAACAAAGAGTGCCATATATCAAAGAACTCAAAAGTGCAAAAGTGGACTTTCATGGTTTACATTTTGATAGAAAACAAGTCTCTTTAGATGCTAATATCACACTTGATTTTGGAGGCATGGGAAAAGGTTTTGGAGTCGATAAAGTGATGCAAAATTTTAAAAATAAACATATCAAAAAAGCTATTATTGGAGTAAGTGGAGATATTCGTTGCTTAGATACATGTCGTATAAATATTCAAAATCCACATGATGCAAACTATCTTGCTCACTTTGATACGGTAGCATTTGAAACTGGAATTAGTACAAGTGGCACTTATAATAGATATGTAAATTCCGTAAAAAATAATCATCTTATCAACCCTAAAACAAGATTTTCTCAACAAAATTTTACTTCCATTACACTTATTTCACAACTTCCAAATAGTGATTTGGATGCGTATGCTACTGCCGTAAGTGTCATGCCAAAAGAAAAAGCTTATCAATTCTTAAACAATAAATCAATCGGATATATCATCTTAGAAAATGACAAAAAACTTGTAATAAGTCAAAATATCCACAAATTTGTAAAAAATTTAAAAGTTTATTAAGATTGACGCATACTCAAAACTAAAAGAATAAAAACAAAAATAAGTAAAGCAAGATATAAAATAAGAGATAAAAGCTTAACAATAACAAAAAAAACGATACCTTTACTAATCAAAAAAGGGCTAAAAATCTCTAAAAACTGTAGAATAAAAAGAGTATAAACAAGAGGAATTGCTTTTTGTTTGAACTTTGTAAAAAGTAAAAAATGCAACAACAGCATCGAAAGCAAAGCAAATGCAAAAATATGAGGCAATATAAGTTTCCAAATACCCATATTTGTTTTTGCAACAATAAATCTTGTTTCACAACCAAAATAATAGTTTAAAGTACCCAAAAAACTAAACGATGTTTTTTGTGCATATAACATCACACCACTCAGTAGTAATAAAAAAAGAAAAAATCCAAAATAAAGAATTATCCCCTTATATGCTCTATGCAAAATATAACCTTTTAAATGAATCAAGGGAACTACCAACTGCACCAATATGCCAAATAAAATTAAATATAACATAAAAGTTTACAAAAAAGTTTGAACCATAATAGGCTAAAAAAAGCGTAAGAAGAGATAAAAATGCACTTATCATCATAACATGTACAAGAATTATTGCCCCTTTAGAAGCTTTAGAAACTCTCAGATACACTGTGCTAAGAGTAAACAAAATCATCATGCAAAAAAATATTTCTGTATGCCAAAATTCTAAAAAAAGAGATGCAGAAATAGCATCTAAAAACTGCTCTGTATCTCCATAAAGTGTATTTGAAATTTGGAGTGGAAATATTCCAAAAGAGGAGTGTTTTACAAATAAATCACTTCCAAGATAGATAAAAATAAAAAGGAGTAAAAACGAAAGAACAAGACGCATAAAAGGGTCTTGCTTAATATCTTTGATAAGTGTAAATCTCATTTTTGCTCCTTTAACACCTGATTATAAATTGCAAATGCAGTTCTTGAGGCATCAGTAACCGCTCTTGCGCTTAAAGTTGCACCTGTAATAGTTGGAATTTGCTTTGAAAGGTATAAAGGTTCTAATGTCGAAACGGTGTTAAATACTTTTTTCCATTGTTGATTTGGCAGATACTCTTTTGGTTCATTAAACGCTATTATCTCTATACTTTTTAAAATTTTATCAGCAGAGATATGATACATCACAACACAATTTTTAGAACGAACCATTTGACTCACTAAAATTCCATACCCTAAAAGATGTTCATCTTTTGTAGCTTTATATATTTGATAAAGTTTTGTTTTAAGCTTATTTTTTGTCTCTTTTTCAACCGTATCAACCTGCTCTTTTGAAAGTAAAATATTCTTTTTTTCTATGTGTGCGTCTAAAGAAAAAGCAAGTTGCATAGATTTTGCAGGTGATACTAAAAGTTCTGCACTAGCTAAAGAAACAACGAATAAAGTCAAAAAAGTTTTTTTCATTTTTATACCTTCTTGTAAAATAAATGCAATTATAATTTATTCAATATTTTTTGTCAATGATACTGATAACAATTATCAAATTAATAATTACTAAAGGAAAGTTCATTTATAATTTCGATAATTAATATCAAAAAAGGAATTTAATTTGAAAATACAATACAAAAGTATGCACAGCATTGTTTTGGCAACTCTACTCTCATCGCTAATAACTGGATGTGGCGGTGGTGGCGGAAGCTCACCAACACCAGCAAATGGTATCTCTTCTACACAAAAAAATGAGGTTTTAACTACTTATGCAACTATTGCAGAACTCAATTATGAAAAAGCTTTAGCAGATGCTCAAACTCTTCAAAGTGCAATAAATACATTTGCCACAACGCCAAATCAAATAAATTTAGATGCCACAAAAACAGCATGGCTTAAAGCTAGGGAATCCTATGGAACTACTGAAGCTTTGCGTTTATCAAATGGTCCTATAGATGCAGAGGATAGTTGGATTGCTACACTTTATAAAACACCTGAGGGGCAGATTAATGCTTGGCCTTTGGATGAAAACATGATTGATTACACAACTGCCGCAGATGGAAGTACAACAAGTGGTAATATTATTGATAATACCACCTCTTTTACTCCAAATGGAGGCTCTGAAGTGAATGTAACAACCATCACAAAAGAGGTACTTAGCCAACTCAATGAAAATGGAGGCGATGCAAATGTTGCTACTGGCTACCATGCAATAGAGTTTTTACTTTGGGGACAAGACCAAGATTATGCCTCATTTGTTGCAGACACCATAACAAATGGTGCTACAACCGCAGGACAACGCCCACTCACTGATTTTACTTCAGGTGCAAATGCTCAAAGAAGAATGACTTATTTACAAGCTAGTGCAGATTTATTAGTAGAGAATTTAACAACAATTTCAAATGCATGGCAAAGCGAAAGTACAAATTGTACAACAGGTATTGGATGTTATAGAAGTGCATTTTTGGGAACACTTACAAACAATGATGCTTCTAAAAATATTGCAACAGATACAGCGCTCAAAAATATATTTATCGGTTTAGGCGTATTTATCAAATCTGAAGTTGCAAATGAGCGTATAGCAGTTGCTGTGCTTACACCAAGTGAAGAGGATGAACATAGTTGTTTTTCGGACAACACACATAGAGATATAACAACGAACTATCAAGGCTTTAAAAATCTTCTCAAAGGTGAATATTTAGGTGCATCAAAAGGAAAAAGTTTCTATTCACTTCTAAGCACCGCTAAAAAAAGTGAAATTGACACTCTTATAAGTTCAATAGATACAAAAATCACTACACTCAATACAGCCATAACAACCGAACATTTTGATTATCAAATCAAAGAGGGAAGCTCTTACAGACAAAATATAGTGAATGCTAAAAATAGTATGAGAGACTTAGGGGATAAAATGGTAAGCGTAGCTACTGAATTTGGTATTAGCTTAACAACAGATGATGTAACAGACCCAGATGAAACACAACTCTAAAATTCATTTTTCATCGTTTATAGTAACGACACTCTTTTTTTTGGGGTGTAGTTTTGAAAATGAAAGAACTCTAAATACACCTGATATTTACACAAACGATACAACTAAGACAGCCTTTTCAAATATGCAAAAATTAAATACTCAAGAGGAAGAGACTTTTATTTTAGGGAAAAGTTTTTTTAGTATTCCATGGGTTGAAGCACCCTCTGCTACAACAGCTCGTGATGGTCTTGGTCCACTTTTCAATGCCAACACATGCAAAAGTTGTCATCAGAATAATTCTGCGGGAATTGTACTCAATCAAGATGCAACGCTAAACCACTCTTTGGTTTTACGATTATCAATAGCACAAAATATACATCATGACCTCATCAATACAATAGGTTTTATTCCAGAGCCTATTTATGGTGTACAGTTAGCAACAAATGGGAATATAAAAGTTCCATTTGAAGGTAAAATCAGTGTTTCTTACGAGAAAATAAAAGGGAATTATACAGACGGTGAACACTTTGAACTGACTATGCCAACTTATAGTATTTCACATTTAAATTATGGTGCTACAAGTCAAAATCTCAATATAGCACCCCGTTTGGCACTTCCACTTGTAGGACTTGGTTTATTAGAAGATATTAGTGCAAAAGATATTTTAAAAAATGAAGATGTAAACGACCTTGATGGCGATGGTATTTCTGGTAAAGCCAATAAAGTATATTCTCCCCAACATAAAATAATGATGCTAGGGCGTTTTGCCTATAAGGCAACGGCAGTAGATATTAAACATCAAAGTGCAAATGCTGCTCTCAATGATATGGGACTTACAAACCCTTTATATCCACAAGAAAATTGTACACAATTTGAAAAAGAGTGTTTGAATGCCCCAAAAGATGAAGCAGAGTTTGATTTACCTATACAAAGGCTCAACGCAATAAGTTTTTATTTAAAATCTTTGCAAATTCCAAAGAGTAGAGTAAATAAAAACTTTTTAGAAGGTGAAAAAATATTTCAAAGCTTAGAATGCACAAAATGCCATATTAGTACATTTGTAACACAAACAGGCATAACAATTCATCCATACAGTGATTTATTACTTCATGATATGGGCAAAGACTTAGATGATGGACATGTTGATTTTCAAGCAAATACAAGTGAATTTAGAACTACTCCACTTTGGGGAATAGGTTTACGAGAAAAACTCAGCGGTGGGTTGTATCTCTTACATGATGGACGAGCAAGAAGTTTTCCCGAAGCGATACTCTGGCACGGTGGCGAAGCACAAAAGGCAAAAGAGGCTTTTAAAGCTTTAGAAAAACAATCAAGAAAGTACCTCATCGACTTTCTTAAAGGATTATAATGAAAAAATATCTTCTCTCTCTTTTTATCCTATTTCTATTTTTAGGATGTAATTCAGACAATGATTATGATGCACAAAATGGGCTTATTAGTGGAGGTATTAAAGATGATACCGCCCTAACAACTCTCTATGAAAAAGTATATAGAACTGATGCAAATAGTTCTTATGAAGCAATCATAAGTTTAGTGGAAAGTTTAAAGAATTTAAATCAAACACAAAATCAAATAAATCTTCAAGAAGTTCAAACAAAATTTAAACTCTTTGTACTAGAGCAAAAAAAACTTGAAGCAACTTTTTTAGCAGATGTTTTGAATGATAACTTCTTAGATACACTTGGTTATATGGAATATTTTCATTCAGGAAAAAATAGTGATTTGGTAAGTGAACTCAATGCCATATTTAGGTCGCAAACTAATTTAGCAGAAGCACTCTATAAAAACTCTAATAAAAGTATCACTTCTTTGGAATATACGCTTTTTGGTGAAGATGAAAATATCAGCTCTCTTCTCAATAAAATGGATGAGAGACGCTCTCATGCTGGGCTTTTAATGGGCGAAAAAATTGCTACTTACTCAAAACTTATCAAAGATTTTTATATAAATGATGAAAGTTTTTTAAATAGTATGGAAGTGAGTACTTCAGAATTACTCAACCAACTCATAGATAGCAGTTATAAACTTAAAGAGTGGCGTATTGGTGAAGCAACAGGAATTGTAAAAAAATATGAAGGGATTATAGATAAGAAAAAACTTGAATATTACAAAAGTAACTTTTCGATTGATGCCATTATCATGATACTCCAAACCCATTTGCGTATTTTACAAAATGGTTTAAAAAGTATAGCTTCAAGTGCAGGTGCAACTACACAAGCAGACGCTATTGAACAAACACTCCAAACCGCTATTACTTTATGTAAAAGTTTTCATGCACCCTTAGAGGATTCGCTCAATGATACAAAAGTGAAAGATTTGTATAACATAGTCAATGTACTACAACAAGAATATACAGCACTCATAGCAAGTATGAATTTCACACAAAAAATTATTGAAGCAGATGGAGATTAATATGGAATTTAGTAGCTATATTTTTGATGCAAATCAACGGATTTTTTGGCTTTATCTCCTAAGCTCTTTAGCAATAGCCTTAGTCATGATAAAACTACATCCTAAATATAAAAGCTATTTTACAAAAAAAATTCTCTGGAGTGAAAGTTCCATTTTAGATTATAAATATTTTATTCTCAATGCGTTTGTAAAAACATTCCTAATTCTCCCTTTATTAATTGGGGCGAATGAAGTTGCATTGATTCTTATCCAATTTTTACAAACAGTATTTGGATATTTACAACCTTTGCATGTAGCAAAAGAAAATGTTGTACTTTTATATACTTTGAGCCTATTTATAATAGGTGATTTTACCCGTTATTGGCTCCATAGATTTTTGCACACTTCTACACTATTATGGAGATTTCACAGAATCCATCACAGTGCAGAGGTGCTTAACCCTTTTACTTTTTATAGGGTGCATCCAGTTGAAAATATCTTGTTTGGTTTGCGTCATGCTTTAAGTGCTGGTATTGTCAGTGCCATATTTATTTATCTATTTGGTGCAAAAATTGGCACGATAGAGTTTTTTGGAACTAATATATTTGTATTTATTTTTGGATTGCTTGGAGCTAATTTAAGACATTCTCACATTCCCCTTCGTTATGGAATATTTGAACATCTTTTCATTTCGCCCTATATGCATCAACTCCATCATACAAAAAAACACTCGCATCAAAATTTTGGTGGTGTGCTAAGTATTTGGGATAAAATATTTCACACTTGGCATGTACAAACAACACAAGAAAATCAAATTTACGGTTTAGAAGAAAAGAACCCTCATACAACGGTATGGAGTCTCTTTTATGAACCATTTTTAAGAAAAATATAATAAGGAATTAAGATGAAAAAAACAGTTTTAGGTTTAGGAATTTGTTCAAGTGTAGTTTTTGGAATAACTAATGAAGAACTTTTAAATGAGATGAAACTCTTAAAGCAAGAGTTACAAGAGATAAAAAGCACACAAAGCTCAATAGTGGATGAAATGGCAAAAGAGGAATACCTCAATGGTGAAGAGTATGAAAGTTTTAGCTCCATGGGCGGTGCAGCTTCAAAAGTTTATTATTCAAAAGATGCACTTAGTCTTGGTGGATATGGAGAATATAAAGCTACAAAATACACAAATTATAAAAACTACAACACCACCATGGCAAACAATACTCGCAACAAACTTGAGACAAATATTGTCCGTTTTGTCCCTTATATCGGTTTTAAATTTAATGATTGGATTATCATGAATACAGAAATTGAGTTTGAAGATGGCGGTGCAAGAAGCGATGGAGAAAAAAATTACAAATACGCTATCGTAGAATTTTCCTATCTTGATTTCTTAATTGATAAATCATTTGCAATTCGTGCAGGACATATTCTAGTCCCCATGGGATTAATCAACTTAAATCATGAACCCGTTTCCTATCTTAGCACTGATAGACCGACAGTAGAAAGTTATATAATCCCCTCAACTTGGCATACAAACGGGATACTTACTCACGGAAAAATTGATAACTTAGAATACTACGCTGGAATGATTATTTCCCCTGATGCAGGTGGTTTTACAGAAGGGCGTTTTATACAACAAGGGCGAACTGGAGCAAAAGTTTTTAGTGATGATTTTTCATTTGTAGGCAGACTCTCTTACGATTTATTTGATGGACTTAATATTGGAGCCTCATTTTTATATGGTAATTCAAGTGCTACAAAAGAATCCAAACCAGGTACTTCCACAGGAATCAACTCCAATGCAAGAGTAACCATTACAATAGCAGAACTCCATGCTACATATAAAAAAGAGAATTGGAATATTCAAACAATTGCCACTTATGGAGCATTAGGAGGCGATGTTGCACAACTTAGCAATAGTGTTTCACAAGAAATTTCTAAAAGTGTCCATGGAGAATATTTAAATATTGGATACGATATACTCCCATGGTTTTTCAAATCCTCTCAAAATCTTTACACATTTGTAGAAATTGAACATCTTAATATGGATGCTTCCAGCGATACAACCTATACAGATAACAATCACTTTATGGAATATAGTGCAGGTTTGAGCTACTTTATAGACCCAAAAGTTGTTCTAAAAGCAGATTATAAAATCAAAGATTATGCAAGTCAAGCAAAATTAGCAGACGAGAACTCTTTTGCATTTGCACTTGGATTTATATTTTAGGAACCCAACATGAAAAACAAAATCAATTTACCTCTATTTTTTACTCTATTACTCTTCATGGGATGCGGTAAACAAAATAGCACACCAGAAAATAATCCTGAGCTTATGAGCCAAGTGCAACTCGGTGAGAGATTTTTTTTTGATACAAACCTCTCTTTGCATCAAAATATGTCATGTGCTACCTGCCATAATCCTGAACATGCTTTTATAGATGCTCGCTTTTATAACAATCCTAATGACCCAACGCATGGAGCGCTTTCTCTTGGAAGTGACTCTTTAGCATTAGGAGGCAGAAATACACCAAGTGCAGCCTATACAGCTTTTGCACCAGAATTTGGACTCTATAATAACGAGTATAAGGGGGGACAATTTCATGATGGACGAGCCTCTAACTTAAAAGAACAAGCAAAAGGACCATTTTTAGATACCGCAGAGATGATGATGCCAGATATGCAAAGTGTAGTGGATAAAATCAAAGAAAATAGTGAATATGTTTCCTCCATGAAGGCACTCTATGGAGAAACTATTTTGGACAATAATGTCACTGAAGCTTATGATAAGATTGCCCAAAGCATAGCAACTTTTGAAAAAAGCGAACTCTTTTCACCATTTGATTCAAAATATGATAAATTTATTGAGTGTAAGACTAGCGGTAACGGGGAAGGATTTTGTTATGAAGATGGAAATTGGAGCATAGAAGAACAAGCAGGATATGCCCTATTTTTTTCAAATAACAATACAAACTGCGCTTCATGTCACACACTTAATTCTTCAACTGAAGCAACTTCCCATGAGATGTTTACTAACTATAAATTTGAAAATATAGGAACACCCCGCAACCTAGAAGCACTTCAAGCAAGGGATGGCAATACAATTACAAAAGATAAAGGATTAGGTGGATTTTTAGATGATGCAACCCATGATGGCAAAATAAAAGTGCCAAGCCTTCGAAATGTTGGGGTTACACCACCTTATATGAGTAATGGAGTATTTAAAAATCTGCGAACTGTTTTAGAATTTTATGACCATTTAGGAGTTGGAACTCGTGTTAATAACCCCCAAACCAATAAACCTTGGGGTGAAATGGATTATAATAAAACAATAAATCACACTTTACTTAAACAAACGAAAGAACTCACAGACCAAAAAATAATGAATCTTGAAGCTTTTTTGAAAACATTAACAGATAAACGCTATACCCATTTACTCTAAAGTAATATTGAATCCATAAACCACTGACTCACTTTAGTATGCAAAAAATAGATAAAAAAATTTCAAAAATTATCTTCTCTTTTTTGCTAGAGTATAGAATTTGTAAGCTACAATTACGCAATCAATTTTAAAGGTATTTCATGAAATTTTTATATAATTCTAACTCCCATTTTAATCTCGCAAACCTTTTTACTTTTGTAAATATTACCGCTGGGCTTATGGCAACCTATTTTATTACTCAAAATAACTTTTTTTTAGCGATTATCCTAGCTTGGATTGGGGGAGCTTTTGATATTTTCGATGGAAAAATTGCAAGAAAATATAAACTTTCAAATGAGTTTGGAATTCAACTTGATAGTTTTGCAGACTTTTTAAGTTTTGTACTTGTGCCTGTCTTTTTGATTTTTCAAGCTGTGTATGCACAAAATTTACATGGATTTTGGCTTATTGTCGCTTCTATTGTCTCTATTGTTTATGTTATTTCTGGCCTTAGAAGACTTATTACTTTTAATATTAATGCAGATGCGGGAGAAGTTGCAAACTATTTTACAGGCGTACCTACTCCACTTGGAGCAATTCTTTTATGGCTTGTTTATCTTGCTAACACTTATGCAATCATAAACTCTTTTGTAGTTGTAATCATCATGATTATTATTAGTTGGAGTTTAAACTCTACAATCAAGATTAAGCACCTCTGATTTTGCTTAGAAATGGATTTAGTTATACTGATAAAAATTGTTTATTGGTTGATTTAATTGATAAAAGGAAGTTTTAAATCCCTACATTTAGGGTTTTAAAATGGCTCCGAATACTGGATTCGAACCAGTGACCAAGTGATTAACAGTCACCTACTCTACCGCTGAGCTAATTCGGAATATAAAAATGGTGTCAGAGGGGGGACTCGAACCCCCGACCCCCGGCTTATGAGACCAGTGCTCTAACCAGCTGAGCTACCCTGACATTTTTTATAGGACGGAAGTATATATAACGAAAGCTTTTATTTAGCTTTGATTAATCATTTTTACTCTATTTTTTTAAATAAATTCGATGAAACCCTATTAAATGCTTCAAATAAGAAAAAAAACTGTGTAAAATAAAGTGAAATCAAAAAAACATTGACCCTCAAGGAGTATCCCAGAATAAATTCTGGGTACAGAAAAAAACTTCTTCTATTATTAAGAATGAATTAATCTCCTTTAGGTCCATTATGACAATCATAACAAGTGACCATTTGTCCTGCTGTATAGGTTTTTGTTTTATGTTCTACACTAAAATTTCTTGCACTAAATGTTTTTGATAATACAGTTCCTCGAGAATCACTTCCATGACAAGCCGTACATCCAGTTTTAGATGCATGTTCATGAGAACTTATCCATGCTTGTCCTATTGTATGCATCCCATGTGGTCCACCTGTGAGTGTTGTTGGTGTTGTTGTGTGACATGCAGTACATTCTGCAATTGTTCCCTCATGACCTTGAACTGCTATACTCTGTAAATTATCTTCTGTGTGTGAACTTGGATAGATTGCATGAGTTGAACCATGACATGCTGAACATTGCATATCTCCATGTCCTGTACTAAATCTATACATACTAATTCCAGTTGCTGGAGTATTTACATTTGTTGCAAATCTGTTATCAAGCGATGCTCTAAGAGTTCCTGTCACTGTATTTGTGACAGCAGTTGTGTATCTTTGTCCCTCTTGGTGACAGCTTTGACAATTTGGTTCATCCAACCAACCTACTCTTCCATGTTTACCCACTGCATTCATATCTCCATGACAACTTTGACACTCAATATTGCTTTGTTTTCCCATAGCTCCACGAAGACATTTCGTTGTAGCTCCTGGGTGACATCTATAACATGAACTTCTATTGGTCGAATCACCCAATTTTATATTTTCTACTGGGTCTAATACATTTGAATGAAGTGCGTGAAGTGATTCTGTGAGTGGTTTTACACCTGTAACACCTGTCGTAGAGAGTGCATTACTTGCATGGCATGTTGCACATAAAATTGGATTTCCATTTTTTGCACTTGTGTAAAGTCCTCCATCTGCATAGTTATTATATCCCATGGCTTTTAGCTCTGTTTGATAGTTCAAAACTGCATTTGGATATTTTTGGTCATGTAATCTTAAGATATTAAATTTAAAATCTTTTTCTACATCTGAATCATTTTCCCAACCCGCTAATGGTTTGGCTGAAGTATAGTTACTTGTCGAACTGTGACATGCTTTACAATCCATTTCATCACTTACAGGAAGTACCACTTTTGTAGAAGCCAAAATTGTACCACTACTATCTTTTGCAGTTACATCAACCATTGGATAGTAATTTTTTGTTCCATCATCATTGTATGGAGTGAGCGGAATACCTGTTGCTTCCCACCAATTATGTGCCGTATTATAACTCAATGGTTTTGGGAGTAAACTTGGAGTTGGATTATTAGTTAAACCTATATCATCTAAAAGTGTTGTATTAAAAAGTTTTCCTACGAAATCCCAAAAATTCGTTTTAGGCTTATTCGTATTATCAAACATGCTTGTAGTATTGAGTTTATTATCTAAACTCGCAGATGCAGTATATGTGATTGTGACACCTGAAACTACATGTTTATTCGTTGTTCCATCTTTTATAATAAGTTGTGCATTTAAGTTATTAAACGGTGGTAAAATGGAAAATACGGAGAAATCTTTTCCATCCATACAATGCATTCCCAAATCATTCCATGCTAAAAGAGTATATTTATTATTTGATGGAAGAATGACACTTATGCCTGAAGAACTACTTGAAGTTGTTGTTACACTTGAACTCGAACTTTCATCTTCATCTTCCTCTTCACTTGAGCTACTCTGGTTCTGTGTTGAAGAAGTGGAACTGCTACTTGTTGTTGCATTGCTACTTGATGAACTACTTGAAACTATATCATTCTCAGAATATATCCAAAAAGCTTCATAAGGATTAATAGTGCTTAATGTGCCATAAATGGATGGCGTATCTGCACCATTTATTTTTAAAAACCATTGAGAGTTTCTATATACCCAGATTTGTTTGGTTTGTGTAAAGATATTCTCATCCATGGCTATCGAACTATTATTGACAGCAGATAAAAGATTCCAACCACGATACACTGGTATATCACTGTTTAAATCAGTAGAATCTGACACGCTATAGCTAAAAGATTTATTAGCATAAACCCAAGCACCCTCATAAGACAACAAAGTATTAAATGAATACAAACCTTTGGAATTCACAAAATTTTGGATATTAGCATCAGCTGAATACACCTGCCATCCAACAGTTGGCAGTTTTGGGTCATTGACATATTTCCATATCAATTTAACTTTTGATATATCCGAAAACACAGCATCAGTTGAAAAATTCATATTGTTATTAAACCCTACAAAATTCCACCCCTGTTGAAAGTTTATTGTCCCTGCAAATGCAGAGAACAGAAAGAAAAACAGTAAAAGTAACTTTTTCATAATAAAACTCCAAATTTTAAAATATGAAAAAATTATAAAATAGATTTATGAAGATTTCATGAAGTTTTCAAAGAGATTTGGATTTGAAAAAAATAGCGTTAATTTTGAGGAAGTTGTACTCTAAACCTACAACTTCCAACACTCATAACTTTTTTATTTGCAATACTCTCTTTTATATATGCAAGAACCCCTTTTGTATCGGTTTCTCCAAGTTCCTCTTGAATGATTCTTAAAATATCTATTTCAGAAGTGAGTGTCCATTTTTTTTCATAGCTATATTGTGTTTCTATTTTCATGAAATTAAGAGTTTATCTCAGTCTTTAAAATTTTTGCTAATGCACTGCATTCTACAATTTTTTGGTTATAACTAAGCGTCTCTTTAAGAAGAATATCGACAAAAGCACTTCCAACAATCACACCATCAGCACCTTTCACTTTCTCTTTAGCAGTTTTTTGATTCACACCAAAACCAACATACACTGGAGTTTGTGTATATTCTTTGATGGAAGTTAAAAAAGGTTGTAAATCTTCACTCACACCAGAGCCTGTTATCCCTGTATATGCCACCATGTAGATAAATTTTTGTGCATCTGTAACTATTGTTTTTATCCGCTCTGCAGAATCTGTTGGAGCTACAAAACTAATATTAGAGATATTATTTGTCTGAAATAAATCTTTATAAGCAAGAGTTTCTTCATAAGGTAAATCGGGTATGATAAACCCTTTTACAGCTAATTCTTTTGCTAAAGGAATCAGTTTATCTAATTTTTGTTGATAAAAACTATTAAAATAACCCATCCAAAGCGTATCTACTTTTGGAGCAACCGCTTTTGAAATTTCCAAAAGGTCTTTAAATTTAAATCCAAGCAAAAGTGCTTCATGATTTGCTTTTTCTATCAAAGGACCATCTGCAACAGGGTCCGAAAAAGGGATTCCAAGTTCAAGTGTGTCCACACCATTTTCTCCAAGTGCTAAAGCTAAATCAATTGTAAAAGATTTTTCTGGAAAACCAGTTGTTATATATGCTACTAAATTTTTCAATTATTTTTCCAAGTCAGGTATTTTTAGTAAAGAATATTTCACTTTACTTAAGTTGTTGTCTAAGCGAAAATCTTCTTGCCATTGAGCGAACATGTCACTTATTGCAAAAAGCCAAGTAATAGTTTCTTCATTGATTGGTTTATCCATATTTCGAAGAACTTCAAGTTCATCTTCCACAAGAGAAGCTAATCGAAACATAGATGTAAGGTTTAAATATCCAGAAGCTGATTTTATATTATGAAAAACACGGAAAAGTTCATTAACACTCCTATGATACATGTCAGGTTTAGACAAATCAAGTATTAAAACTTCCATACTTTCAACCATTAATGAAAAATGGTCTACAAATTCATCCACAATTTCAAAATCAAAACCAGCCTCCAATTCACTCTTTATTCCCATGCAATAAATCTCCTATCTCGTCTAAATTATAGCAATTTTTAGTTAAAATCCCCTACACAAATTAATTAAAAGAGTTTTACAATGACTACAAAAATGACAATATCTTCTATTAAAAAGTCAAAAGGCGTACGACCTCTTGTCATGATTACTGCTTATGATGCTCTATTTTCCTCCTTATTTGCTGGAAACTGTGACATTATCTTGGTAGGCGATAGCTTAAATATGAGCTTTGCTGGAAAAAGTGATACCCTTAGTGCTACGCTAGAACAGATGATATACCATACAAATGCCGTTTGCATGGGTGCAAAAAATACTTTTGTTATTTGTGATATGCCGTTTGGAACTTATACAGACAAAGATAAAGCACTCACAAATGCTATTCAAGTTTTTCAAGAAACACCTGCTGATTGCATCAAAATAGAGGGTGGCAAAGAAAAAGCAGAAATTGTTAAACATTTATGCTCAAATGGGATTGCAGTTTGCGGTCATATTGGTTTATTACCTCAATCTGTTCGTAGTGAAGGTGGCTATAAAGTCAAAGGGAAAAATGAGCAAGAACAAATCCAACTTTTAAAAGATGCAAAAGCAATTGAAGAAGCAGGTGCGTTTTGCATGGTAATTGAAGGTGTAAAAGCTGAAGTGGCAACACAAATAGCAAACTCTGTAAATATCCCTGTTATTGGAATAGGAGCTGGAGCTGGTGTCGATGGGCAAGTGCTTGTTTTTTCAGACATGTTAGGACTTTTTGAAGCTTTTACACCAAAATTTGTAAAAAAATATATCAATGGTGCATCCTTAGTTAAAAATGCCATCAAAGAATATTCAAACGAAGTTGCAACAAGAGAATTTCCTCAAGAAATTCACACATATTAAAATGGTAGAAATATGCAAAGAATAGTAGAAATAGAAAAGTTTGATATGGATGAAGCAGTGGCTGAAACTTCATTGCGTCCGAGTGCATGGAATGAATACATAGGTCAAGAACAAATTAAAAAAAATCTTGGAGTATTTATACAAGCCAGTAAAAAACGAGCTGAAGCACTTGACCATGTTTTATTTTTTGGACCTCCAGGACTTGGAAAAACGACACTTGCACTTATTATTGCAAGTGAAATGAATGCCAATATCAAAATTACAACAGCACCCATGATAGAAAAAAGTGGCGATTTAGCAGCACTTCTTACCAATCTAGAAGAGGGAGATATTTTATTTATTGATGAAATTCACCGACTCTCACCTGCAGTTGAGGAGATACTTTACTCATCCATGGAAGATTTTAGAATTGATATTATCATAGGAAGTGGACCAGCTGCTCAAACTGTAAAAATCGACCTTCCCCGTTTTACACTTATCGGTGCAACCACTCGTGCGGGAATGCTCTCAAATCCACTTCGTGATAGATTTGGGATGAGCTTTCGGATGCAGTTTTACTCCTTTGAAGAGTTATCGCAAATTATCTCTCAAGCTTCAAAAAAACTTAAAAAAGAGATAATCCATGAAGCGTGTTTAGAAATAGCAAAAAGAAGTCGAGGAACTCCCCGTATTGCACTCCGTCTTTTACGCCGTGTAAGAGATTTTGCAGATGTAGCGTCTGAACATTTTATTGACCATGCAAGAACACAGTATGCACTCAATGAACTTGGTATTAACTCCCATGGATTTGATGAAATGGACTTACGACTTTTACAACTTTTAGTCAATGCAAAAGGAAAAGCGATGGGACTCAGTACAATTGCAGCAGCACTAAGTGAAGATGAAGGCACCGTTGAAGATGTGTTAGAACCTTATCTCATTGCAAATGGTTATTTGGAACGAACTGCCAAAGGGAGAAAAGCAACGACTGCAACCTACGAAGTTTTAAACATACAATCTCCAGAAGAAAAAGGAAGTCTTTTTTCATGAAACCACAATATGTTGTAGGGATACTGTTTGCTGTTTCCCTTTATGGGATGTATTTTTTATATGCCCCTTTTTTACTTGTTATTACTATTGCTGTTCTTTTAGCTATTTCTACATCAAATTTTCAAGATTTAGTTGAAAATATGTTTCGTTCAAAACTTATAGCAGCACTTATATCAACAGTTTTTTTATCACTCCTCTTTTTTGCACCTCTTGGTTATTTTTTGGCAGCTTTAACAGTCAAACTCAACCATCTTGAGCCAGAATTTTTTTTAAAAGTAACAATTTACATCAAAGCTTTTGTAGCAAATCCACCTGAGTATTTATTGTTCTTAAAACCATATGCTATGGATGCAGTTAAAGAAGTAGATATTAATGCACTTACTTCAAATGCACTACAAATAGCAGCAAAAGTGGGAACATTTAGTGCAGAATTTTTAAAGAATGCTTTTTTAGTCATTATCTTTTACTTTTTTGCACAATATAATGGGGTGCATGTAATTGGTTTTTTTAAAAGAGTTGTACAAATGTCAGTCAATGAAACCACTATTTTAATCAAAGAACTTTCATCTGTCATGAGTATTGTTTTTTATTCCATTTTAGTCAACGCTATGTTTCAAGGAATTTTATTTGGTGTAGCAATATCTTTTATGGGCTACAATGGAATATTATTTGGAATCATGTATAGTTTTGCGTCTTTAATACCACTTATTGGCGGTGTTGTAATGTGGTTACCATTTATGCTTTATGAATTTTCTTTAGGACATGACAAAAATGCAATTTTTATTGTAATCTATTCTGTTATTGCAATTTCCATAATCGCAGATACATTTTTAAAACCACTTATTATTAAAGAGATAAATTCCAGAGTTTTAAAAGATGAAGATGGAAGAATGAATGAACTTGTTATTTTCTTCTCTATTATCGCTGGATTATCAACTTTTGGATTTTGGGGGATGATTTTAGGACCTGCAATTACTGCATTTTTCTTAACTATTCTTAAACTCTTTGAAGCGAGAACAAAAGAGCTTTTAAATTAAGTGTTTTTATATATTTCAGGATGGTCATTTTTCCATCTTCTATGAAGCCAAAACCAAAATTTTGGCTCATCTGTTATCAGTTTTGTCAGCCAATCTGCTTGAAGTTGCGTAGCTTTTTGAATATCTTCTGACTCATTTTGAGTTTTTTCTACAGGAATTTCATCAAAAATACTCAAAATAAAATTTTCCTCATCATCAGTTTGAATACTTACAGGGATAATCGCTACATTCAATTTTCTTGCCAAATATGCTGGTGTATATGTTTGACGGATACTTTTTCCCATAAATTCGACTATCAATCCCTCTTTTGGATTAATATTTGTATCAATAAGAATACCACACGCTATCCCTTTTTTAAGGTTTCTTATAAGAGGTTTGACAACATTTGTTTTTTCCATGGAGATATTTCCAAATTTATCTCTAGCTTCTAAAAGCCAATCTTCATAAGCTTGATTTTTCATCTTTTTATATACTGCAATAATTGGTTCAATAAAAGCCCCAACAGAAGCAGTCCCAAATTCCCACGAACTATAATGAGAAGCGATATACACAACTGCCCTACCCTCTGCATGAACTCTTTGGACTGCTTCAATATTTTTAATGGTAACTCTTTTTTGTAGCTCTTGTTGTGTCATGTGACGAAGCTCTAATGCGTGAAAAAAATTGAGTGCAAGATTTTTAAAAGCGTATTGAGTAATATCCTTTTTTTCTTTTGCATCTAATTTACCATCAAAAGCAAAATCTAAATTTTGCTTTACAATAGTTCTATGTTTTTTAGAAACAAAATAAGCAAGAGATGCAATACTAAAGAAAAACTTTTTTCTCAAACTCTTTGGCAAAATCATCAAAAATTTCTCAAAAAGTAAAAAAAGTTTAAACCCCATAAAGTAATTCCTCTGCTCTTTTTAGTATCTCTTGCACTTTTATCTCTTGAATAGAAAAATCATTTTTATCAATTTTGAGAATATCCACATGTGAAGGTGATTTTATTCCAATATTTATGGGAGTTTCGTAAATCATTCTTGTAGTAGTTGGACCAAAAAGTGTAATAGATGGAATATTTTGCGCCCATGCCATGTGCGTGGGTCCAGTATCATTTCCAATCATCAAATCTACACTAGAGATAAGAGTTATAAGCTCACTAAGAGAACATTTTGGAGCTAATTGTGCATAAGTAGAGTTGGCACAAATCCATAAACCCTCTTCTCGTTCAACCTCATCTCCCCAAACAATAATACAGTTTTGTTCAAGTTGATTACAAAGTTCTGCTACTAACTCTTTTGGATATTTTTTTGATTGCCATGAAGCTCCAATAACAAAAGCTATATTTTTTTTATCTTTTGACAAATTTTTATAAGTAACAAAAGGAAAAATTGGCTTTTTATCTAAAATCATTCTATCAGTAATTTCAAATCCAAGTGCATCTGAAACCAAAAAAAGGTTTCTTTTTATAATATTTTCTTTATAAGCAATCGTTGAAGTTGTTTTGTAAAAAAATGATGCCAAAGATTCTCGAGCAGATTTTTTATCATATCCATGAATATTTTTACCAATAAGCCTTGCAACAACAGCAGATTTCAAAAGTCCTTGCATATCAATGATAATATCAAATGTCCCTAAAGAACGAAGTTGTGAAATAGTTTGTTTTAAAAGTACAAAACTTCTTTCTTTTTTGAGTCTTTTAAGATTAACCGTGTGAACTGCATTTATCAAAGGATGATTTTGTAGTAAAGGTGCAAACACTTTTTCAGTTATCCACTCTAATTTTACATTGGGAAATTTTGCATGAATAAACTGTAGCATCACAGCACTATTGACAATATCACCAAGAGCAGAGAGTCTTACAATCGCAATGCGTGTATAATTTTTACTTCTATTTTCCATTGTGAGCATTATATCCAAACTCTTGAATCAAAATTAATCTTGATGTGCTATAATCCACAAAAATGTAATAAAAACAAAGGACCATGGGTATGTCAAAATCGGAAATGAAACAGTTTTTAGAGAGTCGCAATAAAGCAAAAAGTTATTTTTGCAGATTGTTTGATAAAAATATGCCAAATAAATTAGAAACTCCCTCTAAAGAGAAAATTATAAATACTTTACTCAAAATAAAGTCTTCTATACATAATTGTGAGAGTGTCTATGTGCTTGACCAAAATGGTACACAAATCACACCTACTTACACATCACTAGAACAAACTGATGATATTGGAAAAGATAAAAGTGAGCAAGAATGTTATTATCGCTCTATCCGAAATGCTCAATGTGATATTTCAGACCCACAACCTTCCGCACAAGGTGGACTTTTTATCACGGTTTCCAAACCTATTTATGACCAAAATGATGACTTGAAATTTATTGCATGTTTAGATATGCCTCTTGAAGAAGTGATTAAAATATCACATTTAGATATTGGGGAACTCTTTTTTACATATTTTTTTAAAGCATCTTACGCTATGTTTGCAATTGCTCTTATGGCAATTGCACTTCTCTTATTTTTAAAAGGTGCTCAAAGTTTCTTTCTTCATGACATTACACCTGACCATTTTGAGATTAAATATGTTTTTGAAGCAACTATTTTACTTACACTTGCACTTGCTATTTTTGACTTATCAAAAACACTTATAGAAGAGGAGATGCTAGGCTGGAATAAAAATAATAATATTGCAGGTCCACATAAAACCATGGTGAAATTTTTAGGTTCAATTATTATCGCCTTATCTATCGAAGCCTTGATGCTTGTTTTTAAATTTGCAATTACCGACCCTGATAAATTAATATATGCTATGTATATAGTTGCTGGGGTTGGATTACTCATCATCAGTTTAGCTATTTATATCAGATTTACAAAGTTAAAGATTGAAGAATGATTGCAATAGTTGATTATAACATGGGAAATTTGGCAAGTGTGCAAAATGCATTTGCTAAACTTGGACAAGAAACAGTCGTTGAGAGTGATCCTGAAAAATTTAAGAATTATGACAAGCTTGTACTTCCAGGAGTTGGTGCATTTGCTGATGCTATGGAGCATTTACAAGAAAGAAAGATGATAGAATCACTGAGAGAATATGCTTTAAGCGGTAAATATATGTTTGGAATATGTCTTGGAATGCAACTTTTATTTGAAAGTAGTGAAGAGTTTGGATTCCATGAGGGTTTGGGCATTATCAAAGGAACTGTTACAAAATTTGATGCAACAAAATTTAGTGAACCGCTAAAGATTCCTCACATGGGCTGGAATAAAATGTTTATAAAGAATCACCCCCTTTTTAATGGAATTACTCAAGAGCCATATCTTTATTTTGTACACACTTATCATGTAAATTGTACTAATCAAGAAAATAGTATAGCGACTACAAACTATGGATATCAATTTACATCTGCGATTGCACATGATAATATTCTTGGCATTCAACCACATCCAGAAAAAAGTCATAACAATGGCTTAAAAATACTAGAAAATTTTATAGGATTATAGATGACACTTTACCCCGCAATAGATTTAAAAGATGGAAAAGCAGTTCGCCTTACAAAAGGGTTAATGGAGAGTGCAAAAATTTACTCAAATGAGCCATGGGAATTGGTGAAAAAATTTGAAGAGATGGGTGCAAAATGGGTACATTTGGTAGATTTAAATGGTGCTTTTGCAGGTGAGCCAAAAAATCTTGAACAAATCATCAAAATTCGAGAAAACTGTAATGTAAAACTCGAACTCGGTGGTGGAATTCGTGATGAAGCAACTATCAAAAAAATGCTTGATATTGGAATAGATAGAATCATTTTAGGCTCAATCGCTGTAAAAAATCCACAATTTGTAAAAGAGATGGCAGCAAAATATCCAATTGCTGTTGGAATTGATGCAATTGATGGGTTTGTAGCTGTTGAGGGATGGGCAGATGTAAGCACCATGAAAGCAACCGATTTAGCCCGTGAGTTTGCAAATGCTGGTGTTGAAGCTATCATTTGTACTGATGTTGGTAAAGATGGAACTTTAAGTGGTGTAAATGTTGAATTTACTTTAGAAATAGCTCGTGCTTGTGGAATTCCTACTATAGCAAGCGGAGGTGTCAAAGATGAAGAAGATATCAATAAACTCATAGCAACTAAAGAGGTTGATGGTGTTATTATAGGAAAAGCATACTATGAAAGTACTATTGACCTACCAAAAATATTTAAACAATTAATTTAATACTAAAGCAAACAAAATTTGGATATTATTACCCATAAATTTTATACACATATTATTAAAAAGGATTTTAATTGAAATTACTTGTTGTTGATGATAGCTCTACAATGCGTCGTATTATTAAAAACACTTTAGCTCGACTAGGTTATAAAGAGATTTTAGAAGGTGCTGATGGTGTTGAGGGTTGGGCTGCAATGGACGCTAATCCAGATATTGAAATGTTAATTACGGATTGGAATATGCCAGAGATGAATGGGTTGGAATTAGTAAAAAAAGTTCGTGCCGATGCTCGTTTTAAAGATGTACCAATTATCATGGTAACAACAGAAGGTGGTAAAGCAGAAGTTATTACAGCACTAAAAGCGGGTGTAAATAATTATATTGTAAAACCTTTTACACCTCAAGTTCTAAAAGAAAAACTTGGTGCTGTTATGGGTATTGCTCAATAATGCAAGAACACTACTTTGAGTTAGTAGTCAAAGTCTCTTCTCAACATGTTTTATTTTCAGATTTTTTATCAGATACTTTACCCATAGGCTTTGAAGAGATAGAATCTGGATTTATTATTAGAAGTGAAGAGGAACTTGATACAATAATTTGGGGTCTAGAACAATTTCAAGAGGCATTACAAAAAGCTCTTGGTGAAATTATTGAACTCGAATGTCATCAAACAAAACAACAAACTAGTGACTGGGTAGAAGTTTATCAACAAAGTATTGAGCCTTTAGCTGTTGGTGCATTTTATATTCATTCCACTTGGAATGAACCAAATCCAGACTTTACAAATATTGTCATTGACCCTGCACTCGCATTTGGAACAGGACATCATCCAACTACTGCTTCAGCTCTTCAAGCTATTTCAAGATATGTACAACCAAATAATTTACTTATAGATGTTGGGTGTGGTAGTGGTATATTAGGAATTGCTGCTGTAAAACTTGGTGCATATGTGGATGCTTGTGATACTGATCCTATCTCTGTCGAAAATAGCATACAAAACGCAACTCTTAATGAACTAAGCTTTTCAAATATTTGGGAAGGCTCTGTATCTTTAGCAAATAATACTTATGACATTGTAGTAGCAAATATAGTTGCAGATGTATTAACTTTTATAGCGAAGGATTTAAAAAATGTTCTTAAAGAGAATGGAATCTTAATTTTATCAGGTATTATCGATAAATATGAGCAAAAAGTTTTGAGCTTTTATAAAGAGTTTGATATATTAGAAAGAATATCACAAGAAGAATGGGTCACTCTTCTTTTAAAAAGAAAGGATAAAACACACTAGCATGGCAAATAACAAGAAAAATGATAACAATAACTTCTTTAATCAAAATCCTCTCATAACTTTTGCAATTTTTTCAGTTGTAATCATTTTAGTTTTTAAATTAATTGTTGGAGAAGGTGGTGATTTTGAAAGTTCAACTGTAGCTAATACGAAAAACAAGCAAGTCAGTTACTCAGAATTCAAATCGCTTATAGCATCTAAAAGTCTTTCCAAAGTAGAAATAGGACAAAGCTATATCAGAGCGAAAGGTGCAGATGGTAATTTTTATACAACAAGACTCATTACAAGTGGTGATACAAATCTTGTAGAAGAATTAGATAGACAAGGGATAGAATATACTGGTTTTAGTGAAACAAACTGGTTTACGGAAATGTTTGGCTGGCTCTTTCCATTTCTAATGATTATCGGTATTTGGATGTTTTTTGCTGGCAGAATGCAAAAAAGCATGGGTGGTGGTATTTTAGGAATGGGTAATTCTAAAAAGATGGTCAATTCTGAAAAACCTAAAACTAAATTTGATGATGTAGCTGGTGTGGAAGAGGCAAAAGAAGAAGTCCAAGAGATTGTTGACTTTTTAAAATACCCTGCTCGTTATGTTGAAATTGGTGCAAAAATTCCAAAAGGGGTACTTCTTGTTGGTAGCCCAGGAACTGGTAAAACCCTTCTTGCAAAAGCAGTTGCTGGAGAAGCTGAAGTCCCATTTTTTTCTGTCAGTGGTTCAAGTTTTATTGAGATGTTTGTGGGCGTTGGAGCAGCGAGAGTTCGTGATTTATTCGAACAAGCAAAAAAAGATGCACCAAGTATTATATTTATAGATGAGATAGATGCGATTGGGAAAAGTCGTGCAGCTGGTGGTATGATGGGTGGTAATGATGAGCGAGAACAAACACTCAATCAACTCCTAGCAGAGATGGATGGTTTTGGAACAGATACGCCTATCATCATTTTAGCAGCAACAAATAGACCTGAAGTACTAGACCAGGCATTATTGCGTCCAGGGCGTTTTGATAGACAAGTTTTAGTTGACAAACCTGATTTTCAAGGTCGTATTAAAATACTTCATGTTCATATGAAAAATGTCAAAATGGATGCGGATGTTGAGATTGAAGAGATTGCAAGATTAACCGCAGGTTTAGCTGGAGCTGATTTAGCAAATATTATCAATGAAGCCGCTCTCCTTGCAGGGAGAAAAAGCCAAAAAACTGTAAAACAAAAAGACCTTTATGAATCAGTCGAGAGAGCTATAGCAGGACTTGCTAAAAAATCTCGCCGCATTAATCCTAAAGAGAAAAAAATTGTCGCTTATCATGAGAGTGGTCATGCACTTTTAGCAGAGACTACAATTGGTGCAAAAAAAGTTTCAAAAGTTTCAATAGTCCCTCGTGGATTAGCTGCACTTGGATACACACTTAATAAACCAGAAGAAGATAAGTTTATGATGCAACGCCATGAACTTTGGGCTGAAGTCGATGTTTTACTAGCAGGGCGTGCTGCTGAACAAGTATTTATTGGTGAAATCTCAACTGGCGCTGGAAATGACCTTGAGAGAGCCACAGAGATAATTAAATCTATGGTTCAAGTATATGGTATGAGTGATGTTGCAGGACTTATGGTTTTAGAAAAACATCGACAATCATTTTTAGGTGGACCACAACAAGCAAGTAGAGAATTTAGCGAAAAAATGGCTGAGAAGATGGATGAGTTTATTAAATCATCTTTAAGCGAAAGATATAAAGCTGTAATTATAAGACTTGAGGAATATAAAGATGCGATTGAAGAGATAGTTGCACTTCTATACAAAAAAGAAAATATTACTGGTGATGAAGTCAGAGAAATTATTATAAACTTTGAAAAAGAAAACAACATAGAATCTAAAGTTATGGATGTTTCAAATGAAATAGCACACGAACTTGAAGAAGATGCATCTATGTCAAAACGAAGTACTAAAACAAAAGGTGATGAAAAATAATTTTTTTGTAATTACTCCCTATTTGCCTAAAATATATTGAGTAATTACAACAACCCTCCATTTTTTCCTTTCTTATTTTTAAGTTATTTTTCTTTGTAGAGAGAAATATAGATTTACTTAGATATTTACAATTACCATTTCTCTTTAAGTTATAGATACTTACATCTTGGCTATAATTTCGCAATTTATTTACGAGGTAATTATGATAACTTTTAGCGAAATATTACTAAAACTACAAGAATTTTGGATGAAACAAGGGTGTAATATTGTACAACCTTATGATATTCCTGCAGGTGCTGGAACTTTTCATCCTGCTACTTTTCTTCGTTCACTCGATTCTACTCCATGGTCTGTTGCTTATGTTGCACCATCTCGCCGTCCGACAGATGGAAGATATGGAGAAAATCCAAATAGACTTGGAAGTTACTATCAATTTCAAGCGATTATCAAACCGTCTCCTGACAATATTCAAGAGTTGTATCTCAAGTCGTTAGAATATTTAGGTCTTGATGTTTCAGCGCATGACATCCGTTTTATAGAAGACAATTGGGAATCTCCAACACTTGGCGCATGGGGACTTGGCTGGGAAGTTTGGCTCAATGGGATGGAAGTGACTCAGTTTACCTATTTTCAGCAGGTTGGTGGGATAGAATGCAAACCTGTAACTGCTGAAATCACTTATGGAACAGAGAGACTTGCCATGTATTTGCAAGGTGTGGATAATGTTTTTGATATTGTTTGGAACGAAAGTGTTCATGGAAAAACTTATTATAAAGATGTGCATAAAGAGAGTGAAATAGAGTTTAGTAAATACAATTTTGAAGTAGCAGACACAGCTATGTTATTTGCTGAATTCGAAGCAAAAAGTAAAGAGTGTTTACGAACATTAGAATCTGGTTTACCGCTTCCTGCTTATGACTTATGCATGAGTGCCGCAAATTCGTTTAATGTTTTAGATGCTAGAAAAGCAATTTCACAAACTGAGCGACAAAACTACATCTTAAAAATCCGTGAGCTCTCTCGTGGTTGTGCAGAACTGTATAAAGCACAAGAGCCTGAAAGAATCAAAAGGGTAAATGGTTAAAAAATGAAATTATGTGTCGCCCTTGATTTACCTACAAAACAAGAAAATTTGGATTTAATCCATCAAATAAAAGAGTACGATATTTGGCTTAAAGTTGGGCTTCGTGCTTATATTCGTGATGGTGTTGAGTTTTTGCAAGAGATTAAAGAGATTAATCCAAATTTTAAAATATTTTTGGATTTAAAACTTTATGATATCCCCAATACAATGGCTGACGCTGCGGAATCTATTATGGGGCTTGGAGTTGATATGTTTAATATTCATGCCTCTGCTGGAAAAAGAGCCATGCAAGAGGTGATGCAACGACTCTCAAAGTATGAAAAAAGACCTATTGTTTTGGCGGTTACAGCTTTGACCTCTTTTAATCAAGAAGAGTTTAGCGCAGTGTATGAAAGCTCTATTGCCAAAAAAGCAGACCAATTTGCAATAGATGCAAACGAAAGTGGACTCGATGGTGTCGTGTGTTCTGCCTATGAGAGTGAATCTATTAAAAAAATTACAAACAAACATTTCCTCACACTTACACCAGGGATTAGACCTTTTGGAGAAGATTCTGGCGACCAACAAAGAGTTGCAGATGTAGAATTTGCAAAAAGTGCTTTGGTTGATTTTATTGTAGTTGGTCGCCCAATTTATCAAGCACAAAACCCTGCTGAGGTTGTTGCAAAAATTTTAGAAAATATCTGAGATGAATCCTACAATAACTCTCGCTTATGGCAATGGTGGAGAAGAAAACCATCAACTTATCTCACAAGTTTTTTATAAAGCCTTTGCCAATGATATTTTAGCCTCTAGCGAAGATGCTGCAATTATTTATGGTGGAGAACTTGCTTTTTCTACTGATAGTTTTACTGTTTCACCTTTATTTTTTAGTGGTGGAGATATAGGGAAACTCGCAATTTGTGGCACATGCAATGACCTTGCCATGATGGGTGCGAAGCCAAAATATCTTACATGTAGCGTGATTATTGAAGAGGGATTTAGCACTTATGAACTTGAGAAAATTGTGCAAAGCATGAAGCGTGAACTTGAAATCAATGATGCGATTATCGTGAGTGGCGACACAAAAGTTGTTCCTCGTGGGAGTGTTGATAAAATCTTTATCAATACAACAGGTATTGGCGAAGTGCTTCAAAAAGGGATAAGTTCCAATACAATATCTCAAGATGATGTAATTGTGCTCAATCGTGATATAGGGTGTCATGGTGCTACTATTTTTGTGGCTCGTGAGGGGATGCAGATAAATTCTACACTCAAGAGTGATTGTGACTCACTTTTTCCTCAAGTCAAAGCACTTATAGATTCAGGGATAAAAATAACTGCCATGAGAGATGCGACTAGAGGCGGAGTGAGTGCTGTTTTGAATGAGTGGTCAAGACAGTCAAATATCTGTATAGAAGTCCAAGAGACAAAAATTCCTATAAGTGATGAGGTAAATGGGATTTGTGAAATATTGGGTTTTGAAGCAACCACCTTAGCAAATGAGGGAACATTTGTTTTAGCTGTGAAAAAAGAGGATGCCAACAAAGCAATAAAAATTTTACAAACTTTTGAAAATTGTTCCCAAGCAACTATTATTGGTAAAGTGACAAAAAGACATCTCAAAAAAGTGATTTTACACACTAATTGGGGAACTTCGAGATTTTTGGAAATGCCTAATGGTGAATTACTTCCGAGAATTTGTTGATGCATGAATATAGTATTGTGCAATCACTTTTAGACTCTTGCCAAGAATATGCAACCCAAAATGATGCTCTAAAAATAACAAAAGTTGTTGTCAAAATAGGTGTTATGAGTGGCGTTGAACCGCAACTTTTAGAAACTGCATTTGATACATTTAAAGAAGAAACTATTTGTAAAGAAGCGAAATTTGTGATGAGTATTCAGCCTATAGTTATTTTATGTCTTACATGTAAAAAAGAATCAACACTCAAAAAATTAGAGTATTGTTGCCCTGCATGTCAAAGTGTAGAAGTTGACATTTTGGACGGAGAAGAGATGTTTCTCATGTCCCTTGAGATGGAGTAATCAGTAAATTTTATCGACAAGAAGTTGCACTGAGAGTTTATTATTAAACTCATTTTTTGAAACCGTATAACTGCATGTAATTTTTTTATTTTCTGGCATCTCAAAAACAGTGCGAAATGCTACAAGTTCTATTGTCTTTTTTGCATGTGGATACTGTTTTACCTCAATTCTTGAATGTGATTTATCTGTACCAATTAGACGAATTTTGACAACATCTGCATCTTGAAGCAAAAATTTTGGGCGAAGATTTCCCTCACCAAATGGCTCAAAACTCTCCAATAAATTGAGTAATTCTAAATCTATCTCATCACTCGAGAGTATTCCCATAAGTGTATCTTTTGGGATAAAATCTTTTGGGTCAATTTTTAAAGCAGTTTGATTAATTGCAATTTTAAAAGCTTTAATATTTTCTTCAAGAAGCCCCAAACCTGCTGCCATTTTATGCCCACCAAACTTACTCAAATAGCTATTATTTGCTTTGATAAGCTCATAAATATTCACCTCACCAACACTTCTAGCACTTCCTTTTGCAATACCATTTTCACAGCTGAGAACAATAGCAGGTTTACCAAATGCTTCAACAAGTCGTGAGGCAACAATCCCCACAACACCTTCATGCCAATATTCATGCCAAACAACAATCACTTTATCATCTCCATTGGCAATTTCCATCGCTTCTTGTGTGCACTTTGCTTCTGTTGCTTTTCGAAGTTCGTTCAGTGTGCCTAAAAGTTCAAATTGTTTATATGCTTGAGTTGTTGTAGTTGCTGTAAAAAAATCCAAAGCAATAGAAGCATCTTCAAGTCTTCCCGCTGAATTGATTCGAGGTGCAATTTGAAAAGCTATATCTTCGGAAGTGATAATAGATTTATTTAAAAAATCTCGGATAATTATAGAAGATGGGCGATTTGAATGGAGCATAAGTTTTAAACCTTCTTTGACAAGAGTGCGGTTAATATCAATCAAAGGCATAATATCCGCAATAATTGCAATTGCCAAAATATCCAAAAATTGTTTCATGTCGATAGTAAGGTTTAACTCTTTTTTAACAAGTGCCAAAAGTAACCATGCCACTTGCGCACCACATATCTCTTTGAATGGATACGCACAAGTTGCAAGTTTTGGGTCCACTATTGCAAACGCTTCTGGAAGAATATCTGAAGGCGTATGATGGTCTGTAATGATAAGCTCAATATTTTTTTCTTTACAAATTTGGGCCGCTCCAATAGCAGCGATTCCATTATCTACGGTTATTACCAAATCTGCATCAACTCTTTTTAAGACATTAGGACTCACTCCATAACCATCATGAAAACGATTAGGAATAATTGCTTCAAGAGGATAAGGGATTTGTCGAAAAAAATCAACCATAATAGCAGTAGAGCTTACTCCATCCACATCATAATCCCCAACTAAAGTGATTCTTTTATTTTCTCTTATGGCTAAGGCAATTTTTTTTGCAGATTTTGTGGCATCTTGTAAAAGAGCTGGATTTGGAATCTGTGAGAGTTTTTTATCTTCACTCTCAAAGCGTTGCGAAAGCAACTCGTAAAGAGAGTGCTTATCTAATTGGGTGATATTACTCAGCACTCAAACTAGCTTGAACAAATGCAAGGATTGTTGGATTTGGCGTTTGGAGTCTTGATGTAAATTCTGGATGAAATTGTACACCTAAAAACCATGGATGGTCTTGAATTTCTACCGTTTCAATAAGTCCATTTGATTCACCTGTCACAATCATCCCCGCTTTTTCCAACTGCTCACGATATGCTGGATTTGCTTCATAACGATGGCGATGTCGTTCATGAATAGTTGTCGCACCATGGTAAGCTTTGCGTAAAATTGAACCCTCTTTTGTGTCACATGGATATTCACCGAGTCTGAGTGTGCCACCCATTGGAGATTTATGTGTTCGTAGCTGAGAGTTCCCTGCTTGGTCTAAAAAGCTATCAATAAGATAAACCATAGGATGAGGTGTATTTTCATCAAATTCTACAGAATTTGCACCTGCAAGACCGAGTACATTTCTAGCGTATTCCACAAGGGTCAGTTGCATACCCAAACAAATTCCAAGATAAGGAACTTTATTAACCCTTGCATATTCAATTGCTTTAATTTTCCCCTCAATACCACGATTTCCAAATCCACCTGCAACCAAAACAGAATCACAATCACCCAAAAGTGCTTCAGCACCTCGTTCTTCTATCTCTTCACTATCAACCCAAACAATTTCTACTCTTGTATCAAGATGTGCACCACAATGGATAAGTGATTCAGTCAAAGATTTATACGCTTCTTTGAGTGCCAAATATTTGCCTACAAAACCGATAACAGTGATATTTTTAGGTTGTACAATTTTTTTAACCAAAGTATCCCATGCTTCCATGTCGGGATTGAGTTCCCCTAAATCCAACTCTTTTGCAATTGGTTTTAAAATATTTTGTCGCAAAAATGTGATAGGAATATCGTAAATAGTTGCCGCATCAAGTGCTTCAATAACGCTATCTTGACTTACATCACAACTCATGGCGAGTTTTTTCTTAAATGTTTTTGGCATTGCATTTTCACTTCTTGCAATTATCATTTGAGGTGTAATTCCAATACGGCGAAGCTCTTGAACTGAATGTTGTGTTGGTTTTGATTTAAGCTCACCAGCAGCTTTTATATAAGGGATAAGTGTGACATGGATAAAAAAAGTACCAGCTACATCATCATCATGTTTCATCTGACGAATTGCTTCCATAAATGGTAAACCTTCAATATCTCCCACAGTTCCACCGAGCTCTACAACAAGGATATCATGCCCTTTTCCTGCGAGTTTTATGCGATGGACTATCTCTCCAACAATATGAGGAATAACTTGAATAGTTTGTCCTAAATAACCACCTGCTCTTTCTCGCTCAATAACAGAAGAGTATACTTGACCCGTTGTAAAGTTACTTGATTTTAAAAATGAACTATCCAAAAATCGCTCATAATTTCCAATATCAAGATCTGTTTCAGCGCCATCTTTTGTGACAAAAACCTCTCCATGTTCAAGTGGACTCATAGTTCCAGGGTCAACATTAATGTAAGGGTCTATTTTTAACATACCCACTTCTTTACCAGCGTGTTTGAGCAAAGTACCAATACTTGCAGCTGTAATTCCTTTCCCAAGAGAACTTAAAACCCCACCAGTTACAAAAATGAATTTAGTCATGTCAAGCCTTTAAAGATTAATAATTCGCGGATTGTATTCTAAAATCTCTTAAAATCTCTATAGAATAAACCTCAAATAAGCTATAATCTACAAAATATTTCACACAAAGAATACCTATGGAACAAGTCCTTTTATTTATCATTATCGCTCTTGGTTTCTCTACAGTTACTAATATTTTTCTCAAACGATTTGGGATATCGCAAATTATTGGCTATATTCTCACAGGTACTGTCATGGTGTATGCTTTTGATTTAAAACATCTTGCAAGTTCTGAGACACTGAATGATATTGCTGAATTTGGTATTGTGTTTTTGATGTTTACGATTGGTCTTGAAATCTCACTTGCAAAAATGAACTCCATGAAAAATATTATTTTTACTAATGGAATATTACAAGTTGGTTTAAGTGCAACACTCTTTTTTCTTATAGGACATTACTTTTTTAATTTAGAATCTATGCCTGCACTCATTACAGCTCTTGCATTTTCTCTCTCTTCAACTGCTATTGTTTTGAGCTATTTAAAAAGCTCCAAAGAGATTCATGCTCCTTATGGACAGCGTGCAACTGGAATACTTATTTTTCAAGATATTGCCGTGATTCCAATTTTAATTTTGATTGGTATTTTGACACATGAAGCAGGCGAAAGTATTAGCACCATACTTTATCATACTCTTATAAGTGCGGTTATTGTTATAGCACTTTTATTTGTTGTAGGTAAAAGAGTTATCACATGGCTATTGCACTTTTCTGCATCTTCTGAGCTTGATGAATTGTTTATGAGTTCGGTTTTATTTGTTGTTGTAGCTGCTTCACTTTTAGCACATTTTATGGGCTTTACTTACTCTTTGGGTGCATTTGTCGCTGGCATGATTATTGCCGAGACAAAGTATCATCATAAAGTAGAATCAGACATCGCTCCATTTAAAGATATTTTATTGGGAACTTTTTTTATTGTGATTGGGATGAAGATAAATTTGGAGATGCTAGTGCAAAATATTGCCTTAATTACTGCTCTATTTTTGCTTATAATAGTTCTAAAAACGCTTATTACATTTGGAGCGCTCAAATTTTCCACACCAAGCCCACTTGCCCTCACAACAGGAATAGCACTCTCTCAGGTTGGAGAGTTTGCTTTTGTTATCTTTGCACTTGCAAGTATGAATGGATTAATTAATAATGAACTCTCCGAACTACTCGTATTAGTTGTTATTTTTTCAATGGTTATCTCACCATTTTTGGTACCTCAAACAAAAGTAATAGCAAACTTTTTTATAAAAGATAATAATATTATTCCTGAAGTTTTACATATGGGTACAAGAAAAAATCATGTTATTATTTGTGGATATAGCATTGTAGGAAAGTTTGTTGAACAGAATTTGGAACTTTATGGAGCAGATTATATCATCGTTGATAATAGCCCAAAACATGTGCAAGAAGCGTTAAACGAAGGATTAGAAGCTTATTTAGGAGATATGTCAAAACGCTCTATTATTCAAGCTTTAAATGTTGAGCATGCAGCTGCAGTAATTGTGACACTTGATAATTTTGATAAAAAACGCTCTATTTGTGAAGCAATTTTAGCGCAAACAAAAAATGTAAATTTGGTAGTAAAAGTTATTTCTGCAGATGAGCGAGAAAAGCTAAAAGACCTCAATGTTAATGTAATTGTAGATGGAAAACTTGAAGTTGCTCGTGTTTTAGTAGAGCGAACACTTACTTGTCAATTAAATATAGTTAAAATATAATTTTAATTTTCAAAGTTTTGAGATGAAAATATTTATTAGGAATAAAATTTAAATAATTAATAATTTTTATTCCTAAATATAAAACAAATAAGCATATTATTATAGAAGATAGAGTTTATTTTATCTTCCATTTTTAAAAAAAGCACTCACATAACCCACTACATTCTTTGTGTTATGACTAGTATCAGCACTTGTTCTGTAATCTAAAATACCCGAAGTAAGTCGCAATTTTTTGGCACTTAGAATCATCGCTTTTACACCTGTCATGCCACATGCCTCACACCCTTGATTGAGTAGGCGTATTTCCAAGTTATAGATACCATTGAGGCAAATATTATCAAGTTTATTTGCCTGTTCTAGCGTGTAAAAATGACTTAAATCGGTACTGATGATAACCCCACAATCTTTTTTTTCTAAAATAAAGTCTATGATTTGAGAAAGAAATTCAGGAGGGATATTCCCATACACAAGTTCAACAATTTTTGCATCTGGTAAATAATATTTAATAAAGGGAAATTGTACCTCTGTACTATGTTCAGCATGTGGACTTAAAATAGTAGTAAGATTAAAATCGTCTTTTAACTCCGCTACGAGTGCTGCAGAACTTTGAATATTTCCAAAAGGTGTAGCATAAGTTTGGGCAGTACAAAGACTTATCCCTTCAAAACCTACTTTATGGGAAGGTCCAATGACTACAAAATTTTTAATACGAGAATTTTGCAAAATCCTATAGGCTATATTTGCTGTATATCCAGAGTAAATATAACCCGCATGAGGAACTATCACTGCCCTACTTTGTACATCTGGTAATGTTTCATGAGTATCGTATATCTTATTAAAATGCTCAAAATATCTCTCTAATTCAACATCTCTGGCTGGATAAAATAAACCAACAACGCTCATCTCTCTTCTCATCTAAAAACTCCTGGTATAATATTTTCACATGCCAAACATTGATTACCTTGCATATTTGAATACTCTGCAAAAAAGCCATTGCGTTGTATAAGTTCTGCATGGCATTTATCGCAATATGTATTTGTATTTGTTCTTATATTTCCTAAATAAACATACTTTATAGCGTAACTTTGAGCAATAGCTTTAGCCCTTTGCAAACTTTCCAAAGATGTACTCGGCGTATCAAGCATTTTATAATCAGGATGAAAAGCACTAAAATGCCATGGTATATCTGTTCCTAATTTGCTTGAGATAAACTCTGCCATTTTGTGTATCTCTTCATCGCTATCATTGATATTTGGTATGATTAAGGTTGTTATCTCTAGCCAAATATTACTCTTGGCAAACTCTATAAGAGATTCTAAAACACCATCTAAATCAGTTTTTAAAACTTTTTTATAGTACTCATGAGAAAAACTTTTAAGGTCGATATTTGCAGCATCAACCCAATATTTCATATCTTCTAAAACTTCTTTTGATTCATATCCACTCGAAACAAAAACATTCTTAAGCCCATATTCTTTTGCAAGCATACCAATATCTTTTGCATAAGGATACCAGATGGTTGGCTCATTGTATGTGTAACTAATACTTTTTGTTTTATATTTAAGTGCTAAATTTACCAAGTCTTGAGGAGTGTAAAAACTACTTTCGTCTACAGTAGAGGTCTGCGAAATAGAATAGTTCTGACAAAATGGACATCTAAAATTACAGCCAACTGTTCCTATGGAAAGGGATGAAGAAGAGGGCAAAAAATGATAAAGCGGTTTTTTCTCTATAGGGTCTACATGAACAGTGCTTGGATGTCCATATGTTTTATTTACCAGATGCTCATCAATATTGAAGTTTATTCCACAAATCCCATGCGAATCTTTTTTTAAAGTGCAGTAATGTTTGCACAATAAGCATGTTAGAGATGTTTCATCTTTATAACGGTAATATTGCATCAAATTTCTCCTCTATCGCATCGACTTGATAGGTATAAATATCTGGATGCTTCGCATAAATACTAGGATTTGCACCCGCTTTTATGCTCAAGTGTTCTAAGAAATCTTTAGCCTGTGTAAGTTGCTCCCAAACCTGAGGCAAAAATGTCCCTTGATAAACCCCATATTTTAAAATAAGTCCATCAATATTTGGTCGAATTTTTTGTACTAAATCATCAAAATCTTCATATTCTAAAAAATGAGGTTCACTTAAAATGGAAACTTCAAGTGTGAGATGTGAAAACTCTTCACTTTTTAAAGAGCTAAATCTAGGGTCATTAAAAGCAGCAGATTTTGCATTACGCACAATGTCATCCAAAAGCTTTCTATGTGCTATTATTGAGCCAATACATCCTCTAAGCTGATGCTCATACTTAAGTGTTACAAAAGAAGCACCCGCTTTTTCTAGAAAAGGGTATTTACTTATAAGTCCTTGTGTATCAATATCTCTATTTTTGTCGAATGCCTGTAAAATTGCCGTTTTAGCAATTCTTAATAAAATAATATTTAACATTTTTAATCAATCCTAATTTTGATATATACCATTTTCTAACTCGCATTTATCATGTGCTTCATGAAAAGCTCTATTTTAAGGACTTTTCATGAAATTATGTAATGCAGACAAACCCCATAAAACCACACAAAAGCCCAAAAAATAGGCTTTAAAATTTTATGTAATTAATGTGAATTCTAGTTTGTCATTATAATAAAAAAAGATGAAGGAAATATGGAGATTAAAAAATAAACCATAGAGGTTTTAACTCATTATTGATACAAATAGGAATGTGCTAACATTATAATTCTCTTTTTATGTAATTATGAAATATTTCTCTTGCATTACAATCATCTTCAAGTTCTAAACTGTTCTAATTTATTTGCAAGTTGGGATGTTAAACTATTTAAATGATGTGCAGCACTTGCTATCTCGTCTACATTTTTCGCATTGACCGTAGAGATAGAGTTTATTTCATTGATACCTTTTGCAATATTTCCAATGTGAACTCCTGTCTTTTCAAAATCTTTTACAGTTTTATCACTTGCGTTTGTTGCTTTTTTCACAATGCTGACCGTAGCATTTATTTTTTTTTCTACTTCTACAGATATGGCAGTTAGCTTCTCCATATCTTTTGAATCGCTATTCATGTGTTTACTAGTGGAAGTTATAGCTTCTAAAATTACATTTATCGTAATATTAATTTGAGATAAACTATTTTGAGTTCTTTCTGCTAATTTTCTTACTTCATCGGCGACAACAGCAAATCCTCGTCCATTTTCTCCTGCTCGGGCAGCTTCTATTGCTGCATTGAGTGCTAAAAGATTTGTTTGGTCTGCTATATCGGAAATTTCTTCAAGGACATTTCTGATTTGTTCTGTATCTTTTGATAATGCGTTGATACTAATGGCAAGATTTGTTTCATTTTCTGCACTTAGATGTACTTTTTTTGTCAGTTCTCTTATCTCATCTCTTACATCGTTGAGAATCTTATTTGCTGCAATCATATCTTCTTTACTTTTTACTGCATCTTGTATTGAGTTGATTATCTCTTGGGTTATAAGAGTAGCTTTATTCGTTGTTTCATTTACAATTAATAAAGATTTTTCAACATTTTTACCCACATTTGAAGATGTCATAGAAAGTTCATGTGCAATGGAAGAGTTTTCAATACTTGAAAGTTTGACTACACTGATACTTGAATGCACTTTTTCTATAAAATTATTCATGTAGTTTGCAATTTCTTTAATTTCATCATTACTACAAATAAGTATTCTTTTTGTGAGGTCACCATCACCCTGTGCTAAATCTGCGGTAACTTGTAATATATTTTTAATTGGTTGGATAATAGTTCGATTAGCAATAATTGATACAATTAAAGCAATAAATGCAGATATAGCTATACTTGTTATAATCATTCTTTCTACTGAATCCAAAATCTCATCAGATGCTGTTTGTCTCATTTGTGTGATTTTTGTTTCTATATTGTCAATATATTCCCCAGTTCCTATAATCCATCCCCAAGGTTTAAAAAGTTCAACATATGACATTTTTGGTTGTGGTTCTTCATGTTTTGGTTTTTCCCAATAGTATTTCACCATGCCAGAACCTTTTTCTTGTGAAATTTTTACCATCTCATTGAATAAAAAAACACCGTTTGGGTCTTTGCTAGTTGATAAATCTTTTCCATTGAGTTCTGGTTTGATAGGGTGCATAATCATTTTTGGAGAGGTATCATTTATCCAAAAATAACCACTCTCTCCAAATTTCATGTCGGAAATTGTTTTGAGTGCTTCTTGTTGTATTTTAGCTGTAACATCCGAAACATAAGCACCTGTGCCTATTACCCAATTGAAAGGCTTAAATAATTTTACATAAGAAACTTTCGGTTGAAGTTTTTCAAATCCTGGTTTAGCCCAACTATATTCTACAATTCCTTCTCCTATTGTTTTTGCTACTTGAGCCATTTCATTAAAAAGGTAAACACCGTTTGGGTCTTGAAACTTAGATAAATCTTTTTCATCTAAACTAGGTTTTATAGGATGCATAATCATTTTTGGTGAAGTGTCATTTATCCAAAAATAACCATCTTCACCATATCTCACAGAACTAACAAGATTTTTTATCCTCATAGCGAGTTGCTCTGAAGAAAGTTTATTTTTATTCTCTTCATACTCTTTATTGAGAATACTAAATAAAAAATCTGTTTGATTTTTGAGCTCATTTTGAACCTCTTGTTTTATCTTCTCTTGAGATGTTCTTTGATAAAAGGAATCTATCGATTTTATAGCTACGGAAATATAATTTTTAAGTTCTATCTCTTTATTTAAATAAGCTTCTTCTTTATATTTTAGAATATTATGTTCACTTATTTTATTGATACTAAAAATTGATTGAACAACAATAACAATTGTAACTAATACTACTGTAGCAACTAAAATTAATTGCAATTTTAATTTGATAGATATAAATTTCATATGTAGTTTCCCCTATGATTTAATAATAACGATTATAGAAAAAGAACATAGCATGAACATAGCAAAGAAAAAAGAGGGATATTTTTTTAATATTATAAAATACTATTCAACCTTGCGTTGCTTCTCAAATAACAATTTGTCTAAATCAATTTCAAAATTAAAATATTCAGAAATAAAAGTTCCATCTCCAACTTTTGCCAATTGGATAACTCCACCTTGGTTATTTTTTGCCTCAAGATATAAAAGACCTAAAGCGTAACGACTCTCTAAAAAATTTGGGTCTTTTATCTTTGATAATTCAAGTAATGCTATCGCATTGCTATGATGATTGGCTGCAGTAGATGCAACTGCACCCAAAAATAGGGTGCGAGCATCTGTGACTTTGAGGTCATCAATGAGTTGATTATAAAGCGTATATGATTCTTCAAAATTTTTATTATACAAATAAGTCAAAGCTAACCCTCTGATGAGTTCCTGTTTAGTCTCTTTGGTTTTACTTAAAACTTCTTTTAATTGTTCTTGCAGATAATAAAGTCTTCCCGTCATGAGATTTGCTTGTATATATAAATAGCGTACTATTTCAGGACCAAAATACAAATCATCAAAATCAAACTTTTGCAACTTTAAATAATTATATAACTCTTTTGCATACTCTTTATAAGCCAATTTCTCAAAATGAGTATCTGCATACATTAAGTGTGGCACTATCTCATGTGGAGATAATTTCACCAACTCTTCAGAAGCTTTATTTGCAGCCGCTGTTTTATTTAAAATTAAAGCACTAATAATATCGACTGCTAAATAGAGAGGTTTTCTTTTGTAACTATTATTAAGCCAATCAGACATGACAAGTATATTATTTTCACTCATGGCATAAAGAGTTTTATAAAAATCAATATTCTCACTGGCTTCTTCATCTTCTAAGTCATTTTTGAGAATAGATTTAAACTTATCACTCTCTTTATTAATTATCTGGCTTGTCATGAGTGCATATATTCCAGATAAATAATTTTTTGCATCAAGATGATAAGAGAGTAAAAAATGTTTCTGTGCTTCAATCATATCTCCCATTTGTGCATAGGTAAGAGCTAAATCGTACTGTAATATAGAATGGCGTGGCTCTATTTTAACCATTTTTTGCAACTCTTCGTTTGCTTCTCTTATTTTAAACTGCAAAGCCTTTTGAATGGCTGCTGTTATTCCAAGATTTACACTTGAAGAGTAATCCCCTTTTTTAAGATATTCCTGAGCACCTTCAATATTATCAACAAAAATATTTGCATTTCCTTTTCGGATATAACTAATTGTTTGCTCGGCATTAAAAATTTTATAAGGGGAAAAATAAAACAGTTTTTGGTAATTGAAATACTTATTTTTTTCAAAATTTCGATACAATTTTTGAGCTTCAACTGGTTCAAAAAGAGAATTTTTAAGTTCCACTTTGATTGGATATGGATTATAAATCTCCTCTTCAAACATATCTGTTACATTCTTAATCTCTTTGCTTCCCGAGAGTACAAAACCTAATTTCAAATCAATAAGTCCCAATGCAAGTTGTGATTTCATAGGCTCATTATTATGTAAAATAGCTTCTTCAAAGTTCTTTTTAGCAAGAACTAATTCCCCAACTCTTGCGTATAAAAGTCCAATATTAAACGAATCTGCTTGCATAAACGATTTTTCCATAGATTCTATCGCCTCATAATCGTTACCAAAAAGTGCATTCATTTTTGCACTCAAATATTTTTTAATCTCTGGATATTCGTCTGAACTTGGATTTTCAAGTGAACTCAAACTTTCTAAGTAATTTTTATTGTAATAATTAATAAGTGTGTAATAATAGGAATATAAAGGGGAATTCGCTTCGCTTGGCAAATAAGCATATGCTAAATCTATATAATATTTAAAACGGCTTTCATCTTTGAGCTGTAAACAACAAACGGCTGCATTTATTGCACTGACACACCTTTTTTTATCATTCGTAATTGCTTGCTTGAATGTTTCAAGTGCCATCTCATATTGCCCATTTTTCATTTGTGCAACACCTAAATTGTATCTTGAAATTGCTTGAGAATAGAGTGCTATTTTTTCATACAAAGGAAGTGCTTCCTCTTTTGAGCCATTCGTGTACAAATAATTAGCTTTAGAGATTAATTTTTCTAATTTACTAGGTTCAATAGATACCGTAGTTTTTTGTTCAAGCTTTATTTCTATGGGTTCCATGGCCATAGGAAGAGCCACCTCTTGTTTTGATAGTTTTATAGATAACAAAATAACTATTACAATAATAAGAGTTAATGCAATCGCTGCACCACCAAAAATTATAATTTTTTTCTTTTTTGCCTCATCATTATCATTTTGGTGTTTTATTTTTTTATTTGAATTACCAACTTTATTAGCTTCACTATCATCAATAATTACTATCTCTTCTACTGCATCTGACATCATGTACCTTGATTGTAAGTCATTAAGAAATCAAAATTAAATAATTCATAATTATTCAATTCCGACTACTAAGACCTATTATATAATTGCATGACTATAGCAAAAAAAGTACCAAATTATTCCAAAGATAACTCTAATATTATCTCTCTAATTTCACTTTGGTCAAAAAAAATATTTCTTGAGAGTTCATAACTTATATTTTTCAGAAGTTTACTTTTTAGATTTATCCTAGTCTGTTGGTCATCTTTAAGTGGAAGAAGCGCTTCTTGTAACTGCTTTTTGTATCCGCTTAGTATCTCTTCTCTTTTTTCTTCTTTTGTCTGTACAATTTTCATGGGACGAGAGCGAAAAATGAACAAACCAATTGCTATAAGAATTACGATACCTAAAAATATATATAGCATCTCATTTGTCATTTACGCCCCTTAACAATTAAATTGTAACTGAAAAAACACTATAGGCAAAAATACCAAAATAAAGTGTTCCTAAAAGTAAAATAGTTTGTGCAAGAAGTGGCATTATTGCGACTTGTGTGATTTTATTCTCTCCACTTACACCATCAAAATAAATATGTTTTATAATCCATGCATAATAACCAACTGATAAAGCAGAATTAAGTAAAACTATCAAAGCAACAACTGTTAAATTCACATCTACAACCGCATAGACCAAAATTGCTTTAGAGATAAAACCTCCAAGAAGTGGAATTCCTGCGAGTGAAAAAAGTTGTACTGTAAAAAATAGTGCGCTAAGTTTCTGTTTTGTTGCCAACCCTTTGAATTGCTCAAGCGTCATATCACTATTTCCATTTGAGAGTTTATCCAAAAGTAAAAAAAGTGCTGTTTGCATAAAAATATAGGCAATAGCCATATATAATAATCCAGTGGATGCAAACGAACTTTCTAGCACTGCAAATGGCAACAACATATAACCTGCATGAGCGATAGAAGAATAGCTAAGGATTCTACCAATTTTCTTTTGAAAAAGTGCAAGCACATTTCCAATTGTCATCGTAACAACAGAAAGAACAAGAAAAATTGGGGAGTTAAAACTTAAATTTTCTAAAATAAAAGGGGAAAAAGTATAAAATAAGGCTATTACAACAACTGTTTTGGCAACTCCAGAGAGAACTGCAGCATGAGAAGGTCTCACTTGTGCGTAACTATCCGCTGCCCAGCCATGCATGGGAACAATTGTCAATTTATAAAATAATCCAACTAAAATAATCCATAAACCAAGAGTTCCAAAAAGACCAGCTTTCATAGAGATAGCTTCATTTAGAGAGTGCCCTTCAATCGTATAAAGACTTAACCCCAAAACAATCAATCCAGTTGCAATTGCCCCTGAGATAAACATTTTTAAAGCACCTTCTGCTTGAGTTGCATTTTTAATATTACTCACCAAAATAAATGAAATAATACTAAGTGCTTCAAAAGAGATAACAAAAGTTAAAATTGTCTTACTCTCAAGCAGTAAAAGAGAGGCGGAGGCTATGAAAAGTGATTGCGTAATATTTATAGTTTCATCTTCACTCAAAACCACAGCACCAAAAACTATAAATACTATCAGTTCAAAAAAAGAGATAATAGTATTTGAGCCAAAACCACTCAGTGGAGTGGTATAACCTAAAATCACTAAACTACCCGCCACAACCAATGCACTAAAAGCAAACGCTTTTTGTATCAATACACCACGAATAGCAAAAGAAAATAGTGCCGAGGCAAATAAAACAACAAAAGCACTCATAATGCACCTCCTATTACATAACCGCTAAAAACCTGATTTATCATATCAAAAAGTGGTTGGGGATAAATTCCAAAAAGAACTATCAAAATCGCAAAAATCATAAGCGATAGAAATTCCACTTTTGACATGCTAAACTCAGTTTTCATCACAAGTTCACTCATCTCGCCATAAATAACACGGCGAAATGTCCAAATAAGATAAGCTGCCGAGAGCATAGAACCGAGCAAAATAATAATAAGCCATGTTCCAAAACGCTCAATTGAGCTGATTAAAATTGTGAGTTCTCCGATAAAGCCCATAGTTGCAGGAAGCCCCAAAGCCCCTAAACCAGCTAAGACAAAAATTGCGGAAACATAAGGGCTTTTTTGCATAATACCACCCATATCACCCATTTGCCAACTCCCTGTTTTGTGATGGAAAAATCCAGCTATTAAAAAGAGTGGAGAAATAATAAAAGCATGCCCTATCATCTCATACACTCCAGCACTCAAAGACTCAAAACTCATAGCAGATATTGCAATTGCAACAAGCCCCATGTGTGAAATTGAGCTATATGCCACCATTTTTTTGACATGTGTTTCATATAAAGCCATAAAACCCGCATATAAAAGACTCAAAAGTCCTAGTATCAAAATCACCCATGCGTACTTTTGTGCTTCAAGTGGAAGCATTAAAATTACCATCCGTATCATCGCATATGCACCCATTTTTAAAAGTACCCCAGCGAGTAAAACAGAAACAGGCGCAGGTGCTTGAACATGGGCATCTGGAAGCCAAGTGTGAAATGGGAAAAGTGGCATTTTAACAGCAAAGCCAATAAATAAAAGCCACCAAATTAAAGTAGGTGTCACTAAAACTGCCTCTTTAATCATCGTCATATCAAAAGTTCCACTTTGTTTATAAATAAGAAAAAATGCAAGTAAAATGAACATGGAAGCCACATGTGTATATAAAAAGAATTTTATAGCAGCATACACACGCCCCTCAGCACCCCAAACACCTACTAAAAAGTACATAGGGATAAGTGTTAATTCCCAGAAAATAAAAAACCATAAGAAGTTTGTACTCATAAAAACACCAAAAATTGCACCTGAAAAAAAGATAAGCAAAGCAAAATAAGCTGCTTGATTTTTCATGCTCCAACTAGAGAGTGTCACTAAAATAAGTAAAACAGAGGTAAGTAAAAGCATAATAACACTCAAACGGTCCACTTGTAAAACAAGCTTAAAATCAAAGGCTTTTACATCTAAAAATTCTCCAAGCAACATGTAACCAGTTTGTGGTAATTGCATATAGAGGGTTATACTTTCAAAAAGCATCCAGCCAAAAAGAGCGAGTGCTATGTACTTTGCATAACCACTATTTCTAGTGATAAAATAAACAAATAACGATAAAACTATTGGAGAAAAAATAAGTAAAAGAGAACTCATAGCACACTTCCTATAAAAATTATCATCACAATAAGCACTACACCCAAAAGCATGGTGCCTGATTGATTGCTTACTTTTGGACTCTGTGTTTTTTCAAATAAAATAAATATTTTATGACTCAAAGAAACCATGCCATTGACTAAACCATCAATAATATGTTTTTCACTCCAATTAATACTTTTTGCAACACTGTAAACCATAATATTTTTTGCAAACCAAGTAATCATCACTTCAATATAATAGCCATTTAATAAAACCTGACGAATTGTTTTCATAAAAGGTTGTGCAGATACTTTTTCTCTTAAACTATATCGACGCCTATAAAAGTAATACACAAGCAACGCTAAGAGAGAAATCGCACTCATCATAAACAATAGTAACCAATCTGCATGCGGTTCAATATACTCTTGATTAGCAATAAAATTGATTACTTTTTCGTGATAAAAACCCAAAACCAATGTGGAAACTGCCATAATTCCTAAAGGTAAAGATATCCAAAAGAGCGATGGAGTTGTTGCTTTTTCATATATCTCTCTATCTCGTACCCTTCCTCCAAAAATTAGTGTCCATAATCTTCCACCATAAGCAATAGAAAGAACTCCCGCAATAATAGTTAAAGTGCTCAAGAAACCATGCGTTTGTGGATTTAAAAGTGCTGAAGCCAAAACTGCATCTTTGGAAAAATAACCACTAAAAGGGGGAACACCACTCAATGAAAGAATCCCCATCCCCATAAAGAGTGCAACAAGTGTAAGCTTATGACTTAAGCCACCTAATTTCCAAACATCTTTTGTATGATGTGTGGACATAATCACCGCCCCAACAGATAAAAAAAGTAATGCTTTAAAAATAGCATGGTTTACAAGATGGGTCATACCAACCGCCAAAGAACTTGCACCCAAGCCCATAAAAGCAAGTGAAAGATGTGACATGGTTGAATAAGCAAGAACCTTTTTCATCTCATCTTGCACGAGTGCAGAAGTTGCTCCAATAAACGCACTCAAAGCAGCAATTGACGCAACAACAATAAGAGCATTTGCAGCAACATAAAAGTCAAAAAGTCTTGCAACTATATAAATACCACTATTAACCATAGTAGCACCATGAATAAGTGCTGAAACAGTTGTAGGACCTTCCATCGCACGCATAAGCCATGGAAAGAGAGGAAATTGTCCAGACTTACCAATGGCAGCTATAAAAATAAATACCGCTATCACATAAATTATGTTTGTACTAATTGAGCCATTTATTTCAGGTTGATTCAGTTTTACCATGTCCAAAGTGCCAGTATAATAAATGAGTAAACCAATCGCTGCAAAAAGAAAAATATCCCCAAACTTTGTATATAAAAATGCAGCAACACCAGCATCTGCTGGAGCAGAATTTTGATGCCAAAAAGAGATAAGCAAATAACTCGCTAGTCCCATAAATTCCCATCCAACGAATAAACCAGTGAGTTCTTTTGCACTTACGAGTAAAATCATTCCACCAATAAAAAAGAGTATTTTTGAATAATATCTTGCTTGGTCTTTCTCTTCTGCCATATAATCATGCGAAAAATGTATATCAAGTGCACCTAAACCTGTGGCAATAAGAAGCATCACAAGAGATAAATGGTCAATATAAATCCCAAAAGGCAAAGTCGTTGCTCCAAAAGTAAACCACTGAAAATCAAAATTCAAAGGCTCATGCCAAGACATAAAAATAGAAAAGCTCAATACAAAGAGGGTAATACCGATAATTTCAGCAAACCAAAAAGCAAGTGATTTTTTATATTTTCCTACTACAAATGTGACAATTGCCCCAATAAATGGCAACAATAATAAAGCTGTTATTTGTGTATTCATTTGCTTCCTTCATGGTCTATCTCATCTGGGACAACTGAGTGTGTAAACTTATTTGCAGCTGCAAAAATCAAAATTCCAACACCAGCTTCAAGCGTTGCTAAAATAATAAGCATATAAGCAAGTGGAAGATTTTGTGACAATCCCAAATAATGAGCACTTGAAGCCAACATTAAAATAACAGCGTTAATCAGCATCTCTAATGAAAAGAATATGCGTAAAAAATCTTTATTGGAAGTGACTCCAAAAAGCCCTATACTAAAGAGTGCAATGGCAAAAAGCATGTCAGTTTCAAACATTTTTTTTCCTTTTAGGGTTGAGTACATTTATCATTTTAATTGTTGCATAGAGTAGGCTTGAACCTATCAATGCAAAGATAATCACAAAATCACTATAAGAGTTTGCAAAAAGTTCTTTACTCTCCACTATTTCTGGATGATGTGCCACCAAAAGTATATGATTTTTCAAACCAAAAACAACAACGAGAACAAAAAATAAAAATGAGATAAATGCAGTCCATGGATTTTTCTTTGTAATTGGAAATTCAACGCCAATAAGAGTTATCCCAAAAAGCATAAGCACACCAATCCCGCCAGTATAAACAAAAATTTGAAATAATCCCAAAAGTTTTTCATCTAAAGAGATATAATAAATCCCCAAAACTAACATCATAAGAGCAAAAGATATTAGTGCTGCGATACTCTTTTTGAGATTCAAAGAAGCAATTGCAAGTGCTAAAACAATGGTTAAAATAACTATATTCATTCTTTTTCTCCTTGGGCTGCTTTTTTCTTTGCAGCTAACTCTTTTTTTACTCTTGCAGCCTCTTCCTCTTCGAGTCTGCTATCTATATAACTTTGAGGAATATCAACATGCACCCAAAATTGATTTTGGTCTTCATGCCAACCACCACTAAGCATATCATACCTTCCACCACTCAAAATAATTGACTTTTCTGGTTTTGTAGGACAAACATCTTCACAAAGTCCACAAAATATACAAACAGAAAGATTCACCTCTGGAACAATATTTTGTTTTTTAAACGGCAGATGTTTCATGGTAATAGCATGAGTTGGACAAATTTTATCACATGCATCACACCCTATACAAGTTTCATAATCGATTCTATGCTCACCTCTATAACGCTCTGCTTGGTGCATAACATGTGTTCTTACATCTTGTGTTGCTGGGCTTTTGATAAAGAGTGCCTTTGAAACACGAAACACTTTTGCAATAAGTTGAAAAATCATGCAACGCCTCCGAGTATAAATATTTTAGCTAACATAATCCATGCAAGATTTAAAAGTGAAAGTGGCACTAAATAGCTCCATGAAAAATTAAGCATCTGTTTCATGGTAATACGAGGTGTACTTGCACGAATAGTCATCATAAAAATTGCAATCAAAATCATTTTAATAAAAAGACAAAAATAATTATCAAAAAACAATCCTCTAAAACCACCCAAAAAGAGTGTTGCAGCTCCCGCAAAAACTGCCATAAACTCAGCAAACTCTGCAAGTTTTAAAAGAAAATAGTTTGTACCGCTGTATTCTGTATAAAAACCATACACTATCTCTTGTTCTGCATCTGGAATATTAAAAGGAGGTTGTTCTAAGAGTCCAAGAAGTGCAACAAAATAGAGTAAAAATCCTGGAAATAAAATCCAAAAACTCATCCAAGTACTTTGCTCTACAATAGAGTTTAAATTCATAGTTCCAAATAAAAGTGCAGGTGAAAGAGCTGCGAGAAAAAAAGATGTTTCCATAGAAATCATCTGTGTTAAAATCCGAATACCACCTAAAAAAGAGTATTTATTATCAGAGCCAAAACCTGTTAAAAAGAGTAAAAATGGTTCTATTCCAATAAGAACAACGAGTCCAAGCAAAGCATATTGGCTTGAAACCACCGTGAGGTTAGGTGTCCATGGAATGAGTGCAGTAGGTAACATCGCAATAGTAGCAGCAAGAAGTGGCATGATTGAAAAAAGATAAGGATTTACCCCTTTTGGAGTGATACTCTCTTTTGTAAGAAGTTTACTCAAATCAAAAAGTGTTTGTAAACTCCCAGCAGGTCCATTAAAACTAGGACCAACTCTTTTATGAAGAGCTGCCATAAATTTTCTAAAAAACCAAAACAATGCAACTGTCCATAACAAAACATATAAAAGCCCTGGAAAAACAACTATATTAAATATCATATCCATATCTACTCCTTATCTGTCTAAATCACCTTGACAGATATAAAGACTGCCAAAGATAAGTGGAATGTCTGAAAGAGTTTTCCCCTCTAAAAGATGATTAAGCATCATGGTATGATTAAAACTTGGTGCTTTTAATTTAAGTCTATACGGTGAAGTGGCTTTTTCTGCTGTAACTAAATGCATTAAAACTTCCCCTCTTGCCCACTCTACCCTACTAATCGCTTCCCCTTTTGGAAGTTTTTTAGGTACTTTTACCATGTGGTCTTTTGTTAAATCAAACTCAGCCGAAGCAACTTTTGCTTCAATATGTTTTTTGGCTTGTTTGATAATATCAACAGATTGTTCCATCTCTGCAAAAATTTGAATCATTCTATCTTGTGCAGAACCACTCTCTTGGGTAATATAATCCATTGTAATATTTGCATACGCTCCATAAGGCTCATCAATTCTAATATCTGTTTTGACTCCACTCGCTCGTGCCACAACACCACAAAGTGCATAATCCAAAACTTCATCAGCAGATATAATCCCAATTTTTGCACCACGAAGTTTCATAGTTGGATTTTTTACAAATATAGACCGAATATCCTCTTTTGTTGCATCAAATTTATCAAGTGCCTTTTGAAGTTCCTCTAACATTTTTGGCTCTAAAGAGTATCTTACACCACCAGGCTCAATCGCAGCAGTTGCAATTCTAGCCCCACTATAACTCTCCAAAAAGTCCAAAAAGAACTCTCTCATGTCCATATTCCACATCATGACAGTGTGAAGTCCCAAAGCATTATAAACCCCAGCCATCCCCATCATGTGAGAAGAAAGTCGTGCAACTTCGCCTAAAACTACTCGCATATACTTTGCAAACTCTGTAATTTCAACCCCTGCAATCTCTTCTACTGCTTGGCAATATCCAACCATGGAGTTGATATTATCCATAAAACATAATCGCTCAACTGCAACAATAGCACCAATAAAATCTTTTTTGGTCACTAAATGCTCCAAAGCTCGCCACACAAACCCAATATCAGGGTCAATGCCAAGCACCTCTTCCCCATCACAATGTACTTTGAGGCGAATTGGTCCACTTGCTGGATGTGTTGGTCCCCAGTTAAGAATCATCTCCGAACCATGTGGGTCAAGTTTTTTATCGTTTTCTAACTCTTCATTTGCAAAAGAATCCACGATTGTATTCATGTTTGTTACAATATCCGCTTCATGTGCATCCCAATCAAAATCTTTTCTAAAAGGGGTTTTGCCATAAAAATCTTGTGAAACAATAATAGGTCGCAAATCTGGATGGTTTGTAAATTTGACTCCAAACATAGAAAAAACTTCCCTCTCATGCCAAGAAGCACCCACAAAAAGAGGAGTAATCGAATCTATCACACACAATTCTATCTCTCGTGGAATATCACATTTAAGCCAACAATTTCGTTTTGTGAGTAAATCCTCAAAGAAATAATTCATCTCGATTTTATTCTCTTCAAGAAAATCTGTGGCAGAAACGGTAGAAATAGTTCGCAGACCATTTTCCTTGAGAGCTTTAGCAACTTCAAGCAAATCACCACTTTTTAACAACTTTGTTTTTATCCAAACGGTTTTATAATCCTCAATATACTCTGTTTCATAAGAGGATAAAATATTTTTGATATTTTGCATTAAAATCTCATCTCCTTCCAAAGTCCACCCTCTGATGCTGCACTAGGAATTCCAGCTTTCATCTTTTTCTTTATCTCTTCCATGCCACTAATAATTGCTTCAGGTTTAGGTGGGCAACCTGCTACAAAAACATCTGCTGGAAGTATCTCCGTAGGGTTTTTAATAACTGCTAAAGAGTCATTATAAGGTCCGCCATCAAACGAACATGCACCTAGGGCTAAAACATATTTTGGTTCAGGCATCTGTGCATAAGTGCGTAAAAGTGCTGGAAGCATCTTTTTGGTGACAAGTCCCGTAATAATAAGAATATCTGCTTGGCGAGGTGTAGGAGTAGGCAAAAAACCATACCGTTCCCAGTCATAACGAGGTCCCATAGCCGCTGCCATCTCAAGCGAGCAACAACCAGTACAAAAGTGCGCCATCCAAAGACTTTCACTTTTGGCATGGGCAAAAAAATCAAATACTTTGAGCATAATTATATTCCTTCATAGAAAATGTGACTGCAAACCCAATAATAACCGCAAAAATAGCGGCAATAAATTGTGAATGAATATCATGCGCATACACGAAAAGTGTAAAAAATAAACCAGTCATATCTGCTACAATAAACATGATAGCAAACATAAAAAATCCAAAATTTGCCTTTTTAGGGGTAGAACTACTTGCAGGTAAACCGCATTCAAAATGTTCATTTTTAATCTGATTTGGAGAATAAGGGGCAATTAAAATACCCACAAAATAAAGAAAAAAAACACTCAATCCAATGCCCAGAGCATACATAATAAAAGTTTCCATAACAACCTCCTTGTGTTTGAGAATGGTATCTAAAAGTTTATAAGAAATTCCCAGAAAAAATGAAACTATACATTTCTATTATTACAAAGAAGGTAACACTTTATGCTCAAACTCTGGAACTATCTCTTTTAACTTCGTCAATTTATCTTCACACACAAGAAGTTCAGCTATATCTTTATTGAGTTTATCTCTATCATATTTTGTGGGTGGTGCAATAAGAATTGATTTATAATCTGTTTTAACACTCTTTGCGTCAATAAGAAGCTCTTCATATAATTTTTCACCCGCTCTCAAACCTGTGAACTCTATCTCTATCCCCTCTTTACCACTCAAAGCTATCATTTTTTTAGCTAAATCTACAATTTTTATTGGCTCACCCATGTCTAGGATAAATATCTCTCCGCCAGTTCCTATCGCACCAGCTTGAAGAACAAGCTCACATGCTTCAGGAATAAGCATAAAATACCTTGTAATCTCTGGATGTGTTACTGTAATATTATGTCCATTATTAATTTGAGATTGAAATTTAGGAATTACGCTTCCACTACTTCCTAGAACATTTCCAAATCTTACCGCCACAATATCTGTAGCAAAACCATTTGAATTTTGAGCATAAAGTTCACAAATTCGTTTTGTCGCACCCATCACATTTGTAGGTCTCACCGCTTTATCCGTGGAGATAAGAACAACCTTTTGCACTCCATAAGCAAGAGATAAATCAATCACATTTTTGGTTCCAACAATATTATTTACAATAGCCTCATAAATATTTGCTTCAACCATTGGCACATGTTTATATGCCGCTGCATGAATAACTATCTCTGGCATATAAATTTTAAAAGTCTTCTCTAATAACTCTTTGTTTACCACATTTTGCATCACAGAGACACTTTTTGTTTTTTGTATCTCTTCGCTAATTGTATAAAGATTAAACTCGCTATTATCTAAAAGTATCAATTTTTTTGCACCAAATTTTTCACACTGTCTGCATATTTCACTTCCAATACTTCCACCCGCACCAGTGATTAAAATCGTTTTATCTTTTATAAATTCTGCTATTTTTTCTTTATCTAAATCTTGTGGATTTCGAGCTAAAAGGTCTTCAACGGAAATATCTTTGAGTTGCGTTGTAAACTCTTTATTTTCTAAGATTTTATCCATGGAGGGTAAAATTTTTAGCTCTTTAAAATAAGGGCTTAAATCAGCATAAATCTTTTTAAATAATTCTTGAGGTGCGGAGGGGATAGCTATAACTAACAAATCAACTCTATTTTCTCCAATACTTTTTTTTAAATATTCACTAGAGACAACTAAAACAGCATCTATTGAGCGATTTTGCAATATTTTATTATCATCAACAAAATATTTTACTTTATATTCAGTATCTGAAAATTCTGATTCTAATTTTATCCCTGCTTTTCCAGCACCATAAATTACCACTGATTTTGTCTTTTCTATATGGCTTCTATTGACAAGATAATAATACAAGTACATCATAAAATTGACGATAAAAATATATAAAAAAAGTTCTGATGCTAAAAAAGACAAATGGATATAAGTATAAAAAATAGTTGCATACACTAAAAATGCAACAATATATACAACACTTTTAAGAAGAAATGTTTTTGGAGAAACTTTTGACCATGAGAGGGAATAATCACGAAAAATAAACAAAGAAGCTATGATACGAATGCTTATAACCGTTAAAACAATTTTTTCATCAAAAGAAATATGAAAAATAAAAAATGTCCATAAAAATGTTGCAAACGATAGCACGATAATGACTAAAAAATTTAATAATGGTTTGTCTATATTCATCTAAAATCTCTTTTTCTTATCGACATACACAACACTTGCATGTAACACTAACAAAGCAATAATCAATGCAAGAGCCATGTTAGATACAAATAAAACAAAACTTAATAAAAGTAAATTCACTCCCATGGCGAAAAGTACAACCCTGTCATGAGCAAATCCAGCTTGAGTTACTCTTTGATAGGCATGTTTTTTATGTGCTAGACTGAGTCTTTCATCATTTTTATATCTTCTATAAAGAGTAAGCGTAGCGTCATACCAAAAAACTCCAAATAAAATAATCCATATCCATAAATTTTGGCTCGCTTGATTTGCATAATAAAGGGTAAATACTGCAATATTATAACCCAAAAGTGTACTCCCAACATCGCCCATAAAAATTTTTGCTCTATGCCAATTCCAAATCAAAAAACCAAAAACTGCAAAAATTAAAACTAAAAAGTGATGACCACCAAAAAGTAAAAATCCAGCAAGTGCCAAAAATATAGCTTGGCTTCCTGCATATCCATCAATTCCATCTAAAAAGTTATATAAATTTATAAACCAAACAATTAAAAAAAAGGCAAAAAGATTGGTAAAAATTTGATTTTCAATTGTAAAAAAAATAAAATCTATTTTTTCAAGCCCACCTAAAAAATAAAGTCCAGCAAACGCAACGAAGCTTTGCGTAAAAAGTCTCACTTTTGGACTCAGTTCATACAAATCATCCAGATAAGAAACAACAGAAATAACAATGCCTACTAAAAGAGTGTAATAAAGTTGTGTGTCAATATCGTCTATAAAATAGAGATAACTTATCCCAAAAAACCAACTTATCGCTATGGCAATGCCACCGCCATGAGGGGTTGGCAAAGTGTGAGAACTTCTCTCATTTGGAATATCTAGCAAAGATTTTTTTATCGCTAGGTTTTTAATAAAATAAGTAAGTATAAAAGATAGAAACAATACAACTGCATAAATCATAACTCTTTTCCATGTATCATAAAACTGATTCCCTCTTGGAGTGTATATAAATTTTTAAACCCTAATATTTTTTTTGTTTGAGTAGTATCAACTTCCAAACTTTCATACAATCTTTTATAAAAAGAGGGTTTTACTAATTTGAGAAGTTGTTTAAAAAATGGTATTTGAATAAAAGTTATTTTTTTATCTAAATTTTTTGCGATAAGTTCAATCAATTTTGTTGTACTCACAACCTCATCATCACTCGCCAAAAATATACCCTCTTTTTGTTGTTCAATCACAACATCTAGCAAATGACAAAGATTACCAATATAAACCATGCTTCGCTTATTTTGTATAGCACCAAAAGGCAATAGAGAGATTTTTTTGACCAAATTAATAAGATTTTTAATATTTGCTTTTACACCATATCCATAAACAATAGGCGTTCTTATGATTGAGATTTTAAAACTTGCATCTTCGAGTTTTTGCAACTCTCTCTCAGCTTTGAGCTTACTTTTGCCATAATCATCTTCAGGTTTACATGCACTATTTTCTGTATAAACAGTTTGAGATTCTTCCCCATATACTTTGACACTACTCATAAAAATAAAATGGCTTACTCCACTCTCTTTTGCTTTTTTGGCGAGAAGAAGTGTTTGTATCACATTTATTTTTTCATACTCCTCTACACTCGCACCACCCATTTGATGTACAAGTGCGGAGAGATGAATAACAGTATTGATATTTTCTATATCCAAAGTTTGAAAATTATCTTGCAAAAATGAAAAAGTCTTCATGGTATATTTTGAACTATAGTTTTGGAGAAAATAAGTTCCCAAAAAACCGCTTGAACCTGTGAGTAAAATATTCAAAGAATCTCCTCTATTAGTTTTTTATAGATACCATTTACGATTGATGCACTGTAATGATTTACGACCAATTCCCTTC
>CAMCYC010000002.1 GCA_945883795.1 Sulfurimonas crateris | reverse complement strand
ACACGGAAGAAAAGCTCAAAGTTTATTTCTTTATGGTCTTGAATATTTATCTGAAATATTATTGAATTATGAGTTTCGAGGTAAAGAGTTGCTAGGTGTTTTTGAGCGATTGAAATTTGATGATTTTAAAAAATGACGACTACTGTACTTTTTATCACAATCATAAAATCTATAACGATGGTAAACGTAAAGGTAAAAGTCCTATGGAAATTCTAACAGGTAAAAAACAAGAGAAAGATTGGATTGAACTTTTAATGGATATTATTAAGGAGAAGGACCCTTTGTTCTTTCTGTAGTTTAAACTCTTCAAACTTTAGCTTTTTTTGAATTCTCTTTGGAGACAAGGGGATACTATTGCCTAATTTTTATTGATTTAAACTGTCTACTACTTTTTGTGGTTGGTGAAGGATGCCGAGGATGGCATCCTTCACCAACCTACAGAAAGTAGTGGACAGTTTTAATTTAATAAAAAATAGACAATAATCCCATTATTTTACTTTTCTTAGATTATTTCTCCTACTTTTTTCTTTAATTGTCTATAGGTTGTGAAGGATGCCAAATCCTCTCAACTTTTTGGTCAATATGGTTGCTGGTTTAATTCGCTATACCTACTTTGAAAAGAAACCTTCTATTAATTTTACTCAAGATGAACGAAATCTGCTCTTATCATCAATGGATGACAATGCTCAAAATACCGATTTTAAGGGGATTGTACTGTTTTAGATGGTGTCGAACTCAGGTTAATAAACATCTTTATCACCTATTATTGAAAATTTGCACGATTATATCATAAAATAGGTAAATATTTTACTAAGTAAAATAAATTCGGTCACTACACTTTTAGTTTTTGAAGAATATCTCCCTATTTTAAGGGGATTGCTCTTTCAAAAATATCTGAAATTTAAGGTTTTTTAGTTGTTTTTATTTTTTGATGATGAAGTTGGGTTAAATACGCTTCCTCGAAATTCAAAAACAGCTAAACTATTAAGGAAGTGGTTGAAGAAACATATCAAAATACAGCAGGAGCTAACCATTTACCCTATGCTTGTAAGTACTGATATTGTTGAGTCACTATTTGGGAAATATAAATATATCATCAAGAGAAGTCCACAGACTGAGGTTAACCGTTCAGTACTTATAATCCCTGCATTATGTGGGAATATTGATGAACACAAGATTTTAAAAACATTAGAGAGTACAAATCATCAAGAGTTAAAAAATTGGGAAGAAGAGAATGTTGGAGATACTATGCGTACAAAACGACTTGATTTTTTTGATAATGTAATCCAAAAAGTGGTAAAAAATTAAAGGACTGAAAGTGTGGTTTTTCTACACCCTAGTATGATTCTAATATCCAGACTCTCTTCATACTTTTTTATTATGATTATGATAAAATATTTCAATCTCTATTCTAAAAGGTATGCTCATGAATATACACAAAAATGCTGGAAAACTAGCACCTAAATCTACTCTTATAAATGTCCCTGAATTAATCAGTGCGTATTACACAAGATTTCCTGATATAAGTCTTGAAAACGAAAAGGTGAGTTTTGGAACTTCTGGTCATCGAGGTTCTGCACTTCTTACAAGTTTCAATGAAACTCATATTTTTGCAGTTACTCAGGCGGTTTGTGATTACCGCAAAAAAGCCAATCTTGATGGTTATCTTTTTATGGGAATGGACACACATGCCCTTTCCTATCCAGCACAACTTACAGCATTGCAAGTTTTAAGTGCAAATGGTGTCAAAGTCTATATTGCCAAAAATTTTGGCTACACTCCCACTCCAGTTATCTCTCATGCTATTTTGACGCACAATAAAAATAGCACTTCACAATGTGATGGAATCATCATCACGCCATCACACAATCCACCAAGCGATGGAGGTTTTAAATATAATCCTCCACATGGTGGACCCGCTGATACTGATATCACAGATTGGATTCAAAACAGAGCCAATGAAATTATGAAAAATAATCTTTTAGATGTACAAAAATTCACACTTGAAGAAGCTCTAAAATCTGAAAACATTCAACAATATGACTACATTACTCCGTATGTGGAAGATTTACAAAATGTACTTGACATGGAAGCGATTGCAAAATCTGGTATTTTCATAGGAGCTGATGCTATGGGTGGTGCTGGAATGGAATATTACTCAGCCATCAAAGAGCGATACAATCTCAACATGGAAGTCTTTAACAATACACTTGATTCCACTTTTTCATTTATGCACTGTGACAAAGATGGTAAAATTCGTATGGACTGCTCATCTGCTTATGCTATGGCGGGACTTATCACCATGAAAGACAAATACGATATCGCTTTTGGAAATGATACCGACTTTGACCGCCATGGGATTGTGACAAAAAGTGTTGGATTGATGGACCCAAATCATTATTTAAGTGTTGCTATAAATTACCTCGCACAAAACCGCCCTTTATGGAGAGCTGACCTTGGGATTGGTAAAACTTTGGTAAGTAGCTCCATGATAGACAGAGTAGCAAATTCACTCAATAAAAAAGTTATAGAAGTACCAGTTGGGTTTAAATGGTTTGTTGATGGGCTTATCAAAGGGGATATTTTCTTTGGTGGCGAAGAGAGTGCGGGGGCTAGTTTTTTACGCAAAGATGGAACTGTTTGGAGTACCGATAAAGATGGAATTATTATGACACTCCTCTCTGCCGAAATACTTGCAACAACAGGTAAAGATGCGGGTGAACATTACAAAGAACTCACACAAAAATTTGGTGCACCTATCTATGCTAGAATTGACGCACCTGCAAATGCAGAACAAAGAACAATCCTTAAAAAGCTCTCCCCAAAAGATGTCAAAGAAACTATGCTAGCAGGTGAACCAATTGAAGCAATTTTAACAAATGCCTCTGGAAATAACGCACCTATTGGCGGACTTAAAGTTGTAGCACAAAATGGATGGTTTGCACTTCGCCCATCAGGAACTGAAGCAATTTATAAAATTTATGCAGAAAGTTTTATAGATGAAGCACATCTTAAACAAATTCAAACAGAAGCTCAAGAGATGGTAGGTAAACTTTTTTAAAAGTTTGACTTATAGAAATTAAAAATAAAGGTGTTAACAAAATGAAATTTTTGTTTGAATATGGGGAAAAAGTAGATGGATATAATGTCCGAGTTGTCAATGAAAGAGAAGCCAGAGCTGCCGCTGGAATACTGTTTGCATTTGGAATCATGGCATTGTTTAATAGTATAGCGCTAGGACATCTCATGTTTACAAAATATTTTTTAACTTTTTTTACAGTTGATTTTTTCATTAGAATTATTAATCCAAACTACTCTCCTAGTTTATTAATGGGAAGATTTTTTGTACAAAATCAAACACCTGAATATGTAGGAGCAATCCAAAAAAGGTTTGCATGGGGAATTGGCTTTTTATTAGCATTTCCTATGTTCTACACAGTGGTTGTCGACTTTACACCAAACCCTTTAAAAGTTCTTTTATGTATGTTGTGTTTAGTTTTACTCATCAGTGAATCTGCTTTTTCAATCTGTGTTGGGTGTAAGATATACAATCTTTTTTATAAAGAAAAAGCGACTCATTGCCCTGGTGATGTTTGTGAAATAAAAAGAAAAGAAAAAATTCAAACATTTAATATAGCTCAAAAAATTATTGCAATCACTTCTTTTGTTTTAATTAGTTATGGAGTTTATGCTTATCTCACAAAAGTTGAAAGTAAAACATTTTTTGCAAAAAAAGTATCTCAAATGTTTATGACAGAGGCGCAGTTACAAGCAATCGAAGATGAAGAGTATAAAAAAGAAGCGGAAGCTTTTGATAATGATGATGATTTTTAAGAAAGTTTTTTGAGTAGATGTTGAGCTACTCTAAATGAATTTGCATAAATAGTCCAAGTATAAGGAACACTGCCACCTGTTGGCATAAAACTTGCATCTGTGACATAAAGATTTTCTAGTTCATACGCTTTACAGTTACTATCCAAAACCGCCGTTTTAGGATTCTCTCCAAAACGGCATCCACCTGCCACCAAATTTGGTGGTGCAGATGAGGAGATATTCATAAAAACATCAGTTGCTCCCATCTCTTCTAAAACTTTTATAGCTTTATTTGCCAAATATGTTCCCACTTTTATATCATGAGGATGTCCATAAAGATTTATCACACCTACTGGTATATTAAATTTATCTTTCACCTCATCATCCACGCTTACAAAACATGCATCAGTTGCAAGCCAATCATTAAAAACTTCAAATGTCAGAACTCGTGAAGTTGTTAGAGTTTTATGAATTTTATTTTGAAGTGCCTCTCCCCAAATGAGATTTCCATCATCATCAAAAATCTCTTTTCTAGCACGAGATATAATATTTGAATGTTCAAATAAAAAATCAATTGTGCCACCTTTATACCTTCTACCCTCATCCTCATAATCATACCAATCTTGCAAAGAGCGGTTAAAAAACAATCCTGTTTGCATAAGCTCTGTTTGTTGCAAAGGTGTTAAATTCTCAAAACTAAAACGACCACGACCAACGCCACCTGCAGAGAATATAAGATTTTTTCCAACTTCTCCATTATTATTTGCCAAACCATTTGGGAAATATTTATTTTTGGAGTTTAAAAGCAACCTTGAACTCTCAATCGCTTGAGCAGCTAAGACAAAAATTCTAGCTTTTATTTCATGAGAATTTTTCTCTTTATCGTAATAATAAGCATGGGTAACATTTGTAGCGTCACTCTCAAGCTTATACACAAATGCTTCTGTAATTACCTTAGCATCACTTTTTTGTAAAAGTGCAGCTCTTGCACTCCCTTTTGCACCCGTTGCACAGCCGTAACTTCCACAAAAATTTGAGTATGAACAACCAAGTCTACCGAGTGCCTCATGTGGTAAAATTGCTCTTGGAGTTGGGATGCTTTGATAGCCTAATTTTTTGCATGCCATGTCAAACCATTTGGTAACACCATTTACTTCAAGTGGAGGAAAAGGGAAAGTGTCACAAGAGCGAGGTTCTAAAAATTTATGTTGGATTATCTCGCCTGAAATTCCAACTACTTTTTCCACCTTTGTATAATAAGGTTCTAAATCTTCATAACTTATAGGCCAATCAACAATATTTGACCCAGCAATCTCCCCATACATAGATTTAAGTTTAAAATCATTTGGCTTCATTCTATGAAAATAGCCACTCATCAGGTTGGATGAACCACCAACCATAGAACCATTCCAAAAACTCCAATTATATTTATTTCCCTCATATCGAGTGATAGTACCATCATCTTCTCTTTGGTTTATTACATGAAATTCTTCATCAAGTGGAGGTGTAAACATATCTCTTCTACAAACGCCTATTTCATCTTTGCTAAAATCTTCCTCTTTGTACTCTTTCCCTTTTTCCAAAACTACTACACTAAATCCTGCATTTGAGAGTTCATACGCAATCGGTGCACCACCAGCTCCGCTTCCAATAATACAAATATCGTACATCATAAATACCCTTTCTTTGGTCTTGGTAATCCGCTTGTATGTTCTAACCAATTCCATCCTAAACCATTTGTATTTGCTCCATAAATAGGGTCACCTAAAGTTGCTTCCATGATATAAGTAAGCATTTTAGCTATCCATTTTTTACCCCACTGTTTTTTTGCAACTGTTTGAAGTATGATTTGTCTTTGATTTGAAGAGAGTTTCGTATAAGTTTGTTTATACTGCAAAACAGCTTCTTCATGAAGCCACTGAACACCATTGCGTAAAAAAGATTTTTCATCATCTCTTATGCGAGAGTGATTTAAAATAAGCATTAAATAGCTAAAACTATGAATTTCTAGTTTTGTAGCATGTGGAAATAAATCTTCTTGCACCACTTTAAAAGTTTCCAAAGCAGAAGCACCACCAAAAAAGGCAGTTCCAGAAATAACAATAATCGCAGTAGTCAAAAAACTATTTTTTAAAAAAATTCTGCGTGACTTTAATAAGACCATATTATCAGGAGCAATAGTATCGTTATTCATTCTATAAATTGCACAACAGCTTTAGTTGTTTCTTCATTTTCGACAATAATATATTTAATTCCCATTTCAACTAATACATTTTTTTCTTTAATAGAATGTACTTTTACAACTACTTTATCATAATGCGCCACTTGTTGAAGTCTTTGACACACAAGATGTAATTTTTTTGTATTATCAATTGCAACAATTATTTTTTTGGCTTTTTCTATAGATGCTTTTTTGAGTATCTCTCTGTTTGCTGCATTTCCATAAATAACGGGTTCATAATTAAACATAGCCAGTTCATACCTATCAATATTATTTTCGATAATAATATAAAATTCGCCATCATTTTTTAATTTTCTTGCTACACTTTGCCCAAACTCACCATAACCCAAAATAACTACATGCTCTTTAATCAATGAATTATAAGGTTTAGCTTCAAGCTCTGGACTTTCATCATGAATAAAAAAATCGGTTATAAGACTTAAGTTTTTCAAAATAAAAGGGGTTAAAATCATTGAAAAAATAATCGTGATAATCATCACTTGCCCATAAGACGATTGTATCAGCGAATTAGCACGAGCGAGTTCCAAAATTACTAATGCAAATTCTCCTATTTGAATTAAAGAAAAAGCAGTTTTAAGCGTTGTTCTTCGATTGTTTTCTTTATTAATTTTTGTCAGAAAAAATATGATACTAAACTTTATAATCACAACCAAAGCAAATAAAAAAATAATAATATGTGCATATTCAAACATCATCTTAAATTTGATTTGCATACCAACAGTAATAAAAAATACACCAAGAAGTAAATCTCTAAAAGGGATTAAATCTGCTTCGGCTTGATGCTTATAATTTGTCTCTGCTATAAGCATACCTGCAATAAAAGCTCCCAAAGAGTAAGAAAAACCAAGCATATGCGCACCATAAGACGCACCAATTGCCAAAAATAAAATTGAACCTATAAATAACTCATCTGAGTGTGTTTTTACAATCTGCATAAAAAATGGTTCAAGAAGATATTTTCCTATAATCAAAAGGGAAATAAGTAAAATAGAGATACCAAAAATAATTTCCCCGACAACGCTCTCAAAATTTGTTTCAGGAGAACTCATAACTCCAATAATAATTAAAATAGGAATTACTGCAATATCCTGCATGATTAAAATACCTAAAGCATTTTTGCCGTATTGCTTATTTATTTCACCTGTTTCATTAAAAGTCTTGAGAATTATCGCAGTAGAAGACATGGCAACTGCCATGGCTATAATGACAGAACTGTATCTATCCAAATTAAAAAGATAAAAAGCAAGAATAAATACAAAAAATATTGTGATAAGTATTTGTAACGAACCGATAATAAATACCTCGTATTTCATCTCTTTTAAGTGTTTGATAGAAAACTCAAGTCCAATCGTAAACATTAAAAAAACTATACCAAACTCTCCAACATCTTTAAGTTGCGAATTATTGACAGCTGAATGTAATCCAAATAAATAAGAGATAGTTGTTCCCGTAAAAATATACCCTATAAGCGTTGGTAAACCAAACTTTTTTAGGAGAATATTTGTAGCAAGTGAGATAAAAAGTGCTGTAACAATAACTCCTAGCATACGCACTCCTATCTTTATAACTTTCAATCATTGTAACACAAAGATAAAGAATATTTAGAGTATCTATCTAATTTTTTTCAAGTATACTACGCTTAAAGGGGATAAAGTTATCTCTAACATATTTTTTCGTCCATGTTGCATTGAAACTACCGATTGTATTGGCTCAGTACTTTTTGTACAAGAACCTCCAAATATTTCATCATTTGAATTAAAAATCTCCTCATATACCGCTTTGCTTGGTACTCCAATAGGATAGCCGACATGCTCCTTATCTGAAAAATTGCATACGACAATGATAGATTTTTGATTTTTTGCACCCTTGCGTATAAATGAGATTACATTTGCACTGGCATCATTTTCATCTATCCATTCAAACCCCTCTTTTTCCACATCATTTCTATGAAGTGCAGGTTCATCTTGGTAAAGTTTATTGAGTGTTTTGACTGTATTTTGGATACCTTTGTGATGAGGATATTGCAATAAATGCCAATCAAGACTTTGCTCATAATTCCACTCTGCAAATTGTCCAAATTCACCTCCCATAAAAAGAAGTTTTTTACCAGGGTGCGCTATCATCAAAGCAAAAAGAGCTCGTAAATTTGCAAACTTTTTCTCATAATCTCCTGGCATTTTATTAATTAAAGAGCCTTTCATGTGTACCACTTCATCATGGCTTAGAGGAAGCATATAGTTTTCATGATACATATACACAAAACTAAAAGTCAAATCTGAATGGTGATGTTGTCTTACAAATGGGTCAAATTTTGTGTATTTGAGAATATCATGCATCCATCCCATGTTCCATTTATAACCAAAACCTAAACCACCATCAGCCACTGTTCCTGTTACCATCGAGTAATTTGTGGACTCTTCTGCTATCATCAAAATATCGTTAAAAGCTTCATATGCAGTGGTATTGAGTTGTTTTAAAAACTTTACTGCTCCACGATTTACATTACTTCCATCTTCATTTGGTGTCCACTCACCCTCTTCTCTTGCATAATTAAGATAAAGCATAGAAGCAACGCCATCGACTCTAATACCATCAAGATGATATTTTTCAAGCCAAAATAAAGCAGAACTGATTAAAAAAGCTCTCACTTCATTTCTATCGTAATTAAAAATGGCACTTTTCCATTGAGGATGGTACCCTTTTTGTGGGTCTTTATGCTCGTATAAACAGCTTCCATCATAATTCATAAGCCCATGACCATCTGTGACAAAGTGTGAAGGAACCCAATCTAAAATAACCCCTATCCCATTTTCATGCATGGTATTTATAAAACTCATAAACTCTTGAGGTGTGCCATATCTTGCAGTTGGTGCAAAATATCCAGTGACTTGATATCCCCATGAACCCTCAAATGGAAATTCTGTAATTGGCATCAGTTCTACATGGGTAAAGTTCATCTCTTTGAGATAAGTTGCCAATTCATTTGCAGATTCTAAGTAAGTTAAAAATCTTCCATTTTCTTCAACTTTTCTCCTCCATGAACCTAAATGGACTTCATAAATAGAAATCGGTGCTTTATGCGAGTTGTTTTTATGGCGAGATTTCATCCAACTTGCATCATCCCATTTGTAATTATCTAAACTCCAAACTCTCGAAGCCGAACTTGGTGCAACTTCAGCATAAAAAGCGTATGGGTCAATTTTGTCCTGATTAGCATTTTCATGTTCTGATACTAAATGATATTTATAGGTTGTGCCTTCTATTACGCCCTCTATAAAACCTTCCCAAATTCCAGAATCATCTAAGCGTTTTTGAAGTGGATGAGAAATGGTACTATACTCATTAAAATCACCTCTTACAAATACCCCTTGTGCATTTGGCGCCCAAAGAGCAAAATAAACGCCACTAACCCCTTCTCTTCTATAAAAGTGCGAACCTAAATGGTTATATAATTTTGAGTGAGACCCTTCTTTAAAAAGGTAAATATCCAAATCACTAAAAAGCGTTACATCATAAAATATTTCATGTCTCATCATTTTTCCTTATTTTTTATATCCGTTTTTTACTAAGCGCATATTGGTACACTTCTTCATAACTCTTAGCAGCATCGCTCCAACTAAAGTGTTGTTGCATAGCCAAAAGTTGCATTTTCTCGAACGATTCTTTATCATGTGTGTAAATATTCACAGCCCACAATACTGTATAATAAAATGCTTCTTGAGAAGCTTCATAAAATTTAAATCCATTTCCATGCTCATGCGCTTCATCAAAATTTACAATCGTATCATCAAGTCCACCAGCAGCTCTCACAATTGGAAGCGTTCCATAACGGAGACTATAAATTTGATTTAATCCACATGGTTCAAAAAGTGATGGCATCAAAAACATATCACTTCCCGCTTCTATTTTATGTGCCAAAGCATCAGAATACCCGACATGCAAAGCAAAGTTTTCCCTTTTTTTTGCAACATTAGAAAAGAAACTCTCAGCCCATTTTTCACCTGTTCCAAGCATGATAATCTGAACATCTAAATCTAAAATATTATCAATAATTCCAGCAATCAGCCCAATCCCTTTTTGCTCTGCAAAACGACCAACAAACCCGATAAGTGGAACATCATCACGCATCTCAAGATTGAAATGTTTTTGCATATCTCTTTTACATTCTAATTTGCCAGCCATATCATCAAAATCATATTTTTGAGCTAAAAATTTATCAAGTGATGGGTTCCACTCTTCATAATCTACACCGTTTAAGATACCAAAGAGTTTTTCTGCATGTGCTTGAATGTGATGCTCAAGTCCAAATCCAAACTCTTGTGTTTGAATCTCCTCTGCATATTTTTTTGAAACAGTTGTCACTGCATCGGCTTGTTCAATTGCACCTTTTAAAAGATTGACTCTATCAAAACTCTCAAATTCATGCGGATTAAAATGCTCCCAACCAACCTCTAAAACATCCATAATCCCTTTATAAAAATTACCCTGATGTTGTAGATTATGAATGGTTAAAACTGACGCTGCATGAGCGAAGTCATGCTTAAACCTTGTTTGACTTAAAAGTGGCATAGCTGCAGTATGCCAATCATTTGCATGAATAATATCTGGTGTAAATTGCAACATTTTACAAAGTTGCAATGCTGCTTTTGAGAAGAATACAAAACGGTTGTCATTATCAGAATAACCATCATTTTCATCTTCATACAAACCATGTCTGCCAAAATACTCCTCATAATCTATAAAATAGATAGGAACATCGCTTTGAGGTAAACTACTCATATATACTCCAGCCCATAACTCACCCATAATTCCCATAGGAACACCCAAAGGAGCTTCAAGTTTTTTAAGCTTTCTTCTATCTATTTTATAATATCGTGGCATCACAACAATAATCTCATGACCTAACTCTTTGAGTGCTTTTGGAAGAGCACCTGAGACATCAGCCAGTCCCCCTGTTTTTGCAAATGGGACAACCTCAGCTGCTGCAAATAATATTTTTAGTTTTTCTTTAGACATCATAATCCTTCAATAAAAATGCACCATCTAACGCTACATTTTGAATTTTTGTATTTTGTATTTTAAGATTTGCCAAAGCACTTGGCATTGTATAATCTTGTATTCTTGAAACTACTATATCACGCAAATCGCTATTATTCATAAAAATACTTCCACCGAGAACCAAAACTTCTGGATTAAAAAGTGTTATGGTAGTTCCAATTGCATGAAATAAACCTTTCAGAAACTCATCATAAATCTTTTTCTCATTTGATTTATTACTATTTTTAAGGTCTTTAAGCGTCAACGAATCATCAATATCATAATAACTTTTCCATTTTCCAAGTCCTATTTCTGAAACAAATAATCCTATACAATTACTTTTGCCACAACTACATCCAAAAGGTGTTTCTTTATAAGGTATATGCCCTAATTGTGTTGCAATACTGTTTGCACCCTCAATAAAAGTACCTGAAGTAAAAACACCAAGTTCTAGATAATTACTCAAATATAAAGCACAGACATTACTACTTCTATACGCTTGTGCCTCTGCTAAGACCGCACAATTCATATCATTTTCAATGAAAAAATGAATTTTATATTTTGTTTTAAAATACTCTCGTATAGCTTTTTGGTCCACGACAACATAGGGCGAAGAGAGTATCAGCCCATCTTTGACTTGCCCTGCAAAAGCAATACAAATAGTTGTAATCCTTTTTTCAATGACCAAAATATTTTCTATATATTGAATAAGCCCTATCTCTGAAGTTTTCATCATTGAAGCTTTTATCAATTTATCACGATTGCGTATCTCATATCGTAAATAATTTTTATCGGCATGAACACCAAGCGTCATACTAAACTCTCATATAATTTAAGATATTCTAAACTACCATGAGTAAAAGAAAAATCACATTCCATATTGAACTCTATAGTTGCTTTAAATTTTTTACTCTCTTTTTTAAACTCTAACGCTCTTTGAATTGCCAAAAGGAAATCCTCTTTTGTTTGATTTTCAAAAACAATCCCTTTGCCACACTCTTTAGTTTGTTCATGAACACTATCTTTCAATCCACCGACAGCATGAACAATAGGAATAGTTCCATAATGCATAGCGATAAATTGATTGAGTCCACATGGCTCAAAGCGTGAAGGCATTAATAAAAAATCTGCTACTGCATAAATTTTATGAGATAACGACTCATCATACCCTTGCAAGAACTCAAAATTCTCATGCTTTTGAGCAACTGTTTGCAGTTTTTCACAAATTTCTGCATTCCCTTCGCCCAAAATAAAAAGATTTACTCTTTTTTGCAAAAATTCTTCCAAAGATTCCAAAAGTAAATCAAGACCTTTTTGTTGCACCAAACGACTCACCATTACAAAAAGTGGAATTCGGGGGTCTTTAAGAGTTGATTGTTTTATAAAAGCAACTTTATTTTTATGTTTATTCTCAAGAGTATTGTTATCATAAGGAAAATCAAGTCCGCTCTGTGGGTTAAAAGTATTATAATTTATCCCATTGAGAATTCCACTCAATTTTTTTTGATGATGACGCAAATGTGCATCCAAACCGCAACCAAATTCTGGAGTAAGAATCTCTTGTGCATAACTAGGACTTACTGTGGTAATCAAATCACTATAAGTAATACCAGCCTTTAAAAAATTAACTCTATCATAAAATTCCAACCCCTCAAAATTATAATGTTTTGAGTCAATTGAGAGATTTGAAAGGGTACTATAAGTAAATACACCATGATATGCGAGATTATGAATTGTAAAAATTGTTTTGATATTGAGATTAAACTCTTTAATAAAAAGTGCACTCAAAGCAGTATGCCAGTCATTAAGATGTAAAACTTCAATTCCAAGGCGTAAAGAAAGCTCAACAATTGCTCTACAAAAAAGACCAAAACGCAAATCATTGTTTGGATAATCTCCAGTTGCATCACCATAAAGATGTGGCGTTGTACTCAAAAAAGGGGCTTCTACAAAATAGGTAACTAAACCATTATCTGTTTGTGTAAAAATCTCTATCTCATAGTCAGTTTCACCCACAACAAGAACAAAACTCTCATAAGGTTTCAAACTTTTTTTTTGCATAAAACTATACAATGGCGTAATACGAGAAATATCAACTCTATTTTTTAAAGCAAAAGGAAACGCATCAGATACATCTGCCAAACCACCAGTTTTTGCAAATGGGTATATTTCACTCGAAGCAAAAAGCACTTTAATCATTTCAATCTCTCCGTAATAATTTAGCACACTCTTCTGGAACAACACTATTGATTGCCATGCCAGTAGAAACTTCAAATCCACCCAAACGAAATATTCTTGGTGTAATTCTTAGACTAAACGAGTAACTTCTATCAATATGACTCATATATTCCTCATTTTCAAAATTCAGATTCAAAGGTGCCAAATGAAAATATAAGTTATAATCAAAAGAGCCAAGCTGAGAGTCCAGCATCTCAAAAACTCCTTTGATAATCAGAGCCAAGTCACTCACCTCTTTTCTACTACATAGATTTAAACTAGAAATAGTCACAATGGGTGCTATCATAACTTCAAAAGGGTAAGCACTTGCAAATGGACAATACGCAATAAAATTACCAACTTCATAGAGTAATCTCTCTTTGGCAATTTTTTCGTTATATACAACATCTTCAACAATACCTCGTCCATGACGGCGATAATATTTCATGTTTCTTTCCAAAAAAACTAACTCATTTTGAGGCATAACAGGAAGTGCTAAAAGTTGCGTGTGAGGATGGTCTTGAGTTGAACCTGCATTTTGTCCAAAATTTTTAAAGATACTCAAATGAATTAATCGCTTATCTCTACTTAAATCATCTATGCGGATAATCATACTCCTAAGCCAATTCTCAATTCCCTCTTTTCCAAGGTCCACCATATTACCGTCATGTGCAGTGGAATCAATCAAAATCTCATGAGCACCTACTCCAGGGATAGATTCAAACATCCCATCCCGTCGTGAAATATCCTCAAGCTCAATTTGAACCGCTTTGTAAAGATTGGGAATTACCCTTGTTTTCCAATTTTTTCCATTTGGTTCATTTTCCCGAATAGCATACACTTCATGAGGTGTTAAATCTTCATTACCTTCGCAAAAAGGGCATTTGGCACTTGAGAATTTTTTTACTGTATGATGTCCCAAACTTGGACGGTGCAACCTCTCTGGAGCGATAACAACTTGTTGATTATGAATACGGTCTAATCTTATCTCAGACATCTGCTAACTCCAAAGAAAATTTCAATCGTAATTTTGATTCAAATGAGGTAGTAAAGATAAAACTTACACCCTGTGCGACTTTCTCAAAACCACTCTCGCTTTGAGAAATTGTATTTAAGATAAAAGCAAAAATAGTACACTTCTGATTTACTTTGATTTTTATCACCTTATTTGTAAAGTCATCAACAATCAAAAGTTCATCTATTCCATATTGTGCAAAACCACTAGTAAGTGTTTGAGCATTAAATGTCACTTTATCAGGGTGTGCAAAATGGAAATTAAATTCTTGTGCAAAGAAAAGTTTTCCTTCATAATCAGTTTTACTCTTTGTAATAAGTGAGAGTGAATTTTCACTAAATATATACTCTTTTTCTAATGTTGCTGGGTACTTAGCGTATACATTATCCAAAAAGATTCCACCATTACGAGAAAATTTAGTTTTCTTTAATTCAAAAGGTTGATTTGCAAAATCACCAACCTCTTTAAATTTAAGATTTTTAAAATTTTCATAAGTAAACTCTTCATCACTAAAATGGTCAATAAATGAGTTTTTTGGATGCCAATCATAAATAAGTTCAGCCCTAAGCGCATCATCTATAATTAAAGACTCATTATGAATTGTGGCTATTTCATCCTCTTCTTGTAGACTTATATGTATCTTTTCTTTTGGATGTAAAATTTTATCATGGTACGCTTCTTCTCTTCTCATAAGTGTATTTTGCCAATTAAAAAAAGTATCAAGTGAACCAAATTCTACCATCTGTCCACCAAATTTTGTTGAAAAAACAAGGCTGAGATTTTGTGTTAAAACTTTAAGTTCATTAAAACCATCTCTATCAATATCTAAAATCTCAAAAGTTGTCTCTTTTTGAGCTTTTGATTTTTCAATTTCAAGTAAATATTTATATGCATTATCACGAAGATTTGGAAGATACAGCCCACCGAAAACACCATGCCAAAACACATCATTTGTTTGAAGTTTATAGAGTGATTCGAGGGAATTTTTATCTAAAGAATCTTGCCCTAAACTATGTCCAAGCATCCGTTTATGAAGGTAATTACTCTCATGATATTTGATAAAAAAGTTTTTCCAAATACCCCCTTTTATAAAAGAGACTCCAATATCGTTAAAATAATCATCCCCTACTTGATGCTTTAATGCTTCAATAGCAAGTGTTTGTTTACTTCTAAGACTCCATTCACCCATCTCAAAATAAGAGGTATTATTCAAATAGGCAATTCCCAGTGAACGATTATTTTTCATATAGTTACTATAATGGTCAGTGATAATATTTTCATTTGCTAAAACTGCTTCAACAAACCCTTCAAGCCATTTTTTTTCATATACCCAAGCGTGTGTTTGTGGCCAAAGACCAAATTTTTCTGCATCATCAAAAATTATTGCAGCAGAATTTTCATTTTTTGCACACTCCAAAATAGTATCTACTGCTCTTTTAACACTATAAAAAGGCAAAGCATAACGGAGTGATTTTGCTATAGGAAAAAGTGCAATATTTAGACCACTCTCTTCTGTTGTGTAATATCCATCCATTTTTGCAGAATCAAAGCCACTACTTAAAAAATGGTAATCATCAACAACCGTATAATCAATCCCAGATGCAACCAAATCAGGAATTAAAGCTGATTCCCAAACTCTCTCTGTTAGCCATAACCCTTTTGGTTTTACGCCAAAATATTTGGATATATATGCACTCATTTTTTTTATTTGAGCACGACGGTCAATTGAGGGTATAGCACTTAAAACTGGTTCATAATATCCAGCACCTATCCACTCTATAGAACCATTATGTGTCAAAGACTTCATATTTTCAAATGTATCTGGATGCTCTACTCTTATCTTATCAAGGAGCCAACCACTAGAATGCACAGCAAATTTAAAATCTGGATATTTCATCATGGTTTCAAAAAATGGCTTATAACACAACTGTATTGCTTCATTTACAGAATCACCAAAATTATCAACTGGTTGGTGCATATGTACACCAAATAACAAAGATACTTTTTTCATTTTTTTCCCCTATACAAACCAATTATGGCTATAATCATCACCTAAATTCATTCTAAGTTCCCCAAATCCAGGAAGAGTTTGAATCACTTTTCCATCTTTTTCGAGTTCAAATCTTATAGATATTTCATCATGAAATATTTTACTTCTATCGATGCAAACTTCAAACCAATCACCAATCACCACTTCCACTTTTAAATTATCAATAAAAGTTTCAGCTGTTCTAAATAAAATTTCCCCCCGTATATTCATAGGGTCAATAATAATAGTCATGGTGTCATTTAAACACATTTTTTTGATTTTACCCTCAAATGCAAAATAAAGCTTTTGATTATCTTGACCATAATAAATTTTTTGGATTGGACCTCTTTGTTTATCCATGGTTGAAAAAAGCTTACTCTCATCTACAACCCCACACCCAATCCATTCAAAAAAAGAATCATGCCGTCCATTTATGACAGGGGAAATATCTGATTGCGGTTTAAGCCAAAAGCTCTCAGCACTTTTATTTTTAATAATAGGTATAAATAAATCGGCTGGTGCACTGACATCCATAAGATCATAAATATTGATGAGATGGGAGCGAAATAGCTCATCAAACTCTGCTCCAAACTCGGTGTAATGGTCATCTCCATACCACCAAAACCAATCAGAACACTCAGCAGCTAAAAAATGTTCTACTATTTTTGATTTTATTACTTCGTTTACTTTATCTTTATGGTGTTCATAATCCCTTTTTGTAAGGAAAACAAGCTCCCAAGCACGAGTCTTTTCACTATGCCCAACCCATGTATTAAAAGAACCATGTATCCAACTCCCAGGAGCAAGATAGGAAAGTTCTTTACTTGGTTGCGTTAAAACATCATCCATACGAACGGTATGACACCAAGAACACGCCCTAAAATCGCTATAGAGTGCATTGAAAAAATCAAATCCATTATTTTTGAAAAACTCCCATGCATTCTCACCATCTAAGATAACAAATACTGTAGCATCTGAATTCGTATGTTGAATTTTTGAAAGTTCTCCAATAAAGTGTTTTGATGCACTGTAAGAATCTTGATGTCTGTAAGTAAACCCAATTAAATCGCTCAAATAGTGGTCTCGAAACCCTATTATCATATCTTCATATTTGTATGGAGTATAAAGTGCATCTCTATTATTTGTTTTTAAAGATTTAAACAATATCTCTTCATCTGTAGCTATCCATTGAATACCAAATGAATGTAAAAGCTTCACACTACTCTCGTCTACAGCACCCTCAGCAGGCCAAAAACCACTTGGAATAAAACCAAAAGTTTTTTCAAAAAGTTCTTTTGCTCGTGCTATTTGTAAATAAGCATCTTCTTCAAGCTTTACATAGTCTTTTGGCATGTTAGTATTAATATTGGCTCTTGAAGCGTTTTGCATATCCATAAGAAGTGGCAAAATAGGATGATTTAATGGTGTTGTAGAAATAGTAATAATGCCATCTCTTTGAAGTTTTGCATAATAATCAAAAATACCTGAAACAAAATTTGACAACTCATTTAAAAGTAAAGTTTTATCTTCATAACTATAATTTTTTTTCTGAACTATCAAATCTTTGATAATAGAACTATTGTTACGCAAATAAACACCACACCAAGATAAAATAAATAAAACCTCCAAATCCATCAATTCAGAATTATTAAAATGCTCTTGATTGTAAAGTTCTACATACCGTTCAAAGGGCTTTGCCATAGTTTCATACTGTGTACTTTTAGCAAGTTTTATAATCCATTTTCGCTCATCTTCTTCCAAAGATGAGGGATTTTTCAACCAAAGAGCCAAAAACTTATCTGACTCCTCTGGATGATGATAATAAAGCTCCAATTGCTGAATAAGAGGCGCTGTAATATTGAAGGTTGCTTTGAGTGTTTCATGACGAGCAAGCATCCAAGGCATATCGTAATAATCTTTTATCGCATGCAAAAACACCCACGGCATTTGCATGATTCCATTAGCATCACGATAATCTGGCTGATGCATATGCCATATAAAACTCAGTTTCAAAACTAACTCCTTATTCCTCTGTCCATGCGGCTATTTTAGATGTATATTTTTCGTAAATAGCTTCACCATTAGCTTCATCTATCGCTTGTATGTAGATATTTAAGCTGTCATTATATTGGTCTGGAATCATTAAAATCCAATTATTTTCATCTTCCCAAATTTTTACACCATCAAGAGAAGATGATTTTTTACCCTTAGAATCTTCGAGGAATTTTCTCATCATTTTCCCTTTGAGAGCTTGAGAACAAGTTATCTTGAAAGCTTTATAATAAAAATCTTCTATACTTTTTGTAAGTTCGGAGAGTTTAATATTGTGACAACTCAAAAGTTCCATGATTTTTAAACTTGCATACATAGCATCACGAGTATAACCAAATTCTGTAAAAGCAAAATTCCCATCTACTGTAGCGATAAGGTCATATTCTTTGAGTTGTGATGATGTAAAATTAGAATATTTTCCTCTTTGTATCTCTAAATTCTCAAAGTATTTAATATCTGGAGCCCAACTTGGTAAAAACACTTTTTTCTTTTTATCTTTAGAATCAATATTAAGAAGTTCAAGAACACTGTATAAACCTGTAATTTTATCTAAAAGCACCCCGTCTTCACTCACTAAAGTAAGCCGTTGCCCATTTGGATAAATAATTAAACCCATATCATAATCTAAACTTTTCACAATAGCAGAGATATTAAAATGTCCATTTTTTTCCAACATTGTTATATTAGATAATTTTTTCTCATCATTGTATGCATTTAACACAATATTTTCAACACCCAAATGATTCAGCATTGCAGGGAAAAGGTCAGAAATCACACCATGCATCAAGTCAACTGCCACCTTAAAATTCCCACACTTCATAATTCCATGGTCAATATTTTCTTCAATAGCTTGTTTATAACTTACACATTCTTTACGATTTAATGTTTCATGAATATTACCAATTTGTGTAAAATCTACACGGCGAAATTTTTCAGTAAAAAATGCTTTTTCAATACTTTTTGCAGAATTAGAATCAATTCGTATCGCTTCTTCATTAAAGATTGTAAATTCAGAACTTGTAGTATCCAAAGTAGAACGCTTAAAATGCGCTCCGCCCACAAGTTTATCATCATTTGCTAAAGTATATCTTAGCACTGCAGATGGAACACTTTTAACATCCAGAACATTCACACCAGCAGAGAGTAAGCCACCTAAAAAGGCGCGTTTGAGCATACGAGAACTCTTATCATGGTCACGACCTACTATCACAGTAGAACCAATTGGGAGTTGTGCAGCAAATGCTTCTGCTAACTTTGTAGTCATCTCACATGACAATTCAATATTACTTTTACCAGCAACAGTTCCATTTTCAAAAATAGAATTTTTATATTTATTACCCAAAACAAGATTATGATTTACAATAGAAGCGGGTTCCACTTTTTTGTCTGGCCAAATAATTACATCTTGGTCAAATGATGCCAACTGCCCTATTTCACACCCTTGTGCTAAAATCAATCCCGCTTTCGCTCTAACATTTTTACCAATAAAATTATTATTACAGATGACACAATTATCTAAGAGTACATTTTTTTCAATAACTATATCTTCCCACAAAACACTATTTCGTATCTTACATGATGTGCCTATAGTAACATTATTTCCAATCACTACATTATTAAGTTTTGTATTTTTTTTAATTTTTACATTATTTCCCAAAATGACTGTGCCAATTATTTCAACTGACCCATCTATATCATTTTTACCCGCAGAATACAAAGTACCATCTGGATATTGTGTAATTTCACCTGATATTTTAATATTTACTTTATTATTTAAAATGTCATCAAAAACTTCTCTATAACTCTCAGGATTTCCTACATCACGCCAGTAACCACTCAAATTTAAACCCATCAAGGCAATATTTTTTTTCATAAGCAAAGGAAACAAATCTTTTGCAAAATCGAAATTTTCTGATTTAGGGATAAAATCTAAAATTTCTGGTTCAATAATATAAATTCCAGTATTAATTGTGTCACTAAAAACTTCACCCCAACTTGGCTTTTCTAAAAATTTTTCGATTACATTATCTTCATTAGCGATAACAACACCAAATTGTAAAGGGTTTTCAACAGAGGTTAAACCAATGGAGAGTTTTGAATTTTTTGATGCATGAAAATCAAATAGTTTTTTAAAATCAAAATCAGTTACTAAATCGCCACTGATAATAATAAAATTTTCATCCCCTATATGCTCTTGTGCAAGTTTTACCGCACCAGCAGTTCCATAATCAGCATCTGGAACAACATAAGTTATTTTAATCCCTAAATCGCTTCCATCTTTAAAATAATCTTGGATAATTTCAGGTTTAAAATACAAAAGTACAATAAATTCTGTAATACCTAAATCTTTGAGCATCATCATTGTATGCTCCATCATAGGCTTATTTATAATTGGCAACATTGGCTTTGGTCTTGAATGTGTTAGTGGTTGAATTCTTGTTCCAAACCCACCTGCCATAACTACTGCTTTCATCTCTACTCTACCTCACTTTGTATAATTAATATTAGTCTAAAAAATTTATTGCATCCAAATAATGCTGTGGTAACTGATATTTATTTGATACCACTTCTTCTATCTCCATAAAGCCAAATTCACCATTTTTGAAAACTACAACTTTATTAGAATCATTATGAGAAAGTAAATAATCAACTGCTTTAATGGTAAAATCAAATGCCATTAAACGGTCATATACAGTTGGGTTTCCACCTCTTTGGATATGTCCCAAAATACTTACTCTTGTTTCTAATCCAAGTTTATCTTGAATCCATGCATGCACTTGAGAGGTATTTTTTGAACCTTCAGATATTATAGCAAGAATATAATTTCTTCCTTCTTCTATCTCTTTGAGTAATTTTTTTTCAACCTCTTGCGTATTAAACTCTACTTCAGGAATAATACAAATTTCAGCACCACTAATCATAGCGGAGACAACTGCCAAATAACCACAATCTCTGCCCATAACTTCAACAATGAAAGCACGATTAAAAGAAGATGCCGTATCTCGAATTTTATCAAGTGCATCTCTAATAACATTGAGTGCTGTATCAACGCCTAAACAATAATCAGTTCCATAAATATCATTATCTATAGTGGAAGGGATACCAACAAAATTTATATCAAATTCCGAACTAAATTTTTCCATGGCACGAAACGAACCATCACCACCTAAAACAACCATACCTTTAATTCCATGCGATTTAAGATTATTAAAGGCTTTAAGACGATATTCATGTTCAAAAAAGCGTTTTGAACGGGATGAACGGATAATTGTTCCACCAATATGAACAATTCCTGCTACATCCTGATGCGTTGCCTTTTTGATTTTATTGTCTATTAAACCTTCTAATCCATCATAAACAAGGTATGCTTCTTCCCCTTTTTTATAACTATAATCAACAAACTTTTTGATAGCTGGATTCATGCCAGGCGCATCACCGCCTGAACACATTATTGCAAGTGCCATTAATTTACCTCTATTTTACGGTCTAAGTTTTGAAATCCTGGTAAAATTTTGCCCTCTAAAAGTTCTAGAGAAGCACCACCACCTGTTGAAATAAAACTAAAATTTTCAGATTCACCACACTTATCAACTGCATCAGCAGTATCACCACCACCTACAATTGTATAAGCATAACAAGCACCCATAGCCGAAGCAATTTTAAAAGTTCCTTTTGAAAATTTATCAATCTCATAAATTCCCATAGGACCATTCCAAATAATTGTATTTGAGAGTTCTATCGCCTCACTAAAAAGCTTTACTGTTGCAGGTCCAATATCAACTGCTTTAAAACCTTCAAGCACATCTTGAGCAGGAACTACTTTGACATCTATAGGTTTTTCTATAGAATCAGTTATTACAACATCCACGGGTAAATAAATTTTAACTCCATTTTCTCTTGCATGTTGTAAAACTTGTGAAGCAGTCTGCACATAATCTTGCTCAAATAAAGAATCTTGCATGTCATATCCGAGTGCTTTTAAGAAAGTGTTACTCATCGCTCCACCAATAATGAGCTTATCTACTTTTTTGAGAACAGCTTCAAGTAAAGTAATTTTAGAAGAAATTTTTGCTCCACCCACAACCAAAGCGATTGGGCGAACTGGCTCTTCAAGAGCTTTTGCAAACGCTTCTACCTCTTTCATCATTAAAAAACCTGCCACTTTTGTTTGTACAAATTTCGTAATTCCATGCGTTGAAGCATGTTCTCTATGAGATGTTCCAAATGCATCATTTACATACACATCACAAATTGAAGCGAGTTTTTTTGAAAGCTCCTCGTCATTTTTTTTCTCACCCTTGTAAAAGCGGATATTTTCAAGCAAGAACACTCTCTCAAGTGAACATGCAGCAATCTCATCTTTTGAAGCATCAAGGTCTTCTACAAATTCAACTTTTTTATTCAAAAGTCTCTCAAGCCGTTTACGAACACCTTTGAGAGAATATTTTTCTTCATAACCACCTTTTGGGTCACCAAAATGGGAAACTAAAGTAATAGAACATGCATTATGGTCTATACAATAGTTGATTGTTGGAAGTGCAGAGCGGATACGGCGGTCATCAGAGATATTATTATTCGAATCCACTGGGACATTAAAATCTACCCGAATTAAAACTTTTTTACCCTCTACATCAATATCTCGAAGACTTTTTACACCATTCATAAAACTAATATTAGATGTCATTTTTTGCTCCTTTATAATTAAACATCAATTCATAATACTGGTCAACCATTCTTGATGAATCAAAATCATGCTCTATATCAGAGAGCGCATTTTTCATTATTTTTACCCATTTTGTTGGCTCATGATAGTATGTTGGAAGAATTGTATTTTCTAAAATATTCATCATATTTTTATTATCTATTTTATCTTGGTCAGCAATGGAGAGTTTATGGTCAAGTGCAGGGATTGTAAAAGCGTTTTTTCCATCTTTTGCAAACTCTGGATGCCAACCATCATCTATTGAAAAATGCACAGAACCATTCATACTAGCAGACATGCCACTTGTACCACTTGCTTCTCTTGTAATTCGTGGAGTATTGAGCCAAATATCACTCCCTTGTTTTAAAAGCTTTGAGAGTGCTAATTCATAGCCAACAAGCACTGCGATATTTGCATGACCACGACTAATATGGATAAGCTCATTAAAAATATCTATCGCACCAAAATCCGTAGGGTATGGTTTTCCAGCCCAAATAATTTGTACTGGCATCTCTTTATTTTCAATCAAAGCAATAAATCTCTCAAAATCATATTTCAAAAGTCCTGGGCGTTTATATTCTGCAAATCTTCTTGCCCAAACAATTGTTAAAACTTCAGGGTCAAACATCTTTCCTGTTTGGTCTGCTACCTCATCAAAAAGTATTTTTTTAAGGTGTTTTTTTCGAGCTAAAAGCTCATAATCTTCATGTTCATCTAAAGCGCGAATAAGCGTTTTATCTGTCCAATATTTTTTATTTTGTGCATTTGTAATAGAGATAATTTCACATCTATTTATAACATGGTGCCACATCTCATTAGATACTTTTTCATGAATTTTTGATACAGCATTTGCTCTTTTAGCATGACGCAATGCACCAACTGTCAAACTAAAATTATCATCTGTTTCATATCCGCTAATTGTTCTTACAGTTCCTAAATCAAGTCCATTAAAAAAACCCATTTCATGTAAAAAATGGATATTATAAGTTTCATTTCCTGCCGATTCTGGAGTATGTGTTGTAAAAACAACATGCTTTCTTAACTCCTCAACATCTTGAAAATGGTTATAAAGTTGATAAACAAGAGGTAAAGCATGCCCTTCATTCATGTGATAAATTTCTATCTTTTGATTGAGAGCTTCGAGTATTTTCACACCACCAATCCCTAAAACTATCTCTTGAGCTACACGAGTTTTTTGATTTCCATCATAAAGTTTATGAGTAATTGTTCTTGAGAGATAATCATTTTCGTCTATATCAGTTGAGAGTAAAATCATAGGAGCTGTCCCAAATACTTCAGGACGAAGTAAAAAAGCTTTTATGACAACATCTTTCGTATCCACTCTTACAGTTACTTTTACAGGTAATTCTTCTAGAAAATAATAAAATTTTCTTGTGTATCGTGGCTGAAGTGTACGGTCTTCATTGCGCTCTTGGTCATAATACCCAAAACTCCACAAAAGCCCTATTCCTACAATATTTTGCTTCAAATCGTAAGCACTTCTCATGTGAGAACCCGCTAAAAACCCTAAGCCACCTGAATATATTTTAAGCGCTTGGTCAACCGCAAATTCCATCGAAAAGTAAGCTACGCTTGTACTATATTTTTTATTGACATCATAAGAATGAAGTTTCATAATTACCCTTAATTATTTTCTAAATTTTTATATAAAATTTGTTTACCGAGTTCAACACCGGGTTGGTTATAAGTATTTACTTTTAACATAGCACCTACCAAAGAGGTAAGTAGCTCAAAATAAGCTATCAAAGCACCCATATTTTTTGCAGATATTTTATCTAAGCTAATAGAATCTACGCTTACATCAGATGCAATAAGACTTTGCATAGTCGCATCACTTTGAGCATTTATAAGAGTATTAAAACTTTTATTATTAATAAAATTTGTACCCTCAATTGCATACAATGAAATATCTGGAATAGTCAGCTCATTTTCAAAATCATCAATTTTAATAAAAGTAACTGTTTTATCTTTTGGACCTTCAATAATAAGTTGTAAAAAAGAGTGTTGGTCTACTGAACCAATTAAACCTATTGGAGTAAGCCCTACTCGCTCCCCTTCTACATCTATTTTTCCTAAAGATTCACCCCAAAGTTGCACGAACCATTTTGTGAAATTATCTAAACTATCAGCATAAGAAAAAAGAACATTGATAGATTGTGTTTGACGATGCTCAAACAATAAATTTGCTTTTTGTAAAAGATGATTTTCATCCTCTTGGAAAAAACTATTGATGAACTCTTGCGCACCATCTAAAACACTGTTCATGTCATATCCAGCTATTGCAAGTGGCACGACACCAACTGCACTTAAAACTGAAAATCTACCACCAACATTATCTGGAATATTAAACTCTGCTAATTTGTGATGTTTTGCAAATCTAGAAAGTGGAGAACCATGGTCTGTAATGGCAAATACACGATGATTATCTGCACCATCAAGGTCTAATTTGAAATGGTGTATGATAGTTTTAAAAATAGAAGTCGTCTCAATCGTTCCGCCAGATTTTGAGATAATAAAAAAACATGCTTTTTCTTTGTTGATTTTTGCAAGATTATTTGAGATACTCAAAGGGTCAGAGTTTTCAAAAAAAATCATCTCTTTTACATTTTGTGTCTTTAATCCAAGAAGAGAATTGATAGCTTTAGTACCTAAAGTTGAGCCACCTATTCCTATAATTACTATCTGTTCAAAAGAGCTTGTATCTATGCTTTTTAATCGCTCTGTGTGTTCAAGTGAAAGGGTTGGCAATTTATAATAACCAACCTTATCACTATTCATCTCATCTTTTAAAATTTCAAAAGCATGTTGCATTCTATTTTTTGCTTCAGGAGTTTGTTCCTCTACAGAATGAGTATGAAAAGATATCATTATTTTGTTCCTACAAATTTCACCATGTCAACAAGTCTTGAACTATATCCCCATTCGTTGTCATACCATGCTAAAACTTTTACAGTTTTTCCCTCAACAACACTTGTCATGTCAGGTACAAAAGTTGAACTATATGTACTTCCAATAAAGTCACTTGAAACTCTTTGGTCAAAATCCACTTCAAGTAAACCTTTGAATATTCCCTCAGAAGCTTCGACCATAGCAGCAGTAATTTGCTCTTTCGTTACATCTTTTTTCAAGTTTACAGTCAAATCCACTACAGATACATCTGGAGTAGGAACACGCATTGCATAACCATTTAATTTACCTTTGAGTTGAGGCATAACTAAACTTATCGCTTTTGCAGCACCTGTTGTTGTTGGAATCATGTTTACAGCAGCTGCTCTTGCTCTTCTAAAATCAGATTTATGTTTTACATCTAAAATATTTTGGTCATTTGTATAAGAGTGAATTGTTGTCATAAGACCGTTTTCAATTCCAAATGCATCATCTAACACTTTACAAAGTGGTGCTAAACAGTTTGTTGTACAACTTGCATTTGAAATGATACTCTCACCTTTATAAGAATCTGTATTTACATTTAAAACATAAGTAGGTGTATTGTCCTTTGCAGGTGCAGACATTACTACTTTTTTTACACCATTTTGCAAATATGCTTCACAATCTGCTGTTGTCAAAAACGCACCAGTACATTCAATAACAACTTCTGCTCCAGCACCACCAAAATCAATATTTTTTGGGTCTCTTTGACTAAACATCTTAACATTTTTGCCATTGATTTGAATTGTATCTGCATCAATTACTTTTGCACTGATTCCTTTGTGTACTGAATCATATTTAAGTAAATATTCAAGCATATCAGGCTTTGAAGTTGTATTTAATGCAACTAACTCCATATCTTCTCTTGCACTAACTATCTTTGTTACAATAACACCTATTCTACCAGTTCCGTTTATAGCTACTTTTAATGACATATCTTTCTCCTCCAATTTTGGTACAAGTATTGTATTACAATTAAAATTAATTCACATTTATTCTACTTCATTTATTTGTTATCAAACTGTTACATTTGTTTTTTAGCAATATGTTACAATTGCTAGGAGTTATTATACTACTAAAGGAATGGAGAAACTATGAAGAAATTATATGTCACGATTGATGGCAATGAAGCTGTTGCACGCATTGCCCATAAAACAAATGAGGTTATAGCCATTTATCCTATCACTCCATCTTCACCCATGGCAGAGTTAAGCGATGTTTATACAACCAAAGGTGAAAAAAATATTTTTGGCACTGTGCCTGATATTATGGAGATGCAAAGTGAAGGTGGAGCAAGTGGCGCTGTTCATGGAGCACTCCAAACAGGAGCGCTCACTACAACTTTTACCTCATCGCAAGGTCTTTTACTCATGATTCCAAACATGTATAAAATTGCAGGGGAACTCACTCCTACTGTTTTTCATGTAGCTGCTCGTTCACTCGCTGCTCAAGCACTCTCAATCTTTGGCGACCATAGCGATGTTATGTCTGTTCGTCAAACTGGATTTGCACTCTATTCTTCCAATTCCGTGCAAGAAGCTCATGACGCAGCGCTTATCGCTCAAACTGCTTCACTTGCTTCTCGTATCCCATTTTTACATTTTTTTGATGGTTTTAGGACTTCTCATGAGGTCAGTAAAATAGAACTTATTGATGAAACTGTTATGAAAGAGATGATAGATGAGGAGTTGGTTTTTGCACACCGTAATCGTGCTTTATCTTCTGATAGACCTGTTATTCGTGGTACTTCTCAAAACCCTGATGTCTATTTTCAAGGGCGTGAAAGTGTCAATAATTATTACTCAGCTCTCCCACAAATCCTTCAAGATACAATGGATAAATTTGCCTCTTTAACTGGACGAGCTTATAAGCTTTTTGATTATGTGGGTGTGCCTGATGCCGAGCGTATTATTATAGTTATGGGTTCAAGTGCACAGAGCGTCCATGAGAGTGTTGATTATTTCACCGCTCAAGGAGAAAAAGTGGGAATGATAAAAGTACGACTTTACCGCCCTTTTTCTACCCAACACCTAATAGAAGCACTCCCAAAAACTACAAAATCTATAGCAGTGCTTGACCGTACAAAAGAGGTAGGTGCGGGTGAGCCACTTTATTTGGATATTGTAAACGCTTTAAATGAACTTCGAGAATATGATAAACTCGGCTTTGATATGCCAAAAATTATTGGTGGACGCTATGGTCTTTCGTCCAAAGAGTTTACGCCATCGATGATAAAAGCTGTTTTTGATGAACTTTTAAAACCGATTCCTAAAAACCACTTTACTATCGGTATTCATGATGACCTTAGCTTCACCTCATTAGAATGGGATAAATCTTTCACACTGAGCGATACAAAAACATTTAAAGGTGTATTTTTTGGCTTAGGAAGTGATGGAACAGTTGGAGCAAATAAAAACTCTATCAAAATTATTGGAGAAGAAACAGATAATTTTGCGCAGGGGTATTTTGTTTATGATTCTAATAAATCAGGGTCTATGACAACTTCACACCTACGATTTGGTCCAAAAGAGATTCAATCAAGTTACTTAATCGAAAAAGCAAACTTTGTTGCATGCCATCAAAATGTTTTTCTTGAAAAATTTGATATTTTAAAATATGCAGATACCAATGCCATTTTTCTCTTAAACTCCCAATTTTCAAAAGATATAGTATTTTCTAAACTTCCACGAAAAGTGCAAGAAGAGATTATCGAAAAACAAATCCGTTTCTTTGTGATAGATGCAGCTCATGTTGCCAAAAATAGTGGCATGGGACGCAGAATAAATACTGTTATGCAAACTTGTTTCTTTGCAATTTCTGGAATTTTAGAAAAAGATGAAGCGATAGCAAAAATTAAAGGAAGTATCCAAAAAAGCTATGGTAAAAAAGGGCAACAAATTGTTGATATGAACAATAAAGCTGTTGATACTACTTTAGCAAATCTTTTTGAAGTGAGTATCCCTAAAACTGCTGAGGGCAACATTAGCATGAGCCCACTTGTTAAAGGTGATTTTGATAAATTTGTAGAAGAGATTACCGCAAAAATCATCGCTGGAGAAGGGGATGATATTCCTGTTTCAGGTATGCCAGATGATGGAACATGGCCAACTGGCACAACCCAATACCAAAAAAGAAATACCGCACTTGAAGTTCCAGTGTGGGATGCAAATACATGTATTCAATGCAATAAATGTGTCATAGTTTGCCCCCATGCAGCGATTCGCTCAAAAGTGGTTGATGAAGAGATTTTGGCAGATGCACCAAGTGTTTTTAGTTATGTCAAAGCAAAAGGAAAAACATTTGAGCCACAAGAGCGTTTTACTATTCAAGTAGCCGTTGAAGATTGTACAGGTTGCTCTTTATGTGTTGAAGTGTGTCCTGCTAAAAACAAATCACAAACCAACCTCAAAGCAATTAACATGGTGTCTCAAGAGAAAGTGCATGAAGATGGTGTTATTAATTGGGATTATTTTACAAAACTTCCAGCGTATGATAGAAATAAACTCGACCATGAAAAGATGAAAGAATCCCAATTTTTAGAACCTATGTTTGAATTTAGTGGTGCATGTCCTGGTTGTGGAGAAACCCCTTATGTCAAACTCGCTTCACAACTTTTTGGAGATAGAATGGTGATTGCTAATGCAACGGGATGTTCTTCTATTTACGGTGGCAATTTACCAACAACTCCATGGAGAAAAAATAATGAAGGCAAAGGTCCTGCATGGTCAAATTCATTATTTGAAGATAACGCAGAATTTGGGCTAGGATTTCGTCTTGCAATTGATAAACATACACAAAATGCTAGAGAAATTTTAACTGACATGCAAGAAGAGATTGGAGTTGAACTCGCTGGAAATATTCTTAATTCTCATCAAAAAAATGAACCAGAGATTTTTGAACAACGGTTGCGTGTAGAAGAGCTAAAAAAAGTTCTCAACAATATCCAAAGCACAAATGCACAAAGACTTTTAAATTTAAGTGATTATTTAGTTAAAAAATCTGTTTGGATGATGGGAGGCGATGGTTGGGCGTATGATATTGGTTATGGTGGACTCGACCATGTACTCGCAAGTGGCAAAAATGTGAATATTTTAGTTATGGATACACAAGTATATTCAAATACAGGTGGACAACAGAGTAAAGCTACTATGACAGGAGCGGTTGCCAAATTTGCAGCTGGAGGAAAACCTCAAATGCCTAAAGATTTAGCGATGATGGCTATTGCTTATGGGAATGTGTATGTTGCAAAAATTGCTATGGGAGCAAACGATGCACAAACCGTCAAAGCATTTGTAGAAGCAGAACAATATGATGGACCTTCAATCATTATCGCTTATTCCCATTGTGTAGCACATGGATATGATTTGCGTTATGGAATGGACCATCAAAAGTTAGCAGTTGATTCTGGTTTATGGCCAATGTTTCGCTACAATCCAGACCTCAAAAAAGAGGGAAAAAATCCTATGAAACTTGATTATAAAGGTCCACAAATTGATGTCAAAAATTTCATGTACCAAGAAACTCGTTTTAAAATGGTAGAAAAATTAAATGCAAACAATGCAAAAGAATATTTGCAAACTGCAAGAGAACATGCACAAAGTCAATATAAACGGTATAAAAATATAGAAGAAATTTCAGCAATACAAGAGGGAGTAAACTAATGGATTTAACAACGACATACATGGGCTTAAAGCTCAAAAACCCAATCATTGTTGGAGCTTCACCACTTACAGCTTCTTTTGAATCAATTAAAAAACTTGAAGCAAATGGTGCGAGTGCTGTTGTTTTACACTCTATTTTTGAAGAACAAATTAATCATGAAACAAAAGAGCTTGACCACTTTCTTTTTAAAGGAAGTGAAAGTTATGCTGAAGCAATTGGCTATTTTCCAGAAGTGAGTTTAAGTAATATTGAATCGGAGAGTTATTTAGAAGAGATAAAAAATCTCAAAGCAAATATCTCTATTCCAATTATCGCTTCGCTCAATGGTGTTTCAACTGGTGGCTGGATAAATTATGCAAAAAAACTTGAATCAGCTGGAGTTGATGCAATTGAGCTTAATATCACTTATATTCCAACAGATATAGATACTGATGCACGAGATATAGAAGCACTCTATGTTGATGCACTCAAAGCAGTCAAAGCAAATGTTTCTATTCCAGTTGGTGTAAAAATGAATGCCTATTTTTCTGCACCTGCACAAATGGCAAAAAAGCTTGTTGATGCAGGAGCAAATGGTTTAGTTTTATTTGATAGACCCGTTCATGTAGATATCAACCTTGAAAATCTTAATTCAATCCAAATTATCAATAAAAGTAGCTCAAAAGATTTAAGCGAGACACTTCGCTGGAGTGCTATTTTATACAAAAAACTCAATACCTCTTTGTGTGCTTCTACAGGAGTTTCAACGCATGAAGATATACTCAAAGCCATCATGAGTGGTGCAGATGCAGTACAAATGGTGAGTGCAATTTTACAAAATGGGGAAAGTCATATACAAACCGTTTTACAAAATCTTGTAGCATGGATGGAAGAAAAAGAGTATATCTCAATTGAGCAGATGAAAGGGAGTATCTCTTTACATCATACTTCAAATCCAGCTGCCTACCAACGCGCAAATTACATGCGTATTCTTACGGACTACCGCTTTTAAGCGGTACTTCAAATTTAATTTCCCTTTTTTTTTTAATAAGATACAATTTCATTAAAAAAGGGATGAATGTGAAATTTTTTACTCTCCTCATCTTCGTTAGTATCTCTTCATTCATCTTCGCTGATGAGGCTGCTATAGTCAAAACATATAAAGGTCAAGCACACCTATTAAGAGAAGGTAAAGAAATCCCAATAGAAATTGGAACTCAAATATTTGAAAAAGATACCATTAGAACTGAAGCACATAGCTTAGTAGGACTCATTTTTAAAGATAATACAAGAATGTCTATTGGTCAAAAAAGTGAATTTACAATTGAAGAGTACGAATTTAATTTAGGTGAAAAGAAAGAGCGTTTTACCACTAATTTATCAAAAGGAAGTCTAGAATGCGTTACAGGACTTATCTCCAAAGTAAATCCAGAAACATTTAAACTCAAAACAAAAACTGCGACCATGGGTATCCGTGGAACACACTTTATTGTTGAAAGCGAATAAATCTATGATAAGACAATTCATTCTATTCAATACTTTTGTAACCCTTATATTTGTTAGTGGATGTAGTGTGCAACCAGAAAATATAATAAATAGTTTAGAGCAAAATAAAACTTTAGAACCTATTGCCATTGAAATTACACCTCTTGAGCCATTGAAGCCAATGCCTCCCGCTCAAGTCCATGCGATACTTTTACCGCAAGAGGATGGAAAAGTTGGAAAACTTCTAGTTGCAGATGATGGTCAAGAAACTATGTTAGACCAAGCATGGCAAGGAGTAGAAACAAAAAATCTTGATGATAAGCAAATTTTCTCAGAAGATATTATTAGAGCAAAATATAGAGAACTCTTAGATAATATGCCAAAAAAACCAAATAGTTATACTCTTTATTATCAATATGATTCAATAGATATTACAAAAGATTCTAACGATACATTAGCTGAAATTCTCAATGATATAAAATCACACCCTACTTTTAGAATAAATATTATTGGACATACTGATAGAGGAGGAAAGAATATTTACAATGATACACTTTCTATGAAACGGGCAAATCAAGTGGCGCAATTTCTCACGGATAATGAGATAGATGAGCAACTGATTGTATTGGACTATTATGGAGAAGAGCAACCTATCATTCCAACAGAAGATGGTGTAAAAAATGAATTTAATCGAAGAGTGGAAATAACTGTTAAATAATTCTATTTTTACAACCCTTTAATTATAGTTTGAGAATCAATTAAGTATAATAAAATATAAAGAGGGGAGTCTACTCAATGTTAAATACTATTCTTGAAGCTTCTGAAAACTTTTGTATTCATCAAATGCATGAGAAGTATACAATAAATAATGTTATAAGCAAAAAGAGAACACTTATTGCTTATATGGATATAGAAATAAAAATAGCTCAAAAGCATCGGATTTATCTTGCTTTAGAAAAAAGTTTTATTCAAAGATTGGCAAATCTTTTTTTAGAAGAAGATGAAAGCACCGAAGAAACATTAGTTGACATGTTGTTAGAAACACTTAACTTGATTGCAGGAAGTGCAAAAGTAATTGCGCAAGAGCGTGACATAAACTCTTTTACAATTAGCACACCTAAGTTTCTTAAATCAGGTGTATTTGATATAAACTATGATGAAACAAAATCTCTTACAATAAAAGATGGTGATATGATTATCGCTATCAAGGAATTAAATGGCTAAGAAAACTAAATATCATTTTGGTGAAAAAGAAGTTCCATTTGACATAGAAACTGAATTAGCATGGATGGATTATTCAGGTTTGTTGGATATGGAAGTTGAGTTTATCGCTGATTTAGGTGAGACAGAACTTACAATAGCTGAAATATTAAAATTTACAAAAGGGTCTATTATTGACCTTAAAAAACCAGCGGGTGAAAGTGTTGAATCTTATGTAAATGGTCGTATTTTAGGAAAAGGGGAAGTGATGGTCTATGAAAAGAATCTTGCAATTCGTATTAACGAAATTTTAGATTCTAGTGCCGTTTTATATCACTTATCAAAAGAGAGGTTATGATTAAATTTTTACTTATTTTAATGCTAACATTATCGCTTCAAGCTTCAAAAATTTTAAGCTATAATATTTATGAAAGAACAGATAGAGTTGATGTCATGATTACATTTGATGCACCTTATGCTGGAGTTATTAAACAAAATGTTGATACATCACAAATCGTTATAAAGCTTGAAGATACTTCATTTGAATCAGAAAAGATAAAAAAACTTACATCTCCACTTTTAAGCTCACTTCGCATAGTTCCTATGACAGATTACACAACAATAGTTGCCTCAGTCCCATCTTCAACAAAACTACAAGCTTCTAAAACATCTGATGGATATGGTTTACGCTTACGATTTACGAAAGAAAAAATAGCACAAACAACCACAGACACTAAAACAGAAGAAATAAACCCATTAGCAACACTTCCTACAAAAAAAGATGATGTAATGCAACAAAGCTATTATATAGTCGTTACAATTCTTATCCTTGGCATTTTAGTACTATTTTTCATCAATAGTAAAGTGTCACAAAACAAAGGGCAAAAATGGGCTTGGCCATTTAAAGGCAATTACATAAATGCTCCAACACCAATTGCAGCATCAAAACTTAATCAAAATGTCTCTATCAGATTTCAAAAAAATTTAAATGAGGAAAGCGGTGTCGTCATGCTTGATTTTGGAAACCAAAGCTATTTAATACTGATGGGAAAAAACAACATATTATTAGATAAATTTACGGATAATAAACCAATGACACAAGAAGATTTTGAAACGATACTTCAAAACCGTCATCTAGAACTTGATAATTTTATGAAATTAGAAAATACAAATAAATCTTCAACAAAAGAATCACTACAAACATATAAAGAGCGTGCCGCTTCTATGCTGTATGAATCTTAAAATTAAAAATTTTAACTCTGCAAGGAACTCTCAAAATGATTTTTGAGAAGTTTTTTGATAGTATTAAGATTAGCAATGGTAAGTTCATAACTACTATCCATAATTTTATTCGAGTGATACACTTCAGTCACCGTAATACCAAAAGGGTCTTTTTTCTCTTGTGAAAGAACCCCATTATCATCATAATAGTACAAATATAACATCTTACGAGTTGTTTGAATATAATATGTCAAAATAATTTCATCAGTATGTTTTTTTTCAATTGCTACAACAACCCGTTGTTCAGCACTAAAATCATAATCTAAACCTAAAACTTTTTTAGCATCTTCAATATTTAAAAATCCTATATAAAACTTATTATATAAATCATGATACCTTTGAATTTTAGGATGTATCAAAAACCCAATATCCAAAATATGTTTTTTATTTGCTCTTAATGTTTTGGTTATCCATGACATAGTATTATAATATCGAAATGGATGAAGTCTTAATTTATGTGCTTCTATCATTTTTTTAGAATTAACAATTGCTTTTGGTTTAAGTATTTTACTATCTGTATTTTTCACATAGGCGAGAACATCTTTTGCAGAAAACTCATTCGTAAACCATACTTTGCAATAATCAGGAAACTGTTTTGTACCAGTTGCTCCGTCATTTAAGATAATAAGGGCTTTTATCTCATAATTTGGAAAGATTATTTCGAGAAGAGCTTTTTTCTTTCTGAGCCTTTTTCGTAATTTTAAAACTGATTTCACTAATGTCATCTCAACAAAATAAAGCTCATTTTTTATAAAAAACATTGCATCAAATTCACTAATTTCTTTACTTTTTGTTCTATAAACGATTTGTTGTTTTTCACTAATAGATAAAGTATTCGCATATGCTTTTTGTTTTGCTTGATGAAAACCTTTTAAAACAAATTTATCTATTTCATCACTTTGCACTGCATAAATTAAAAGCTTTTCATAAATAAAATTTTCAAAAACTTCCCCTTCAAAAGAACGATACGAACTAAGATAAGCAGTATCATCCTCTTGAATCCCTTTTTTTGTTAAAGATAAAAGATACTTTGAATTATAGTCATAGTGAAAAAGGTTGTCAGAAATATCACTATCATCTAAAGTTTTGATAGAGTTACTTATTTCCAACATTTAAACTAACTCACTAGTTTTAAAAAAATAGTCTATAATTGCTCTCGCCTCTAAGACATCTTCTACACGATTCACTTCATTTCTGAGTGTAGATGCACCTCGATAACCCTTAGAATAGGTGTGTACATGTTTTCTAAACATTGAAACACCATGAGAACCATAAAAATCTATCATTTTGTCAAAATGTTCCATGATTATTTCATGCTTTAAAGCATTACTAATATCAAATTCTCCAGAGCGAAGTTGATGAAAAATCCAAGGAGCACCAATAGCACCACGACCTATCATCACGCCATTTGCACCAGTATGCTCCAATACCCATGTTGCTTTACCAAAAGAATCAATATCTCCATTAGCAATTACAGGAATAGACACAGCTTCTTTAATCTCTTTAATTGCATTATAATCAACTATAGATTTAAATTTTCCAGCACGAGTTCTTCCATGAACTGCAATAAAATCAGCTCCACTGTCTTCAACCATTTTTGCTATATCAATATGATTTTTTTCTTCAAACCCTAATCTAATCTTAACGCTTGTCAAACTTTTATTAGATGTATCTTTTATCGTTCTGATAATTTGTCCCATGAGAGGAAGATTTAAAAGCAAGGAGCTTCCACTTCCATGACCTACAATTTTTGGAACAGGACAACCACAATTTAAATCTATTATATCAATACCATCATAATCATTTAAAATTTCAACAGCTTGCTTTATAACATCTACTTCCGCTCCAGCAATTTGAACAGAATATGGGTCTTCGTTAGGACTTTTTTGTAGCATATGAAGAGTTTTTTCAGAGCCATGTGTAAGGGCATTTGAACTAAGCATCTCACTTACAGTCAAATCTGCACCAAACTTTTTTACAACACTTCTAAATGGAAGGTCTGTATACCCAGCAAGTGGAGCCAATACATAAATTGGTTTTTCAAAAGAGAGGTTTTTTAGCATAAGGAGACCTCCTCTTGAATATATATTTTATTAAACAAATAATTCAATATTAAAATTTTTATTACACTCTTTAAGTGCTCTGTATGCTTTGAAATTTAAAAATTCATCTGCTAATGAGTTGTCTAAAATCTCATCTCCTTGTGACACCATCTCTAAATCAAATAAAGTAAACAGATATGCATCCATCGCTTTTTCATTACTTTCACTAAGTGTTTCAAAAAGTTTAATTCTTTGTTCTGGCACCATGTGTTTAGATAGAATAAATGCAATTTGCAAGAAATCTTTTTTATCTAATTCTAAAGTATGAAATAAACTTATTAAAATATCATTTATAACTTCAAGACCATTTTCTTTACGATTTACTCTATCAAGCATATCAAAAAGTGACTTTTTTGTTAAAAATACTTTATGCTTTTCTATCATGTTTAATGAAGTTATTTTAACATATTCACCATAAACCTCTTCACACAATGCAGGCGTATATTTACCAGAGTGATTTAATATCTCCTCAGCATTAATATCACCTTTTTTATATCTATTTCTTTCATTTTGAATTACAAGCTCATTATCTAAAGGCAAAGAATATTTCTTTAAATCTACAACCTCTCCATTTTTAATGTCATGAATAAGATTAATAATAGCATTCATTTTTTCATTAGTTGTATCACCTTTTAAGGCCTGTGTAGGAAAAATCACAGTGTTATCTAAGAGTGAACCTAAAAATGAATATCTTTCAGTTTTGAAAGAGTGATTTCTTTCTTTTTTACCAAGAAAAGCATCAATCATAGAATCTATGAATTTTTCATAATCTTTTTCATATTTACGAAGTTTCAAGTTTCCTAACATAGAATACAATGACATATGTGTCACACTTAACAAATATAAAATTACAAGAGGAGCACTTACCCACATAGCAATAGATAAAGATGGAAGTTGAATACCAAAAAAATTCAAACCAACAGTTTCTTGTGTAATATAGGCAAAAATATACCACCCTACTAAAATAATAAATATCAATGAAGCTACAGTGTATCTTTTAATATGCATTTTGTTTTCCTTTAAGTTATTTAGATTTTTCTACAATTTCTCTACAGTCTATACAATAAATAGCATGCGGTTTTACTTTTAAACGCTGAAAACCTATAAGATCTTCACACATCTCACATATTCCATAAGTACGATTTGCGATTTTTGCTAAGGTAACACCAATCTCTTGTAACTCTTTTTCTTGTTGTTGCACTATAGCACTTTCAATCATAGAATTATTATTTGCAGAAGCGTAATCACCTTCATCATTCAATTCTAGCGTACTAAGCTCATCTAGCTCATTATTCACACCACTAATATTTTTGAGTATCTGCTTTTTACGGCTCTCTAAAATATCTTTAAAATATTTAAATTCACTCTCTTGCACTGACTATCCTCTTTTTTATTTATGATATGGGTGATTACTTAATATAGAAAAGGCTCTATAAATCTGCTCTAACAAAACAACTTTTGCTATTTTATGACTCATCGTTAAATTTCCTAAACTTATAACAATATCACTTTTTCTTAAAAAACTTTTTTCAAAACCATAAGCTCCACCTATGAAAAATTTTACCGACATCTTATCATTTAATAGCTTACTAAATTCAAAACTATCTATCAATTTACCATTTGGGTCCAAACTTATGCAAAACCCACCCCCAAGATATGGTTCCAAAGCTCTTGTATATGAGAGTTGTGAAGCTTCTGGGGATACTATATGTGCTTTTGCTACATCTTTTGGAAAAAGTTCATTTTCATCTACTTTTGCAAAACGAGAAATCATTTTAATCAAATCTTTATATAAAGGGTCATAAAGAGTTTTCTCCTTTTTTGCGATTGATATAATATCAATATTCATGATAAAAGCCCACTACCTATAACATGATAAGTAACATGCTTAAAATTGTCATGTTTTTTTACACCACCAATAGCTGCAACAAAATGTCTAGACTTTGCAGCTATAGAATCTAAACTATCTCCTAAAACAGATACGGTATCTTGTTTTGTAGCTGTACTCCTAAAAGCACCTAAGCCTATATAATTCAAATCAAACTCATTCGCTTGAATAACTTCTAGTTCGTTATGAGTAGATAAACCAATAATTTTATCTTTACTTACAACACTTCTGAGCACTTTCATCGCTTTAAAAGCATCACTATCAATTTTTCTTAAATCTCCTTGACCAATATGAACACCATCACAAAATTCAATCAATTCATAAGCATCATTTACAATTAAAAAACCATCAAACTGTTTTCGTATTTGAATCAGTTGATGTTTAATAAAAGCGATATCTGCCTCTTTGTTCCTATACTGAATTATTTCCGCAGAATTTTGTTTTGCAATATTAATAAATTCTCTTAATGTAACATTATTAGTATCTAAAAGTTTTTGATCACAAAGTGCATAAAGACGCATGTTATAATTTAACTTACCAATAATGTTAAAATATCTGCAAGTGTCTTTTTAAGTTCATTTCTATTAACAATCATATCAATAGAACCTTTTTCTAATAAAAATTCTGCTCGCTGAAATCCGTTTGGCAAATCAGAACCTATTGTTTGCTTAATAACTCTTTGTCCAGCAAAACCAATAAGTGCTCCAGGCTCAGCTATAATAATGTCACCTAAAGTTGCAAAAGACGCACTTACTCCACCCATAGTTGGGTCTGTTAAAACAGAGATATAAGGAAGATTATGTTTTGCTAGTTTTGCTAATGCCGCAGAAGTTTTACTCATTTGCATAAGAGAATAGGTACTTTCTTGCATTCTAGCACCACCACTAGCACTTATAATTATTATCCCTTCTCTTTTAGCAATGGCACGATTAATAGCACGAACAATTTTTTCACCCTCAACAGAACCTAAAGAACCACCCATAAAAGTAAAGTCAAATACCACAAGTTGCGTACTCACACCATGAATTTTACACTCACCGCTTACAACAGAGGAACTACGACCAGTTTTTTGAGTACCTTCTTCTATTCTCTTTGTATATGATTTTTTATCGACGAAATTGAGTGGGTCAATAGGCTTCAAATTTTCATCAAATTCTACAAAAGTACCCTCATCCACTAAAAGTTCTAATCTTTCTTTTACACCTATACGAAGATGGTAACTACATTTTGGACATACATATTTTTGATTTTCTACTTCTTTGTAGTACATCAAAGCTTGGCATGAGGGGCATTTAATCCAATGAGCCGGCGCTTCACTTTTTGTTGCTTGTTGCCTTGTATCTGATTTAGTAAAAAGGTTTAACAGGTTCAAGAAAATTCCTTAAATATAAATAATTTTTGATTATACACTATTTAGACTGATTTTTAAAACTAAAATTTGTAAAATCGCCTCAACTTTCTAACGCTTTGATTTTTAGTAATATCTCTTTATCTTTTTTCTTAAAATTGATATTTACTAAAAATAGTTCCACCATAGAAGCTCCAGCTGTTGTATTTGAGCTATTTTGATCATTTGTATAAACTCTCATTTTTTCAACTTCACCAAGAAAATCAACAATAAAATCACTCTCAGCATCAAATGGAAAAGTTAGTTTTTTTAATGATTCGAGTCTATAAAGTTTCGATTTATTTATGATATAAGTGATATATGGATTGTACATTCTATGTAAAGAATTTGTGCTTTGTAACATTACTATATCTGAATTTTTATCTTGATTCATAATAGTAGTAGAACTTATCAAAGCTAAAGAAAAATCTAAAAAAATCACTTTTTTAAGAAGTTGTTCCTCTTTTATAAGTTGAACTTCAGCCTTATAAAATTTATTTGAATAATTTAGTGATGCATAACTTTTATATAAAAAAAGCATCATAATAGACAATATAACTACAGATATCAATACCTCTATAAGGGTAAATCCTTTTTTCATTGGACTCTAATCCTTAGAAGTGCATTTGAAGAGTTATCAAGTTTTAAAATTGTTTTTCCTAACTCAATAATCATCGTTGGCGTCACCGTTTGTGTGTCTTCCATTTCATTCGTTTGATTCGTTTCACTATTTTCACTTAAGTCGATTTCTTCAACTATTTGATACAAAATTTCAGCTTTCATCTCTTTGAGTTTCCTCCTTAAGTCATCTTCTAGTTGGAATTCAGTTATTAAATCATCGAGATGTATGTCAGTATTTTCAAACCCATAATTTTGATTTGAAAAAAGTAATGAAGAATATTGATTTGTTTTTATTTTTTCTTTAAAAACTGAAAAGATGTGAGTATTATTTGCATACATTTGTAAAAGTGCCATGATAACAACTGCTATAATCATAACCGCCACCATCACCTCTATAAGAGTAAACCCTCTACGCATGCCCTAAGCCGATACGGATAGCTTCGTCTAAAGATGTTTCCCCATTAACAAGCATCAAGGAAAGTTGTCTTGATATAGTTTTTAAACCATCTGCCTCAAGTGCAACCTTTATACTGTGTTCATCTGTTGTTGTTTTTAGTAACTCTCTTATTTTATCATTCATCACTAAAAGTTCACCAATGGAGCGACGACCTGAATATCCACTATAACCGCACTGCTTACATCCACATGCTTTATAAATTTCTGATCCCTCTTGTATATTATAATCAACAGCAAACTCTTCGGCGATTACATCAATCTCTTTGCAATGTGTACATAAAACACGCACAAGTCTTTGAGCAAGTATTCCTAAAAGTGAAGATGAGATTAAAAATGGCTCAATCCCCATGTCAGCAAGTCGTGAAATTGTTGCCGATGCGGAATTTGTATGCAAAGTTGAAAAAACCAAGTGACCTGTTAGTGCTGCACGAACTGCTATTGCTGCAGTTTCTTCATCACGGATTTCACCTATCATGATAACATCAGGGTCTTGTCTTAAAATCGAGCGAAGTGCTGCTGCAAAAGTTAAGCCCACTTTTTCATTTACCTGAATTTGAGAAATATTATCTGATTTATACTCAACAGGGTCTTCAACTGTTAAAAGATTTTTTTCAGGCTCTTCAACTTCTCTTAAAAATGAGTGTAACGATGTTGTCTTGCCACTTCCAGTTGGACCAGTTACAAGAATAATCCCATGAGAGGCACGAAGTAACTTTTTAACATCTCCTATAAGCTCATTATTAAACCCTAGTTCTGTTATCTGTGGAATTTGTGAACTTTGCATAAGAAGCCTCATAACAACTCTTTCACCATAAAAAGTTGGAAGAACAGATACCCGAACATCCAAACTCTCACCTGCAATTTTTATCTGCGTTCTTCCATCTTGAGGGATTCTTTTTTCTGAAATATCAAGATTTGATATAACTTTTATACGACTAATAATAAGATTGACAACTTTTTTCTCTAAATCTGCATTTTTAATAAGCATGCCATCAATTCGGAATCGAACTTCACCCCGTTTTTCTTGTACTTCTATATGAATATCTGAAGCCCTTTTCTTAATCGCTTGATAAAAAAGTGCATTCACAAATTTAATAATAGGAGCAGATTCTTCACTTGTTAAAATATCAGATGAAGTGCGTAAAAAATCTGTAAGAGAGATATCTCCATCTCTATTTTCATCACTAGAATCTTCTTGCATAGTCTCCATAGTTTTATCTGTACGGAGTTCTAGAAAACGGTTATAAAGACGCTCATAAGAATCTTCATCCAACATATGAAGCTTATATTGTTTTTCTAATTTTGTATAATAATTACTCGCATCAACAAGATATCTATCACAAATAAATGCACAAATTTCTCCATCAAGTTCACTAAAAAGAAGGAAATTTTTTACATTTAAATCTGTATTTAATTCTTCTGGTTCATATACTTCAAGATGAAGATTATGAAGTGGTTCTAAATTTAACATCTACATAGCTCCAGAAAATGGATTATCTTTTTGTTTTAGCATGTTACGATTTATTTGAGATGTATTTGATTCGTGATTGTAAGTATCTTTTTTAAAACCTTTAGATTTCTCAATTTTGTCAAAAATTTCTTTATCATACTCTTTTTGCAAATTTGCAAGTAATCCTAAATCTGCTTGAAGTTTTGATAATTGTTCACTATTATCAATTACATAAGGAGTTAAAACAACAACAAGATTTGTTTCTTCATTAGTTTGAGATGATGATGAAAACAGATACTTTCCAAGAAGAGGGATGTCACTGAGAAAAGGAATTTTACTTATCCCATTTTTGTCAACATTTTTTACAAGTCCACCGATAATAACACTTTCGCCATGTCTTAAAATTGATTGTGTTTTTACCTCTTGCTTGGATGTTACAGGTTGCTCACCAGTTATAGGATTTCCCAAACTATCGATACTCTCTAGAGTTGTTTCAACCTCAAGTGTTACTTTATCATTTGATGAAACACGAGGCTTAATTTTGAGGGTTAAACCAACATCTTTTCTTTGATAATTATTTGTTGTTCCAGAAATAGCATTTACAGTAGCACCATTTGAGATAGAAATAGTTTGTCCTACATAAATAGAAGATTCTTTATTATTAATACAAAGTATCGATGGATTTGAAATTGATTTGGAGGCATCATTTTTTTCTAAAAAGTCTATTGCAGCACCAAGCGCAAAACCACTCGTTATATTAGCAGGCATGGTTATAAGTGTACTAGCTGCAGTAGATATTGAAGCACCGCCGAAATTTGTTGCTAAAGAGTACAATCCGCCATTAGAAGAAACTGCAGCACCATCAAAACCATATTTTATCCCTAAATCTTCTGCATTCTTTTTATAGATATTAATAATTCTTGCTTGAACATAAACCTGATATTTTTCTTTATCCAACTCATTAATAATAAACTCTATCCCTTTTACAATAGATGGATCACCAATTGCGATGATGGCATTAATATCTTCACTCATGGAAACACTTGGTTTAAGCGATGGATCTGAATAAATCTGCTTAGCAATAATTTCTGTTAAACTCGCAAGAACAGCTTTTGCATCAGAATTTTTAAGAGAAAATATTTTAACACTATTGTCTATACTTGACTCAACATCAAGTTTGCTGATAAGTTCTTCTATTCTTTCAACATTTTTTTTGTTACCGACAATAATCATCCCATTAATATTCTCATCTAATATTATTTTTACTTGTTCAGAATCAATGTTTGGATTAAAAATTGATTTAGCGACATCAAGTAAACGCACTTGTAATTTTTTAGCTTCTGTATTTTTCATATATATAATTTTTACGATAAATTTACTATTATTAACATCTATCTCTTTAATAACCTGCTTTATAGTTTCAATATTTTTAGGATAATCTGTAAGCAAAAGGGTGTTATTTTCCTTCATTGTCATAAGCTTTGCAGTTTTTGAGATAAGGTAACGAATTTTTGCAGCTATGATATCTACATTTTCACCTACTATTTTTATAGCTTGAGTGACCATTATTGAGCCAGAAACATTTTTACCATTTGTTACAACACTAACATTTTGCTGCGCTGCTTCAGTTGAACGAACTATCTCGTATAATGAACCATTAGAAATAAGAGTATACCCTTTTGACTCCAATACAGAAACCAAAATACTAATCAATTCATCATCATAAACAGGAGTACTACTTACAAAATTTACAGTTCCAGTAATATTATTGTTTATCAAAATATTTTTATTTGTAATTTTTGATGTCAGTTTGATAAAATCATTAATTTCTAAGTCTGAAAAATTAACATTTACCTGCTCTCTTGCAGATAAAACAAAAACTAAACTACTTACCAAAAATACCAATCTAATTAATTTCATATACTAACTCCAATTCTGTGTTATTTCTAAGTACTATAATTTGTACACTAGAGAGTTTATTTATATCCTTATAAACATCTAATGCATCTTTATAGGACTTTAACCTTACATTATTCACTTCTACAATCATATCTCCAACTTGTAACCCAAGCTGATACATTTTAGAAGTTTTATTGATTCTATCAACTTTAAAACCTTTTATCTCATTACCAACTTTAACTTCATTGATAGATATATCTTTCCATATCTGATTTAAATTTTTTGTATAAAAACTTATATCTGTTTTAGATACAACTTTCTTATCTTCCACTTTACTTGGTAGATATTCTGGTTCCTTTGTTTGTCGCATTATAACTTTGTTTTTAGGGTCCATAAAAAGTGTACTATCTTTACCCGCTTGAGTAAAAACAACACAATTACTATAAATTGTTTTTAAAATATAACCAGAGAATTCCTCCCCAATAGATACTATTGATGTTTTTGTTGGTGATGATTTAAGTGCAACAACTGCAAACCCTTTTGAAGCGACACCATACAATGCTTTTAAAATCATATTTTCAATGCTCGTTGTACTAGTAATAGATTCTTGTTTAACAATAGATTTTGCTTGTTCAAGATTTTCCACCATACTTACGAAATCAACTCTTTGATATTTTGGTTTATAGTTACTCTGCATTTGAAGTTCAACCCCATCACTTGGTAAAAACCACCATAGTCCTAAAGATATACTTTTTGCAATAACTAAAAGAACTAAAAGTTTTGTCACAATATTCATCATTAAAGAGCTAGAAAACTTTATCATATTCATACTCTCCATTTTGATTTTTTACAAAATTACCCAGTGTAGACTGATATTTTTTTAACATCAACTCAGATGGAATTAATGTTACATGGAGTTTTCTTTCTAAAATACTTACACTCATATGCACTTCACCAAACTCCCCATAAGAACTTCCAAGAATATGCAAAGGGGACAAAATAGTATAAATTATATTTACATTTTCAACATGAAGAGGTATAAAAGACTCTGCCACGCTAGAAAGAACAATATCCTTAAAATTTATTGAATTATACAAAGCAAAAATTTTTATGTCAGTTGTAGATATTGATACACTCTGTATTTTTTCAAATGAAATATTTGAATGAAGTATCTCAAGAAAAAAAGCTCTATCCGTAACCTCTTCATCTGAAATAATAACACCATAAGGTTTCAACTCTTTTTCCAAAAAATAATAAATACTATTTTTTGGAGTAAAATATATAAGTGCTAAAATAAAAAATATAAAATATAAAAAAAATCGTAAGAGTTTGTTTACCATTTTATCTCCATATATAAGCTCGCATGAGTCTTACTTAATTTTTTTATTTTTAATGAGCTTATATCAAATGAGGCATTCAGAATTTTCCCCATCAAAAAATTTACTTCATTTTTATTTATACTATCAGAGGTAATAATCATACCAGAATTAGTAGATTTTTTTTGAATTTTCGCTGCACTTAAAGATGAAAGTTCTAAAATTCTTTGTAACGATATTTTTGTTTTCTCTTTATTAGAATAAACATCTTTAAGTCCGCTCAATTGTGTTGAAATCTTTAAAGTCTCTTTATAAGAATTTTCCATATCTTTTAACTCACTTTTGGCATATCCTAGTTTAATAGCCAAAACAATAACTATAACACCTAACATTATTCCTATATAAAATGGATTTATACGATTCATAATATCATTTCCACATGCCAACTATCTTTTGAGATTGATGATTTAAATTTTATTTCACTCTGTTGCAATTTTTGAGTTATCCCTTTTTGAGTTAATTCTGACAAACTACTAAAATCAGCCTCTAAAACATTATTTTTAAAACCAACTGAAGATAATTTTTCTGTATCTTTTAACTGCCATGATAAAATGAGAGAAAGGTATTCTCTTACTTTTGTCTGCTTTTCATGTATAAAGTCATATTTTTTGAGCATCGCTTTATTTTCGAACATTGTTGATTTCAAATTATTTTGAGTAAATACATTCTCTATTTCATTTGTAACATGTACTATTTTTTGCGTTGTCATAATATATTCGGAGGCTATAAGTACAATAAAAATAAGTAAAATTGCACCAATGTTATAAATACTTTTTTCATCAACTATATGACTAAACTGCTGTAAAGTTATTGTATTTTTAGAAAGTACAATCTCATTTAAATCTAATGCTAATCCCTCTTCTACCCAACAGCATGGAACTAAAATCACAATATCATCTTTTTTATAGATACTTTGGAACTCACTAATTTTTGCAGAACCAGTAAGATTTGTTAATTCACTCTGAGCAAAATATACATTCGCTATATTTGAAAATGTAACCCCTTTTTTAGTGAGTAACTCTAAGATTTTTTTATCTTCATAAGCAAATCCGAAAAAATCATCACCACTTTTATATACACTATAATTATAGTTTCCAGTAGGTAAAATATCTTCAAATACAGAAGGCAGAAGTTTTTTTACATCTCGTGTATACTTTACAGGTAAAGATAATTTTTTTACCCAATAAAGTGATGGAGATAAAATAACATTGACTTTACCAGTTATTTCAAACCTTGGTGAATTAATGTCTAAAAATATCGTATTCAACTTATTATTAAATTTTGTAAACAAAGTTAGAACCTTTTTTCTTATTAATATCATATTCAAACACTATTTTAGCTTTTTGAGAATTCTCTTGTATCTCAATTTTAACATTGATAAATTTCTCAAAAAAACTTGTATTAAAATGGGACATGTTTAAACTTTCATCATCATTAAGCTCTAAGTCTTGTATTGATGAATAAGCTCCTTCTCCCAAAAAAAGTTGCTCAGCTCTATTTCTATCACATCCAAGTAACAATTCCCATACTTGAGGAGTTGCATAATTGAGATCGATTGAACTATTTTTATCAGTGCTAAAATCAAAAAGTTTTTCAGCATCTATATTTTTCAAACTATTATCCCGATAAGTTTTCGTATAAAAACTATTCATCTCATTAAGATGATTTAATGATGTAATGTAATTTCTAAATAGATATGGTTTTTCATTAAAAATGGCACTATTATAAGATAAATCTTCTTTAATTCCACCCATACCATCAAGTAAGATATTAATGTATTCTTTTTGCACCATATATTTACTCAAATAAAAATTTAACGAATCTATCTTATTTTGATTTACTGTAATATTAGTTTCAACCAAACTATTTACATTAAATTTCGACCTTGCACTACTCAGTTCAATAGTAACGCTTATTCCATTACTTTGCAATGGTATAAATGATGCTTGAGATAAAAAAATAAAAAAATCCTGACTTGAATTTATATCATTAAGTTGTGGCAATTTTTTTAAAATTTGCATGACATCTTCCAAAATTACATCTGTTTGAATCATGAAATTTTCATTTTCAATATGTTCAGCGCCTTCTTTTAATTGCTTAAATCCTACCCCTATAGCAACCGTAATAGCTATAACGAAAAAGAGAGTTATAAGAAGAGCTATCCCTTTTTTATCAGTGTTATTCATATTTAACTAATACTCATAGAAAAAATTGGCAATAACATTGCAGCAACAATAAACCCTATACTTCCACCAACAAACAACATTAGTGCAGGTTCTAGTAAAGTTAAGAGCATGCTAATTTTATCTCTATTTTCTTCAAAATAAAGTTCTGAAAGATTGCTCAAAACATTTTCAACTTGAGAAGTTTCCTCCGCTAGTGCAATAGATTGAATAAATGCGTAATCAATTTTAGTCTTCGAATCATTCAGAGCATTTGAAAGCAATTTACCCTCAACCACTTTTTTTGCAGCACCACTAAACAACTCTTTTAAAACCAAATTATTCAGAATATTTGCACTTAAATTGATAGTTTGTACAAAAGGAACTCCTGAACGAGTTAAAAGAGATGCTATATAAGAAAATCTTGCTAATTCACTTTTTTGTGCTATTTGACCAAAAAGTGGCACTTTTAAAATAAATTTATGAACACTATAAGCAAATTTATAACTTTTATTCATTAAAAGTAAGAAAATTACAACTGATATAAAAATACCACCCAATATTTTTGTAAAGTTATGATTAAAAAAATCACCCATAGCAATAACAACAATTGTTGGTGTTGGTAATTTTTGATGCATACTTTCAAAAATCCCAGTTATTTGAGGCACAACAAAAGCTAGCATAAATGAAATCATTAAAAGTGAAACAATAATCATAAAACTTGGATAAGCAAATGCACCTTTTATCTCTTTATTAATTTTATCTTGCTCTTTTAAAAAGCGAGACAATTCCATAAGCACTTCATCAAGAATTCCTCCACTTTCACTTACTTTTATTGATTGTTTAAAAAATTCTGGCAAAAGAACAACTTTTTGCGTATCGAGTGCAGTAAAAAAATCTTTTCCTTCATCGAGATGAGTACTGACTGTTGTCAAAAAAAGTTTTATCTTTTTATCTTTTTCATAATGTGTCTGTATAATTTTAAGAGCTGAAACAATTGTAATACCTGAACGAATATACATGGCAAGTTCCCTTGAAAGGGAAGATAACTCTTTTGCTGGTATTTTATACATTCTAGCGAATGTGAAATTGGCAAATAATGAGGGAGAATCTTCTGAAATACTCTGATATATAATATTTTTTGCTTTTAATTTACTTTTAGCTTCTGCTAAAGATATTGCTTCAATTTTTTCAACAACTTTTTGCCCATGACTATTGATACCTTTAAATTTAAAAATCATTTCATCACTTCTTTTACCAAATTTTCTTTTTCTTGTATAGCCTCTTGCATTGAACTATAATTGAGCGTTTTGCTAAAATAAGTTGAAAAGTCATAAAAATTATTTTTAAACTCAACTAAAACCTGATCACCAATACCATTTTCATCTATTTCATAAGAGAAACACACATGCTCTTCAACATTTTCTATATTAAAATAAACATCTCTTTGCACTTCTATGTAACCATAAGCGAGTTCATATCTATAAATTTTAACACTTTTATCTAGGAAATGTTCAATGGTTTTACTATTTTCACTTTTATTATCATCTACAAAAACATCACACTTAGAACAATCGTCTAAACATAAAAGCTTCACACTTTTTTCATGTTCAAATGACTGTAAATATTCTTTAAGATTTTCCAGAGTAAGAGAAGTGCCTCCTTCCCCTATTTTTTGAAACTGACTTATTGCAAGCGTATAAACAACTCCAATAATCATAATGACTATCATTAACTCTATGAGAGAAAAAGCTTTTTTCATAAAGTTAATTTATTTACATCCGCTCATTTTGATATCAGCGCCTTCATCTTTTCCACCCTCTTTTTTATCAGCACCAAGAGAGATAAGTTCGATAGAACCTTCATCATTTATATATATAAAATTATTACCCCAAGAATCTTTTGGTAACTTAGAGTCTTTAAAATACCCACTAGTTGAATAGTTTGCATATTTTTCTTCATCAGGATTTTTTACAAGTGCTTCTAATCCCTCTTCCGTAGTTGGGTAGACGCTATTATTAATTTTAAACATGTCAAGCGCACCATTATAAATACTTTTCATCTGAACACACACTAAATTTCTTTTTGCCTCTTCACCTTTGCCAGTAAGACTCGGCATAACCATAGCAGCTAGAAGTCCCAATATAACGATAACTATCATAAGTTCTATGAGAGAAAATGCTTTTCTTGATTGTCTATTCATCAAAATTACCCTTTAAATTTTTAATTGGTGATTATAGTAAAAAAAAGGTAACGCATAGCTTAAGTATGGAGACACTTAAGCTATTTAAGGAGATTTTTTGCCATACTCCGTGCTGCTTCACGACCATCATAAGCTGCAGTCACTACTAAGTCTGCACCTCTAAAACAATCTCCACCAGCATAAATTCCAGCTGTTGTCGTCTCATGAGTATTTTCATTTATTATGATACCACCCCAACTATTTGTTTCTATCCCATTTTCAGCCAAAAATGCAGGTACAGCAGGCTCAAAACCCAAAGACATAATAATAATATCAGCTTTTACTTTAAATTCACTTCCCTTAACCTCTTCCATTTTTTGACGACCACTTTCATCTTTTGCACCCAAAGTAGTTTTTACAAATTTTCCGCTAATAGCAACTCCATTTTCATTTAAAACAACCTCTTTTGGTGATGCAAAAAAGATAAAATCAACGCCCTCTTCCATCGCATTTTTATACTCTTTTTGACTTCCTGGCATATTATAAGCATCACGGCGATACACACATGTAACACTTCTAGCACCCTCTCTTTTTGCAGTTCGTAGACAATCCATAGCAGTATCTCCACCACCAATCACCACAATATTTAAATCTTTAAAATCAAATTTTTTATCATAAGAGAGTTTAAAGTTTTTTCTTTGTATCGCAGTGAGATAATCCATAGCAGGATACACATTAGTTGCTTTTTCACCAGCAATTCCAGCATGTTTAGCTTTAGTAGCACCCACGCCAATAAACATTGCATCATGCTCATTTGCAATATCTTCAAATGCAATATCTTTTCCAACTTCACAATTAAGGATAAGTTTAAGTCCCGCTTCTTCGAGTAGTTTTATTCTTCGCTCTACGATTTTTTTATCTAGTTTAAAGCCTGGAATACCATAAGTCAAAAGCCCACCAGCTCTATCACTTCGCTCATACATAGTAACTGCTATACCTGAACGAAGAAGATATGTAGCGCATGAAAGACTTGCAGGTCCACTTCCTATGACCGCTACTTTTTTACCTACTGTGATTTTAGGAAATTCAGGTTTGTATCCCGCTTTAAATCCAAGTTCTGTAATATGTGTTTCAATTGAACCAATTGTGATTGCACCATGCCCATCATTCAAAGTACAATCACCCTCACACAATTTATCATGAGGACAAATTCTCCCCATAATTTCTGGAAAAGGGGAAGGTTCATTTGAAAGTTTAAATGCAAATTCTAAATCTTTTTCAGCAATAGATTTCAGCCACTGAGGAATATAATTATGCAGAGGACATTTATTTAAACAAAACGGGTCACCACATTGGATACATCTTTCGCTTTGTGCTGTTGCTTCATGTTTATCAAAAACTTCATAAATCTCAGCAAAATCTTTTGTTCGCTCCACTACCAATCGTTTAGTTGCATCAACTCTTTCAGTCGTTAAAAATTCTCTCATATTAATCTCCATTCTCTAAATTAAGAGGTAGTTTTGTTAAGTTTTTAGGGCGAATCAGCCAGAAGTTTCTCACTTCTACTCTAAAGTTATCAAGTAACTCTTTTGCTTTTTTACTATTTGTTTCTGCAACATAATCTTTTAATAACCGTTTGAGTAAATGTCTTGCATCTGCACCCTCGTCTGTATCGATACGAATCGCTTCAACAAGCTCACGATTTACATTTTCAACAAAACTACGGTCTACATCATAAACAAAACTTACCCCGCCAGTCATACCAGCACCAAAGTTAATGCCTGTACGACCAAGAATGACAACAATACCACCTGTCATATACTCACATGCATTATCTCCAGAACCCTCTACAATTGCGAGTGCACCTGAGTTACGAACAGCAAATCTCTCACCAACAGAACCAGAAATATAAAGCTTACCACCAGTTGCACCATACAAACAAGTATTTCCTCCAGCACTAAAATCCTCACCTTCATTTTTAGAAGTGATAATAATTTTGCCGCCATGCATCCCTTTACCAATATAATCATTGGCTACACCTTTAAGATAAATGGATACTCCAGGAATTAAAAATGCGCCCAAAGCTTGACCTGCAATACCTTGAAGATTAATTTTTATTGTATCTGCTTTTAATCCTTTATCCCCGTAATATTGTGCAATTTCACCACTCACCAAAGCACCAAAACTTCTATGAATATTTAAGATTTCACGATTAATTCTAATTGGATGGTCAGGATGCTTAATAGCACTCATGGCCTCTACTAAAACATCTTTTTCAAATGCATTATCATCAAAAGGTGGATTAGATTTTTGTTGATGTGTATTAACACCTTTTTCTTGATGTAAAACTGCAGAAAAGTCAAATTTTTGAGCAAAATCATCTTTGACAACTTTAAGTAAATCAACCCGTCCAATCATCTCTTCCATAGTTCTAAACCCAAATTCTGCCATGATAGAACGAACATCTTCAGCCAAAAATGTAAAAAAGTTAATTACTTGCTCCACTTGCCCTTTAAAAAACTCTTCACGAAGTGTTTCATTTTGTGTTGCAATACCTACAGAACATTTATTAACATGACAAATGCGAAGCATTTTACAACCAACAATTGTAAGCACTCCCGTACCAAAAGCATAACTCTCAGCACCTAGTAAAGCAGCTTTTACAACATCTAAACCAGTTTTAAGCCCACCATCTGTTTGAAGTTCTACAAGACCTCGAAGATTATTTGCTTTGAGGGCATTATGTGCCTCACTCAAACCAAGCTCCCATGGATTTCCAGCAAATTTAATTGAGGTAAGCGGTGCAGCACCTGTTCCGCCATCGCCACCTGAGATAATAATTTTATCAGCATACGCTTTTGCCACACCCGCTGCAATTGTTCCAACACCAATTGTTGAAACTAATTTTACTGCTACTCTTGCCTTTGGATTGACTTGCTTCATGTCAAAAATCAATTGAGCCAAATCTTCGATAGAATAAATATCATGGTGTGGAGGAGGCGAAATAAGTGTCACGCCAGGAACTGTATGGCGTAATTTTCCAATTAATGCACTTACTTTATGTCCTGAGAGTTGTCCCCCTTCTCCTGGTTTTGCACCTTGAGCAACTTTAATTTGAATCTCTTCAGCACTTCTTAAATACGCTGGAGTTACCCCAAAACGCCCTGATGCAACTTGTTTGATTTTTGAACGGCGTTCTGTTCCATTTCTAGCAACATCCTCACCACCCTCACCTGAATTTGATTGCGCACCAATTCTATTCATAGCAATCGCAATAGTCTCGTGTGCTTCTGGAGAGATAGAACCAAGGCTCATAGCAGCCGAAGCAAATCGTTTAAAAATCTCCTCTTTTGGCTCAACTTCTGAAATATCAATTGATTCTCTATCAGACTTAATCTCAAAAAAATCACGAATAAACTTCAAACCTCTTTTATTGACTAAAGTTCTGAGTCTATCGTAATCTTTTTTCTCACCCGTACGAGAAACGGCATGAATAGCATGAATTACATCTGGGCCAAAATCATGATGCTCTTGACCATTGTAAAATTTATAAAATCCACCAATATTTAAAGGAAAGATTTTATTAAAACCATCTTCTCTAAATGCTTCTTTATGATAACTTTCAAGTCGTTCTTGAATATCTTGATAATCAAGTCCACCAAGAGCAGAATGGGAAGTTCCAAAACAATCTTTTACAACTGTTTTATTTAAACCCAAAATATCAAATAATCCAGAATTACGATAAGAGGCAACTGTCGCAATACCCATTTTAGACATAATTTTCAAAAGACCACTATTTAAAGAGTGATGTACAGCTTGTAAGGCTTCATGACAAGGCATGTTTATTACTTTTGATTTTTCTAATCTATCTATTACCGTTGCAAAAAGTAGATTTGGATATACAGCACTCGCACCATATCCAATAAGTACAGCTGCAGCATGGGAATCAAAAACTTCTCCAGTTACTGCAATCATAGAAACAAGGTGACGAATTTTAGCTTTTAAAAGTGCCATATTTAAACGACCAATAATCATAACCATTGGAATAACTTTATTCTTAATACTAAATTCATAATCATCTAAAATTACAATTCTAGTTCCATCATTTTTGACAGAATCGATAACTTTTAGCACTAAAGCATCCATCGCCTCTTTAAGATTTCCTGTGTATACGGTTGAAAATGTTGTATTATGATAAAAAGCTTCATAACGGGGAGAATTTTTATCTCCAAATGATTTTAGAACTTCAAGTTTTTCACTTGTGATAATTGGAGAAATTGATTTTAAACGGTGTGCATGGCTTGGAATTTCATTAAGAATATTATGAACTTCTCCAAAACCTGTATTTAAACTCATAACCACTTTTTCACGAATTGGGTCAATTGGTGGATTTGTTACTTGTGCAAATTTTTGTTTAAAAAAATCTGAAAAAGAGCGTTGCTTTTTAGAAAAAGCTGCAAGTGGTGTATCATCACCCATTGAACCAACTGCCTCTTTACCATCTATTAACATAGGTTCAACAACTTGTTCAATCACCTCTTGCGTAACATTAAAATAGCGTTGTCTTTGGATAAAATTTGCTTGATTAAAATCGCAGTGAGAAATGTACTGCACCTCAACATGTTCTTGAAGATAAATCATATGTTCATTTAACCACTTCATGTAAGGGTTTGAGCTTTTAAGATAATTATTAATATCTTCATTTTTTAGAACTTTACCAAATTTTAAATCAAGCCCCAACATCTCACCTGATTGTAAACGACCTCTCTCTTTAATGTCTTCCTCTTTAATATCTACAACACCATATTCACTTGCGATAAGAAGGTTGTCATCATTTGTAATAATATATTTTGAAGGGCGAAGACCATTTCTATCAAGAACACAACCAATATAACGACCATCTGTGACAGAAAATGCAGCAGGACCATCCCAAGCTTCAAAAACTGTTGAATGGTATTCATAAAATGCACGAAGTTCTGGGTCCATGTGCGGTGCATTTTGCCAAGCTGATGGGATAACTGCACGAGCTGCTTTAAAAAAATCCATTCCATTGACAATCAAAAATTCAAAAAAGTTATCCGCACTTGCACTATCAGAAGAATTAAGCTGAAGAATTGGAAGAATTCTTTGAATCTCTTCATCTGTAAAAACTTCACTTTTAATTGATTCTGATTTTATTTCAACATTAATACGATTACCCTCAACAGAGTTAATCTCACCATTATGAGCTACTGCACGAAAAGGTTGTGCTAATTTCCACTCTGGTAAAGTATTTGTAGAAAATCTTTGGTGAAAAAGGGAAAAAGATATTTTGAAGTTTTCATTTTGAAGGTCTTTATAAAATTCTTTTATATGTGTAGGCATAATAAGCCCTTTATATGAAAGAACTTTTGAACTCATAGATGCAATATAAAAACTTCTATCATGGACTAATTTATGTTCACTCTCTTTACGAGAAAGATATAAAAGTGCATCAAATCTATTTGTTGCCATGATAGAATTTGGTGTAATAAAAAGCTGTACAATATGTGGTAAAGAGGCTAATGCTTGGTCGCCCAAAGCTGCAACATCTACTGGCACATCACGACGCAAAACAACTTTTAAATCATTGTTTTCGCACACTTTTTCTACAATATCTAAATGGGCTCTATCTTTAGTAAAAACAGATGCTACAGCAAATTGATTTGGTAATTCTACACCTTTATCAAATGCTTCTTTGCGTATAAACTCTTCTGGAATAGAAAGCAACAAACCACTTCCATCTCCTGTTTTACCATCTGCTGCAACTGCGCCACGGTGCATCATTCGCTCTAATGCAGTGACCGCATCATCCAAAACTTTATGTGAAGCCTTGTTTTTAATATTGGCAATAAGACCAAAGCCACAGTTATCCCTAAAGGATCTCAATAAATCATGATGTTCAACCATTTCTCACTCCTAACTTTCTATGTATTTATGTAAAACTATGACTATTTGTCAAAAATTTAATCTCTTTTTAAAGTAACTTAGTCTATTTAGAGATAAAGCACTGTATTGTACAGTCTAAAGTTTTAAAAAGGGATAATAACTAAAATATTGTCTATATAATTTTTTTTTTGTGTATAAAAGAAGCAAAAAAGATAGAAAGTGAGTACTCGTAAGAAAAAATAATCTCACCAAACTAAACTCTCTATTGGAAGTATTTTAAGCTATAAATTTTCTATATTTCCACTTTTGGCAATATATTTAAGCCAAAAAAATCCTAATAAACCTGAAAATAAGGATGCAGTTAAAATCCCTGCTTTTGCCTGAAAAATAAATTCATCATTTCCTAAAAATGCCAAATCTGCTACAAAAATAGACATTGTAAAACCAATACCTCCAAGAAATGCAACACCAAGAATTTGGCTCATACTGCTTCCTTGTGGGAGGTTGGCAATTTTTATTTTAATTGCCAACCAAGAGATACCAAAAATTCCAATCACTTTACCCATAATCAATCCAAGAATAATTCCAAAAGAGATAGGCTCAAAAATCGTCTTACTCAAAGAGGCGAAATCTATTGCTATTCCAGCATTCGCAAGTGCAAACAACGGGATAATAATGAGTGCTACAGGCAGATGTAAATCATGTTCTAGTCTTGAAGACGGGGTTCCAATAGCATCTATTCTATCTTGAATATTGAGTAAAATCGCTTTTTGTTTTTCATGTAATATATGATTTGTCGCTATTGGATAGCTATCATATTCTTGTAATAATTTTTTTGTTTCTTGAGTAAAATCTAAAGGGGTTTGTTTTGGTTTTGATGGTATTGCTAAGGCTGCAATAACACCAGCTATTGTGGCATGGACACCTGATTCTAACATGAAAAACCACATAAATAACCCAACAATAAAATAGGGTAAAATCATGTGTATCCCAAAACGGTTTAATGATATCATCATGAAAAATGCTACTCCAGCGAGAATCAGTGGCAAAAAGTTTATCTGCTCTGTATAAAATATCGCAATCACCAAAACAGCCCCAAGGTCATCAACAATCGCAAGTGCAACCAAAAATGTCACAAGTGCTGTAGGGATTCTTTTGCCCAAAAGTACCAAAGCACTAATTGCAAAGGCGATATCTGTAGCCATCGGAATGCCCCAACCAGAAGCTCCTGCTTGATTTGAATTGATACTCAAATATATCAAAGCAGGAAAAATCATCCCACCAATAGCAGCTAAAATAGGTAAAATAGCTACTTTAATATTTGAAAGTTCCCCTATCAAAATTTCCCTTTTTATCTCTAAACCAATAATAAAAAAGAAAATAGCCATCAATCCATCATTAATCCAATGATGTAAAGTATGAGATAATTTCCAAGAGCCTACAACTAAATCCATTTTAGTATGAAAAAGATGGGTATAAGCCTCTGTAAGGGGTGTATTTGCGAGAATTAATGCTAAGACAGTCATAAACATCAAAATCATACCTGTAGTTGTTTGTGCATGAATAAAATGTTCAAATGGTGTTGAAATTTTATTAAAAGCTTTTTCCCATGGTGCATAGAGTTTCATATTTACTTCTTCCTTAAACTTAAGCTATCTATTAGGATGGGCAACTCTCGATTGTACCTAAATCAATTTTAGCACCACCACCTGAAATCATTTTCTCATTTTCACGAATTCTTTTGCCATTGTGTGTGATTGAATAAGATATTGCCGTGTTATCACGAATAGTATTTACTGTTGAGCAATATGTCTCAAGTGACGCCATTACCCATCGGGCAGCAGTTACATCATCCACATCAGAATTAAAACTATACTCCAAATGAAGTGTATTAAATTTGCGTGGATAATCTTCATTTCTTACAACATCCCCATCCACAACTAAATCACGAACCTCTTTATTTGAGTTTTTAGGGATAACTATCATGTCTGAAGCTGTACATGTAATAAGTCCTGCTAAAAAATACTCAATGGGTGAGATTATCGGGCAATCAATAATAAAACTACTTTTATCAGTTTTTGCTTCAAACTTCATATCTTCTTTATGAGAGATTGTTACTTTCATACTATTTTTCCTTTAAATAATTTGTAAAATATTCTAACTGCTCTTTTGTTCTTACAGTCGCTGTTCCACCGCTAGAAATTCTTGCATTCATGGAGTTTTCTATTGATAAAAACTTCAATACATCTTCATTAATTCTTGCATCAATCTCTTGGAGGTATTTGAACTCTATATCACTCAAATCAATTTTGAGCTCTTCGCTTTTTGCAACTGCACGACCTGTTATAAAGTGTGCTTCACGAAATGGGATATTGCATTTTTGTACTAAATAATCAGCCAAATCTGTTGCACTTAAATGCCCAACTTTTGAAGCATTTTTCATGTTATGTGTTTTTACTTGCATGGTTTTTATCGCTTCTTTTAAAATTTCAAGAGAAATTTCAGCAGTCTCAACCGCATCAAAAACGCCCTCTTTATCCTCTTGCGTATCTTTATTATACGCAAGTGGTAAACCTTTCATAACAGTTAAAAGTCCCATGAGTGAACCATACACACGACCTGTTTTTCCACGAAGAAGTTCTGGAACATCTGGATTTTTCTTTTGTGGCATGATAGATGAACCAGTTGAATATTCATCACTAAGCTCAATAAATGCAAATTCATAACTCGACCACATGACAAGCTCTTCACTGAGTCTTGAAATATGCATCATCATAGTAGAAATATTAAATAATATCTCCAATGCAAAATCTCTATCACTTACCGTATCCAAACAATTTAAACTCACACTATCAAAGCCTAAAAGCTCTGCTGTTTTTGCTCTATCGATATTATGAGGTGTTCCAGCCAGAGCTGCACATCCAAGAGGAGAAATATTATTTCTCTTGTAAGAACTCTCAAATCGCTCAATATCTCGAACAAACATAGATAAATACGCACCCAAATGAAAACCAAAATTTATAGGTTGTGCATGTTGGAGATGTGTCATACCAGGTAAAATTGTCTCCGTATGTTTGGATGCAACTACTAAAATTTCTTGCATCAAAAGTTTTATAGCGTCCACAATTTCAAAATTTTTACGCAAAACAAAACGGCGAAAATCAACTGCCACTTGGTCATTTCTACTTCTTGCAGTATGAAGTTTTTTACCCGCATCACCAATAATGGCAGTTAACCTTTTTTCAATTGCCATGTGCAAATCTTCATCAGAGATTTTCCACTCAAACTCCCCAGATTCTATCTCTGCTTTTACTTGAGCCAATCCATTGACAATTTGAGTAAGCTCCTCTTTTGTCAAAATTGACTGTTTTTCAAGCATTGTTGCATGAGCGATTGAACCCTCAATATCTTCACGATACAATTTTCTATCAAACATAATTGACGCATTAAATTGGTCTAAAAGTTTTGTTCCACTTGCCGAAAAACGACCTGACCACATTTTTTCCATTGAGTTTTTCCTTTTATTTTATAATTGAAAATCTTTAAAAATTTTCTCATCCAAATCCCATATACCTCTTTGTTTAAGTGATTTTACAACAGCTAGGTTACAATCAACATCATCTGGCCATTCCCGATTAAAGCTATCTAAACTATTTTTGTTTGTACCATCAACTCCAACCATAAGCCCTGAAATAAAAACATCTCTTTGTGCATCCATATTATTTGTAACTCTCCAAACTAGCATATAACCGTTTTGTACATCATTTTTTGCATCATCTACAAAAACTACGATTCTTACATGCTCATGTAACTCTGCTAAAACATCAAAATATTCACGAACTTTTTTTGTTTTGTTAAGCGAAATAACAGTAATTGGATTTTTTGTGCGTGTCATAAATTGGTATAAATTTATTGCATCAGGAATCAAATTTTTCACTTTTTTGAATAACTCTTCATCACCTAAAATAGTTGGAGCATTCACTTTATGGGCTGCGGTTGCATCAATACCTAGCTTTCCACCCACTAGAGATTCTGGAGAAGAGTGGTCAAGTGCATCTAAAATGCCCTCAGTTATAAACATACATTTGGGTGCAAATCTATCTAAAACATAAGATGTAAAATTTTCATAATTTTCAAGTTTTGGCGCATTCTCATCCACAAAGATTGCATGTTTTACAAAACTCATTTGTCCAGAACCCCAAAAAGCGTGCATAAATTGTTTCGCATGCCCTTTATAATGTGGTTGCATCTTTGCTAATATCAAGTTATGAAAACCTGCATTTTCTGGCATGTGATAATCAAGCAAATCAGGAACTGTTGTTTTTAAAAGTGGAAAAAATATTTTCCCTGTCGCCCAACCCATGTATTTATCTTCTAAAGGTGGTTTTCCAACAACTGTTGCTAAAAAGGTTCTGTCCCTTTTTTTTGTGATTGCACTCACTTCCATCACGGGATATGGCTCTTGAAGTGTGTAATATCCTGTATGGTCACCAAAAGGTCCCTCAATTTTTAACACACTCGTATCTACCCAACCTTCAATTACATAATCCACATCTTGCGGAATATACAAAGGATTTGTCAACGATTTTACAAGTTTTGCAGGTGTTTTTGTAATAAGTCCATACATCAAAAGTTCATTTACACCATAAGGAAGCGGTGCAGTAGCACACCAAGTATACAGAGGATTACCCCCAATTGCAATACTCACAGGCATTTTTTTACCAGCTTTTTCATATTGGTCAAAAAAATGAGAGGAGTCTTTGTGTATTTGCCAATGCATCCCTAAATGATTTTTATCATAGACTTGAAGTCTATACATCCCAACATTCACCATATTTCCATCTAAACTTTGGGTATACACTTGCCCCATAGTAATAAATGGACCACCATCTTGTTCCCATGTAGTTAAAACGGGTACATCATAAAGATTTATATTTTCATTAAGGTATTTTAATTCTTGACAAACACCCTCCCCTTTGAGTTTTTTCGGGAAGATATTTTTTAGTGCAAAAAGGTCACTTGCCATGGAAAGTTTATTGAAAAATCCATTGGGTGCTTTTAGATGTAAAAGTTTCGTAATTTCATCTGCTACAGATTCAATAGTTCTACCAAAAAGAATTTCACATCTTCTGTAAGAACCAAAAACATTCATAAGAACAGGTTCTTCAAATTTCTTATTTTTTTTTCTATCTACAACATTTGTAAATAAAAGTGCCTTGCCACCATTTTTTTTCTTCACTTCTGCATAGGCTAAATGGGGAATTTCAAGATAAATATCTAACTCATCTTTAATAATTTTGAGTTCATTCTCTTGTTTAAGAAGATTAATACTCGTTTGCATATTAAGGATTTACCATCATATTTTCAGCTCTTAAGAGAAGTTCTTTTGCACCTTTGTTTATAAACTCTTGTGCAATCTCTCGTCCAATCGTTTTATATCTATTTTTTGAAACGATTTTTGTCTCACTCAATATCTCAGTTCCATTGGGAAGCCCTAAAACTGCTTTTACAGACACTTCATCATTTTCTAAAACTACAGCATTCACACCAATAGGCACATGACAACCACCGTTTAACATATCCACAAAATCTCGCTCAATTGTTGTTTCAACTCTTGCATTTTCATCTTCTAATCTTGCTACAATTGCTAAAACTTCTGCATCATTTATCGCTTCTATCCCCAAAGCACCTTGCCCCATAGATGGAGTCATTTCATCGAGAGGAATTTTATAGACATAATTTACTTCACCCAAAAGTCCCAAACGGTTAATCCCAGCAGAGGCTAAAATAATTGCATCGAATTGCCCTTCTTTGAGTTTTTTAATTCTTGTATCAACATTGCCTCGTAAATCTTTTATGATTAAATCTGGACGCAATTTTTCAATTTGCATACGACGACGCAGTGAAGATGTACCAACTACTGCACCTTGAGGTAATGAGACAATATCTGAATAATTTTGAGATAAAAGTGCATCTCGGACATCTTCTCTTTGCGTAATTGCTCCAAGAACTAATCCTTCAGGCATCACAGTTGGGACATCTTTTAAAGAGTGAACTGCAATTTGTGCTTCACCTCGAAGCATCGCTTCTTCCAACTCTTTTAAAAAAAGTCCTTTTCCACCAATAGCCGCAAGGGGTCTATCTATAATTTTATCACCAGTCGTGACAATAATATTTAATACAACTTCCATACCAGGATTTTGTTCTTCTAACACGGATTTAACGTGATTAGACTGCCAAAGTGCGAGTTGTGAACCTCTTGTTGCTATTGTTAATTTTTTCATATTACTTATTGTACCTTTTTGTATAAAGTTTTTGTTCTATCAAGCTTGTCATCAAAAAACATTGTTGGTGTTCCTTGAACCATTAAATCATCTGCTATTTTCAAATCTTGAGCCAATCTTTCCATAACATTCTTTGACTCTAAATCTTGAGTAGTAAGTGTAATGCCAGTCGCTTTATTGAATGCTTCTAATATTTTTGTTACATTATTTTCTCTTGGATCTATCTCCACTTTATAAAGATTTAATAATACATTTTTATGCCCTTGTAACTCAGCTGCAACTTCAGCTTTTACAAGTTCTACTGATGCTGGATGGATTGCGGGTAGTGGAAAATGGAAATAATAGATTGCAAATTTACTTGGCTCTTTTTTCATCTCTTCTAGTGCTTCTGGAACAAATGTTCTACAAAATGGGCATAATGGGTCTGAAAAAAATACGGCTCTATGAGTTGCATTTTTATCTCCATACACAAGATTTTCATCCTTATAATACTCAGGTTTAAAAGATGGTTTCATCACATCTGATAAATTTTCACCTCCAATTAACAATGTAAGCTCTTTTGTAATAAGCTCCCCATTAGAAAACCAAGTCATTTTTTGCTTCACTTTTTGTTTATCTTTTTTCAAAGTTGCATCAATAACCACAACATAAGCATTCCAACCTTTAAGTTGTTCTACTTTCATGGTATCCACAACAGATACATCTAAATTCTCAATATTAGGATTTTTAGAAATACTCTCTTCTAAAAAATCTTCAATCATCTCATTTGAAGTTTTTGCGTATAATAAATTACCTAAGAGAAGTGTGCTTAGTAACAATTTCGACATCGATAACATCTGAATCCTTTTGCATTTTATTTTGTTTAAATTCTGTTTTACAATTTCCAGATTTTATATAGTAACGATTGACAAGCATAGTTGTAAAAACACTAAATTGCATTAAAACTCCTAAAATGTCAGTCAAAAAACCAGGTAAAATCAACAATATAGCACCCAATAATGTAAATAAATTAAGCCTTTGGAACTGATTTAAGTCAAGACAATCATAAGAAACTGCCATCATATTTTCTACTAAAGTTTTTCTAAAATTAACTAAGATTGATATCCCTATAAAAGCAGTGATTATAATCTCAAAAAATGTATTTAACCCACCAATAGAAGAGGAAATATTAACAGAAATCAAGACCTCCAAAAACAGGTAGAGTAGAAAATATACCATTTTATATCAATTCCATAATTTTGCTATAAATCTCATCTTTATTTACACTTGTATTTTCTTTGCTTTTTCTATCAAAGATTTGAACTTGCCCATTTTCTAACTCTTTTCCAATAATGACAGTGTATGGAAATCCAATCAATTCAGCATCTTTCATTTTAAAACCAAATCTCTCTTTTCTATCATCAAGCATCACACTAACTCCCGCTTCTTGAAGCTTCAAATATAACTCTTCAGCCAATGCAACTTGCGGAGTTTCTTTAATATTTGAAATCATAATATTTACCATGTAAGGTGCAGTTGCTTTTGTCCAAATACACCCATTTTCATCATGATTTTGTTCTATCACAGAAGCAACAAGCCTGCTCACACCTATACCAAATGTTGCCATTTCAAAAGGTTTTGGCTTGCCATTTTCATCATTAAAATTCGCTTCAAGTGCTTTGGAATATTTATCGCCAAGTTGAAAAATATGACCAACTTCAATCCCTTTTTTAAAGCTCAATTCTCCACCACAAGCACATTTTGAATTGATTGCTATATTTTGTAACTCTTCATAGCTCGTTTCTTTGAATTCCTCTATTTTATTGCTTAACTCATCAATAGTTTCAATATTTGCACCATAATCACAAGATTGGCATACAACAAGCGTATCTTCACCACTATCTGCTAAAACATGGAACTCTTTGCTTCCCTCGCCACCAATTGCACCACTATCAGCAGCAACTACTCTAAAATTCAATCCAAGTCTTGTAAAGATTTTTTTGTATGTTACTTCCATGAGATTAAATTCTCTAATCATGTCTTCTGTTGATGAATGAAAAGAATAACCATCTTTCATAAGAAATTCTCGTCCACGCAAAAGTCCATATCTAGGTCTTGCTTCGTCACGGAATTTTGTATTTATTTGATACAAATTTAAAGGTAAATCTTTATAACTTGTCACTCTGTTTTTGACCAATTCAACCATAGCTTCTTCATTTGTCGGGCTTAAAACAAACTCATTTTGATGTCTATCTGCAATGCGAAGCATCTCTTTTCCCATGGCATCAGCACGACCACTTCTTTCCCATAAACCAATAGGTGTCACAAAGCTTAATTGCACTTCACTACAACCCGCCTTATCAAGTTCCTCTTTTACGATGGCTCTAATTTTATCTAATACAATTTTTCCAAGAGGCATAAAATTATAAAGTCCTGCACCTTGACTATTTATAAATCCACCTCGTATTAAAAACTGATGGCTAGGTAAAGTTGCGTCTGATGGTGCCTCTTTTGTTGTTGGTATAAATGCTCTTGATCTTCTCACTTGTGTCCTTTAGAAAATTTATTTAATAATTCATTTTTATCTTCAATCAAAAATTGCATAGCACCCGTCATCATGTCAGATTTTGATTCTTGTGATACGCTTCTCATTTTAGCAGTCATATCATGTAAAAATCTTTTTAATGTTTGCTCGCACATTTTTCTTGCCTCTGCCTCATACTCTTTTGGAATATATCCATGACTTATCGCTCTTGCACTCTCGATTTCTGCTGTTGCATACGCTTTTTGATATATCTCTTTTATGACAGGCTCAACATCTAAAGTACTCAACCATTCAAAAAACTCAACAACCGCTCTCCCAATTACACCATGTGCAATCCTAGCACTCTCTTCTCTTAAACCCATATTTTTACTAACAATAGTTTTTAAATCATCTATTTGATAGAGGCTTATTCGGTCACCTTTATGATAACTGATATCTCGAGGAAGTGCCATGTCAAACCAATATCTATCAAAATCACATGTCTGAATAATCGCATCTGTGATAATAGGCTCAGATGCGGATGTAGCAGTAAATAAAATTTCAAACTCATTAACAGCGTTTGCAAGTTCAGAATAATCAAGCACAATTGCACCACATTGTTCTGCTAATTTAACTGCTTTTTCTTTTGTTCTGTTCATGATATAGACAATTGCACCATTTGAAATGAGATGCTTTGCACTAATCTCTGACATCTCTCCAACACCTATAATTAAAGCTTTTTTCCCAGTTAAATCATTTAATAATGCTTTTAACTGCGAAACTGCAACACTCGCAATAGATACAGGTTTTGAAGATATATCTGTAGAATTTCTTACCTTTGCTGCACATTGAAAGGCACTTCGCATGGCACGAGCTAGTTTTTTACTTGAATACCCATTTTCATACGAAAATCGAAAAGCTTCTTTGAGTTGACCTGCAATTTGAGTTTCACCAATCACCATAGAGTCAAGTGAAGAGGCAACACTAAAAAGATGATGAATTGCACTACTATCATCAAAAATATCTGCACGACCTTCAAGTTCCTCTTTTGCAATACCAGAACGCTCTGCAAGTTTTATAAATATATGTTCTGTTGCCATCGCAATATCTGTACAGCTACAAAACACTTCCATTCTATTACATGTGGAGATTAAAATACTCTCATGGATAGAAGGGCTTGTATTTAAGCTTAAAAGACATACACCGAGATGTTGTTCGTCAGGATAAGAGAGTTTTTCTCTAATCTCAAGAGTAGAGTTTTTATGTGTAAAACTTATATTTAAATAATGCATATCAATAACTTCTTTTTATCATAGTTTCTAAAATTGACACAAGTGCATCATCATCTTGTACTGCTTCCATGGCTTCATGCGAAAGTTCATGTGCAAGTTTAAAAGCTCGTTCAACACTTTCATTTTCTTCCATTTTCTCTTTTATCCAAAGAGAATCTTCTTTGGTTATAGATTTAGCATGTAAAGATACTAATCTTTTTTTATCACTATCATTTAAATCTTGATAAAGATAAATATAAGGAAGTGTACATTTACCCTCTACAAAATCGTTCATGGATGGTTTTCCAAGAGTTGAATCATCTGAAGTAATATCTAAAATATCATCAATTATTTGAAAAGAAAGACCAAGATTCCTGCCATAAAGACCATATTTTTGAATATCTTTGCCCACTAAAAGTGCGGCTGCAATTGCAGATGCTTCTATAAGAGTTGCTGTTTTAAAATAGAGCATGTCAAGATATTTATCTTCATCACTATTAAATTCCTCAGCTAATTTCACATCCTGCATCTCACCTTTTGAGAGTGCTGTAACAGAAGACGCTATCACTTTTGCAATATCTCTATCAAAACTTACAAGCTCACTAAAAGCTTTTGAATAAAGAATATCACCAAGCATAACAGCTATTTTACTCCCATCAGTTGCATTCACTGAAGCCACACCTCTTCTTGTGTTAGACTCATCAATTACATCATCATGCAAAAGGCTTGCACTATGAATAAGTTCTACAATAGCAGCAAGAAGAGGCGCTCTCTCATCAGAAGAAGCTATTTTTAAAATCAATTTTGCTCGAAGCCTTTTACCACTATTAAGCATCTCCAAAAGATGATTTACCTCATCATAATCAATCTCTTGTATCATTCGTGCTATTTCGTGCTCAACTCTCTCCATCTATTCCTCTTATAAACTTTTATTCACATCTTCTAAAACTATTTGCGATTTTTTATCAGACATATATAGCTCAAAATCAGCTATTTTTGTGTCTTGATGAAACTCTTTAAATTTCATCAAAAAATAAGGTATATCATAATCATCAACACCTCTAGCTTTAAGCTCAACCCTAAAACTTTGATTGACATGTCTAAGATAGAGTACATTTTGTGCAACAATTGTATCATAAGACCTAAATATAATCAGTCCATTATTTTTATACAATGTCCATCTAAACTTAAACAATTTTCTAAATGAGTCGTATTTTACAAAAATTTCCTTTTGCTCATCCTTTTTTAAGGATATATTTTTGACTTTTGTAAGTTCACTCGCATCAACTATACTCAAAAAAAAGACTAAAAGGGTAAAAATTTGTACCATAACTCTCAATTGCAATTATTCACTTTGAGAAAGAATTGTTCCCATAAGCTCAATATACAAACTTTTAGCCTTCATATCAACATCTTGTTGATTCATATAACCAAAATTTTTCACTTCAGTATCTATATCTTCACTTCCATGTTTTTCTAACATAAGTTCCATAGCAGCATATTTATCTATAAACTTTTCTAACTCATATCGTACTACATCATTATTTGCATTAAACACAACATCCATAAACTTACTTTTTGGAGAACCCATAAAAACATCATCTTCGTCTTCAAACATTCCGTACATTTTATTTCCTCTATTAATTTTTTTGATTATACTATAAATTATTTAACTATTTGAGTACCAATACCATCTTGAGTAAACAGCTCCAAAAGTATTGAATGTTCAATCCGCCCATCAATAATATGTGCTTTTTCAACCCCACCATCAAGTGCTTCCATGCAAGCATTCACTTTAGCCAACATTCCACCGTGAACTGCTTCACTTGTTTTTAAACGCTCAACTTCACCTTGAGTAAGTGTGCATAAAAGTTCATTATTTTTATTACACACTCCTCTTGAATCACTCAAGAAAACTATTTTTTTTGCTCCAACTTCTTTAGCAATCCAAGCAGCACACACATCCTCATCAATATAAAATCCAGGATGACCCATCTCTTCACTTGCGCTCAAAGGTGCAATAACAGGAATAAAATTATTTTCAATTAAGTTTAACAGTACATCAGATTTTACTTGTGTAATATTTCCACTCAAGCCCCATTTAGAGAAATCTTTTGCTTTTGCGATTATAAAATGAGCATCTTTACCGCTCATCCCAATTCCTTTTGCACCATGAGAGTTTAAAAGTGAAACTATCTCTTTATTTATCTCACCACTTAAAACCATCTCACTAATTCTCATAATCTCTTTTGAAATCACTTTTTGACCCTCAACAAACTTCATCTCTATTTTGAGAGATTCAAGCATATCTGTTATTTTCTCACCACTACCATGGACAATAATTGGTTTCATTCCAACAAGATACATGAGTAAAATATCTTCAGCAAATTTTTCTTTTAATTGTGGTGAACTTTGAGCTAATCCACCATATTTAACCACTACTATTTCATTATTAAACTCTTTAATAAATGGTAAAGCTTCAAGTAAAGTTTTTACAGTTTTGATTTTCTTTTGCATCACTTCATCCTATAATTATTTATTCTTTCAAAAACATGCTCTTGCACCTGAAGTTCTAAATCCAAAAGTGATAAAGGCAGTCCAAAAGATTCAACTTTTACAAAATCTTTATATGTCACTAAAAGAGAATCTGAACTATCTTTTTTTAAAATATTTTGCAACTCTTCTTGAGTAAAAAAATGGTGGTCTTCAAAGTAGTTTTTACTCACAACAAGTGGCAAAAACCGCTCCAAGCGAGATGGTCTTGCTATTGCAGTTACTAACGACATTTTATCACTTTTATTTTTAACATCAACAACTCTTTTAAAATCTATCCCTTCTCGAAGTAATAGTGCTTCTTTTGTACCCCAAAGCCTCTCTCGAAATGCTCCTGCGGGTAAACAACTCATATTTTTGCTTTTTACTTCAATAAGTAAATCTAATTTTTTTATCCCATGCTTTGAATATGCATCATCCAAAAAGATAATCTTCGCACCCATCTCTTTTGCTTTTAAAATAGCTTTATTTCTATCTTCGCTTACTATTACTAAAGCATTTGGAACTTTATGTGCATATATCATGGCTTCATCACCACTTAGGTTTACATCACATAAAATCTCTTTAAAATCTTTGACAACATAAAGACCTTTGCTTTTTCTACCATAACCACGAAGAATAATAGCTACATTCTCATATCGCAAAGCCAAAGCACTCACAAGAGGTGTTTTTCCGCTACCACCAACACTTAAATTACCAACACTAATAATATCAATCCCAAAATCAATCGCTTTTTTACTTTTAAAACGCAAATACATAATAAAGCAATAGAACCAACTCAAAGGTAAAAACAAAAAAGAGAGTAGTTTTTGGAATAAATTTGGGTTGTAGAAATACTCTTCAACCCAAAATACTAATTTTTTCTTCAAGATTTAAACTTTTAAACTCTTGTTTTTGCAATTTTTTTAATTTTCTCTATCACAAATTTTACCTCTTTATCTTCCATACTTGGATAAATAGGAAGAGATAAAATTTGCTGGAAACTCTTGAGTGCAATTGGAAAATCATTTAGACGAAGATTGTATTTTGATTTATAATAATTTAGTAGATGCAAAGGGATATAATGAAGCCCTGTCTGAATAGATTCATTTTTTAGCTCTATGGCAAAAGAATCACGATTTTTATCTATTTTTACAATATATAAAGAAAATGGGTGTTCTTTATTATTCATGTCAGGGATTTTAATATGAGGTGTTTGGCTTAGAGCGTCACTGTACATCTTTGCTATCTCTTGTTGTCGTCTAATATTTTTATCTTGGTCTTGTATCTGCGCTCGAATATAAGCAGCATTGAGTTGGCTCAACGAGTAATCATTTCCTATATCTATTACATTATAAATATAATCTAAAGCATTATCCTCTTTAACAATAGCATGAGTTGCCAAAAGTCTTGCACGGGCAATAATTTCATCATTGTTTGTAACAAGCATACCGCCATTACATATATTTTTTTTAAGATGAGGCGAAAAATCAAAACAAGTTATATCAGCACCAAGTGAACCAATTTTTTGCCCCTTATAAGTTGCACCCAAAGCTTCACATGCATCTTCTACAATTTTGACATCATAAATTTTAGCAATTGAATATATTCGTTCTAAATCTACAGATTGACCACCTACATGGGTAATAATAACTGCTTTTAATTTTTTAGACTGATTGTCTTCTAAATATGTTTCTAAGTTATCTAAATTAATATTGTATGTGTTTATATCTATATCAATAAAAATAGGTTCAGCATCAAAATGACGCACAACTTCAGGGATACTTGGGTGTGTGTTTACTGAACATACAACTTTATCCCCTCTTTTTAAATCAAGTGCCAACATGGCTAAATGCAGTGCCGAAGTCCCATGAGAAGTTGCAAGTGCATACTTAGCACCAATATATTTAACAAACTCATTTTCAAGTTCTTCAACTTGATTAATATCTTCACCATCTAAAACATCACTCACATTTGAATGTGCTTCTCTCGTACTTACATATTTATAAAATGGAATTTTCATTTTTACATCCTTATAATGTTATATCTCTTGGATAATTAAAATCATGATTGATTGTTCTGGAAGTGAGTTTTGCAATGATTGGCATTTTTCGCTTAAATTGATTACGAAAAATTTTATGTACTATCATGTCAAGCATAGTTTTATCAATGCCTCTTTGCACTATCTCTTCTACAGAAAGTCTCTCTTCTACATAAAGTTTTAACGCTTCGTCTAACTTAGCATAACTATACCCCAAATCTTCCTCATCACTCTGTCCATCCCACAAATCAGCTGATGGAGCTTTGTTTATAATAGTTGGTGTTACATTTAAAAAGCGTGCAAGCTCATAAATTTCACTTTTATACAAATCCCCTATAGGATTCACTGCACTTGCAAGGTCACCATAAAGCGTTCCATATCCTAACATGAGTTCACTTTTATTACTCGTTCCTAATACTAAAGCATTCTCACGAGCTGAAATGTCAAAAAGTGTTGCCATTCTCAAACGAGCAGAAAGATTGCCTCGTCTGAGATTATTCATGTCAGGATTAAGAGCTTCATACTCTTTGAGCATAGGCTCGATTGATGCTGTTATACTTTGCATCCCAAAATCAGCACAAAGCATATCTGCATCATGCAAAGAAGATTGTGAAGAGTAATGGGAAGGCATTTTTACGCATAAAAGGTTATTTTGAAAAATTTTATGAGCCAAAACCGCTACAACAGCCGAATCAAGCCCGCCGCTTAAACCAACGACCACTTTTTTTATCCCTGTTTTATGCACTTCATTATCTAAAAACCGTTCTAGATAATCTGCTATTTGCTCATATTTACCCATTTTATTTTAAAACCTTTAAGAAATATTAAAAAAAAATATTATAGCAAATTAAGGATTAACAAATATTTTCTTTTGCCATAAAATTAAGCTCATGACAACTAAAACCTGCTTCTTTTCTTGCTTTTGTGTTTAAACTCTTTGCTCGTAAGAAACCTTGTGGATAATATTTTTGGATTATTTCAAAATAAATTTCACTTGTAACACTATTTTGTTTACAAGCATATTGAAACCACAAATCCCCTTTTTTGACATGGTCTATCTCCTCTTTTAGTATAATATTTAAGGCACTTATGATTTTTTCTATCATCTCATTTTTTGGCAACTTTTGCAATTTACTCAAAATCAAAGGAGTTGCATCTAATCCATTAGCTTCAAGATAGCGTGGAACTACAGCCATCCGTTCAAGCAATGTTTGTGTTCTTTGTGAAGCTTCAAATAGAGCATTATGAACCTCAACATCTCCATAATTTGCACCAAGCTCATGTAAAAGTTGTTCTAAACTTAAAAAATGTTTTATCTCATCGTCTGCCACTTTGAGCCAATCATCATAATATTGCTTTGGTAATCCAAAAAATCTATATGCACCATCAAGAGCCAAATCTATCGCTGAATATTCAATATGTGCTATTGCATGTAAAAGCGTTATTTGTCCCTCTTTTGTGATTAGATTACTCCGTTTTGGAACATTTTGAGGTGCAACAACTTTACAAATAGCGGTATAAGATGGCGAATGAAACTCTTTAGCTATATGCACTTTTTCAAATGTCACAACTCCTAATTTGTATAAATTATAAAATTTATCAAACATCTCTATTTTTGCATCTGAAGCTTTAGCTTCTAATATTAACTCTAATTCTTTATAAAAATTCATAAGCGTATAATGATATAATCACACTAAAAAAGGGATAAAATTGGATATAAAAGTTCAGCCTATGGGTGATTACCAAACAAACTGCTATATTGCAACAGTGAATGGAAAAGATTTTATCATAGACCCTGGCATGGGTGCGACCCCTTGGGTTTTAAAAAATGTTACAAATCCTGTAGCTATTTTAAATACACATGGACATTTTGACCATGTCTGGTCGAATGATGAATTACAAAAAAAATTCAACATCCCTCTTTATACTCCAAAAGAGGATGTCATGCTCTTGCAAGATAGTGGTTGGATGCCAAACTTGCCACCATCAACTCCAGATATAGAAGTCGATGGTGATAAGGAGTTTGAAATAGAAGGTGTGAAGGTAAAATTTCGTCATTTTCCAGGACATTGTCCAGGATGTTCTACTATAGAAATAGAAGATGCCATGTTTAGTGGCGATTTTATATTTAAAAGCTCTATTGGTAGATGGGATTTCCCTTATTCAAGTGCAGATGATATGAAAAAATCACTTCTTAAATTTAAAGAGATAGATTATGACAAAACAGTTTATCCAGGTCATGGCGAACCAACAACTATCCAACAAGAGCAACGCTATACAGATTATTGGTTAAAAAACATATAAGGAGAAAAAAATGCAACAAGATACTTTTGGGCATAAAGCAGATACTTGGGATGAAGGTTCTATTCGAGTTGATGGTGCAAAAAAAATAGCAAATGCTATTTTAAATACAATTAATCTCACTAAAGAGATGGAAATTATGGACTTTGGTGTCGGAACTGGTCTTTTGGGATTTGAGATAGCACAACATACAAAAAAGGTTTATGGTATTGATACTTCCAAAGCCATGCTTGAAAAACTTCAAGAAAAAAACACTTCAGAGATAAGTATTGAATCTTTTTGTCAAGATATTATCAAAGAACCTCTTGATAAAACTTTTGATGGAATTATAAGCTCTATGACACTTCATCATGTAGAAGATTTAAAAGCTTTTTTTCAAACGATTTATAAAAACACAAATGATAATGGATTTATAGCAATTGCAGATTTAGAAATTGAAGATGGAACTTTTCACTCAGAAAATCATGATGTCTTCCATTTTGGCTTTGATGAAATGGCTTTATGTACTATCGTAAGAGAAGCAGGTTTTAAAGAGGTGCAATTCAAAAATATAAATACGATAAACAAACCACAAAAAGATTTTGGAATCTTTTTGCTTACTGCTATGAAATAGAAGTGGGATTTATTTTTTTGATATACTGTCCATATCAATAAGTTTCATTTTTAAGATATGTCTATCTGTGATAACTGTTTTGAATTCACCTTCAAAAACTTTTATCTCAAGGACAAAACCTTCAACATGAACATTTCGTTTTCTTCCCTCTTTATGCCTTACTTTTGCTTTAAAAATTATTTCATCATAAACTTTTACAGGAACTAAAAACTGTGAATCAGAACCAACTAAAACAACATTTTTTTCATTTATAGCAAGCATGGCAGCGTAATCAGCAGCACTAAAAACAAATCCGCTATGAATCAAACCCATTTTATCAACAATCATATTTTCAGTTGTTTCAAGCCTTACTTCAACATAACCCTCATCAAGTCGTTCTATATATCCACATAAGCTATGATTAATCTCTTCATGTGTTTTTAAATCAACAGATTCTTTTCCATTTTTATATGCTTCTAAATCTTGATCTAAATAGTCATCATCATTTAATATTTCCATTATTTATCCTTTATTAATTTTACATATACTCTTTTTGGTGCAGGATAACCTTCAATTGTTTTACTCTCATCTGTTGGGTCTAAGAAATCTTCCAAAGACTGCCCGTCTATCCAATCAGTTTTTCTCTGTTCATTTGGCGTTGTAATTGAAGTTTCTAAAACTTCAAATCTATCAAATCCAGCTCGTAAACACCAATTTTTTAAAGCTGATATAGTTGGTACAAAATAAACATTTGGTATTTTAGAATAAGAAGTTTTGGGAGATAAACAAATCTCATCTTCGCCCTCTATATAAAAAGTATCTAAAATAACTTCCCCTTGATTTTCTAATCCTCGATAAAGTGATTTTAACATCCCAACGGGGTCACTTCTATGATAGAGTACACCTAAACAAAAAATTGTATCAAACTTCTCTTCATAAAATTCTATATGCTCAACGCCTAAAAGTTCATATTTAATATCACTTTTTACAAAATGATTGATAAAATCAAACTGTGTTTTAAAAAGTGGTGATGGGTCAAAACCAACCAACATTTTTGGAGCATCTTCTTGCATTCTAAACAAATAATAACCGTTGTTACACCCTATATCGACCACTTTTTTATCTTTTAAATTAAAATGAGGTCGTAAAAGATTATATTTAAGATTACTTTTCCATTCGCTATCTATAAAAATACCAAAAAGTTCAAATGGACCTTTTCTCCATGGCATCATAAATTTAGCAACCGCTTTTAAATCTTCTAAATTTTCATATGCTCCATTTATTGTCACAGTATCACCAAGATTTATATCCCAATTACCTTCTTGAACTCTTAAAAGTAGTTCTCTTAGAGGTGCTATATTTTTCCAATCCATCCATTTTTGTCGCTCTTGTCGTATTATTTCTAAATTCATTTTATAGTTTACACACCTAAAGTTTATTATAATTGTACCTAAATATATAACTTGGAGAACAATATGCGATTAGAAAAAAAAGCGACTGTGGTGTCTACATCGGTTGCTGCTGTACTTGTGATTATGAAAATGAGCGTAGGAATTTTGAGTGGTTCTATCGCTGTTCTCGCCTCTGCTATAGATTCTTTTTTGGATTTAACTGTATCTTTGTTTAATTATTTTGCACTCCATAATACTGAAAAAGACCCTGATGATAAATTTCACTTTGGACGCAGTAAAATAGAACCTCTTGCGGCTGTAATAGAGGGTGCTGTAATATCAATCTCTGCTCTATTTGTACTCTATGAAGCACTTTTAAAAATGACACACAATAGACCTACAGAACATCTTCTTGAGAGTGTTTGGGTCATGGTAGCTTCTTTTGTTATCACCTCATTTCTAGTTGCTTTTTTAAAATATGTTTCTAAAAAAACAAAAAATATGGTTATTCGTGCAGATGCACTTCATTATCAAACAGACCTTTTTTCAAATGGTGCAGTTTTACTTGCACTTGGACTTATTTCGGTGACAGGGGAACAATTAATAGACCCAGTTTTAGGGATAATACTAGCACTTTATATGATTTATTCAGCGATACCTATTATTAAAGAAGGAATTTTAATGCTCTTGGACGCTGCAATTCCCGCTGAAGATATAGAACAAATAATAGTGATTATTGAAAAAGAATCAGCTATCACTACTTACCATGATTTAAAAACCAGAGAAGCAGGTTCACATATATTTATCTCAGTCCATGCTGTCTTTAATGTAAGTATCTCTTTGTATGATGCACACCTTATTTCTGATAGAATTGAAGCGAAAATAAGAACGATATTTAAGGATAAAAGAGTGCATATTCTGATTCATATGGACCCGTATGATGATTCTGAAATAAACGAAATAGAAGATATTTATTAGGTTAAATTATTTATTTAGATAATATAATCATCAAAATAAAACTTTGGAGAAAAAATGAAACTATTACAATCAATAACAATTATGAGTTTAGGTGCTGCTTTATTACTTGCAACACCTACAAATCATGAAGAAAAAGCAATAGAAACTGGTAATAAGGCTTCAGCATCACTTCTTAAAACACTTGGACAAAATATGAAAGCACATATAGAAAAAGGTGGTGTCATGGATGCACTCAATTTTTGTACAACTCAAGCGTATCCACTCACACAAAAAGTAAATTCAGAGCTTCCAAAAGGCGTAGAGGTCAAAAGGGTAAGTTTAAAATCTAGAAATCCAGCAAATCAAGCCACAGAAGATGAAAAAGAAGTGCTTCAATCTTTTGATGAACTTACTCAAAAAAATGAAAAATTACCACAATACATACTCAAAGATTTTAATAGCAATAGCTACAAATACTATACGCCACTTATAATAGATAAACCTGTATGCCTGAAGTGTCATGGGGATATATCAAATAATACACAACTCACAAAAGAGATAAATGAAACTTATCCACAAGATAAAGCGATTGGATATAAAATGAATGATGTACGAGGAGCGATTGTCGTAACGATACAACACCAATAATTTCTACATGCATCACTGCGTGTAGAAATTATTTTAACTACTTAGCAAACTCAATAGCTCTACTCTCTCGAATAACATTGACTTTGATTTCACCAGGATATTGAACCCTTTCTTCTATCTCTCTTGCTATCTCTTTTGCTAACAAAATAGACTCGTCATCATTCACTAAAGTAGCATTTACAATCACTCTAATTTCTCGCCCTGCATTAATAGCATACGCTTGTTTGACACCTATATGAAGAGAAGCTATCTCCTCAATCTCTGTCACTCTTTTTAAGAAACTCTCAAGAACTTCTCTTCTTGCACCTGGTCTTGCTGCTGAGAGTGCATCTGCTGCACAAACTGCACCACATTCGATAGATTCTATCTCTTGTTGCCCATGATGTGCATAAATTGCATTAATAACAACACTACTTTCATTATGACGATTACAAATAAGAGCGCCTAAATCTACATGGTTACCCTCAACATCATGTGTCAATGATTTACCAATGTCATGAAGAAGTCCAGCTCTTTTTGCAAGTCTTGAATCTCCACCCATCTCAGCTGCCATAATCCCTGCAAGATGTGCAACTTCAAGCGTATGTGCCAAAGCATTTTGCCCATAACTAGCTCTATAACGAAGTCTTCCTATTAATCTGACAAGGTCTGGATGCATCACACCAATATCCAAATCAGCAATAATCTCTTCACCTTCATTTAAAATAGAAACTTCAAACTCTTGTGATACTTTTTCAAAAATTTCTTCAATTCTTGCAGGTTGTATCCTACCATCGGCAATAAGTAACTGAAGTGTTTTGGTTGCTATAGCACGACGAAAAAGATTGAAACTACTCACTAAAATTGCATTTGGAGTTTCGTCAATAATAATATCAACACCCAAAAGTGTTTCAAGTGCTTTAATATTTCGTCCCTCTTTTCCAATAATACGCCCTTTTAGCTCATCATTATCAAGATAAACTAAATTCGTAAGTCTCTCAGCAGCAAACTCACCAGCAAAACGACTAGTCGCCTGAGCTAAAATATAATCAGCTTTCCTTTTACCTTCTTGTCTAGCTTCGTTTTCATAACGCCTTACAATATGGGCAATTTCTGCACGAGATTTCTCTTCCACTTTTTCAAGTAAAACAGCTTGGGCTTCATCTTTCGTCATTCCAGCACTATGTTCTATAGTATGAAACGCCTCATTTATTTTTTCTTCATATTTACTTTTTAGTAAATCTAACGATTTTTCATGTCTTTCTAAATCAACTCTTTTTGCATTTACAACAATAAGTTCATCATGAAGTCGTTTTTCTTCACTTTGTCTATATTTGTCAAAACTTTGCTCTTTTCGTGTTACATCATTTTCTCGTTTTTCAAGGTCGCTTTTAGCTCTGTCTTTTGCACTTTCGTACTGTTTCATCGCTTCTAGTTCAATCTCTTGAGATTTTAAACTTGATTTTTGCAAAAGTATTTGCGCTTCATTTTCAATAGCACCCGCTTTTGCTCTTGCTTGGTCAATGTAAACATCAAAATTAGCACTTGTGATTTTTTTAGAGATGAGAAATCCGATAAGACCACTCAGGATAGCAACACTACCACCTTGCAGAATGTCATTTAACATCTATAATCCTCTTTTTTTGATTAACTGTACTTTTGGTGTGAGTAACAAATCACATGAAACATCATACGAATCACATATAGATTTGTTGATATAACAAAACTCTGGTTGAATAAAAATAGTGTATGGCTTCTTTTGTAATTTTGCAAAGAAACGATCATACATTCCCTTTCCAAAACCAACTCTTTGCAAATTTATGTCCACTCCAACCGCAGGCACTACCGCTATATCAATATTGTTTATTTTTTTGAATGTGTTCCCCGCCTCAAAAATACCAAATTGATTTTGTCTTAGCGGTAACCTAAATGGTACCATTTTAAAGCTTTCTCCTTCCATAAATGGTACAAAAATATCACATTTTTTTCTTATGATTTTCAGAGATTTTAGAATATTTGCTTCAAAAGGCAATGGGTAATAAAAGAGTATTTTTTTTCGTTTATAACTTTTCAATTCTTTTAAAAGCTTCAAATTTAAAAGTGAATCTTTATAAAACTTATTATGAACAGAATAACTTTTCATTTTTTGTAAACATTTTTTTCTAAATGTGATTTTTGTAAGAGGCATGTAAAGTCTTTATGGTAGAATTATAGGCAAATTATTTTACTCAAAAAATACTAAAAAGGTTCTCACAATGTTCAAAAAATCAATTTTATTGACACTTCTCGCAGTTATGGTCTCATTCCAAGCTTGTTCAAAAGACAAAACAGATTCACATTCAGATGTTAAAAATCTGCAAGAAGCAAACGCTATGATTTCTACTGAAACATATCTCTTAACTGGTCTTGATAAAACAACCTATAAAATCACCAAAGAGATGGATGGTTTTGTTTTAGAAAATGCCAAAGAAAAAGTAATTATTTTTGATATTTTTGCCACTTGGTGTCCGCCATGTCAGGCTTCTGCTTCACATATTAGTTCACTTCAAGAAAAATATAAAAATGATGTTGTCATTATTGGACTTAACATAGAAGACAATATTCCAAATGCTAAATTAGAAGAGTTTAAAAAAACTTATAAAGCAAATTATATCCTTGTAAACTCTCCAAAAAATAGACTCTTAGCTGATGCAATTGTGAGTAAATTAGAACTCGGAGATAGATACCCTATTCCAATTATGGCAATCTATAAAGATGGAAAACTTATAAATCATTATATTGGACTTGTGCAAGAAGAGTTTGTAGAGAGTGATATTAAAAAAGCTTTAGGTAAATAATTTATATGTTCAATTTTTTAAAAGATTCTCTTGAAAAAACTGCCGCAGCTATTAAAACTGTCGCACCGAAAAAAAAAATAACCTTTACAAAGGAGGAATTAGAAAATATTCTCCTCGAAGCGGATGTTGAATATCGATTGGTAGAAATAATCATTAATGAAATTTATCAAGATGTAGTAACAAGAGAAATACTTCGTGCAAAACTTTTGGCGACAATGGCATGGATGCGCTATATAGAACCAAAATTTACACCTCCTTTTGTTGAACTTATCGTCGGTGTCAATGGTGCTGGAAAAACAACAACTATTGCAAAATTGGCTACAAAATATAAAAATGAAGGCAAAAAAGTGTTACTTGGAGCTGGAGATACATTTCGTGCAGCAGCGATTGAGCAACTCACTTTATGGGCAAAAAAAGTGGATATTCCAATAGTTGCTTCAAAACAAGGGCATGACTCCTCTGCAGTAGCATTTGATACGATTGACTCTGCTAAATCAAGAGGTTTTGACCATGTAATAATCGATACAGCAGGAAGACTCCATACGCAAACAAATTTAGCAAATGAATTAAAAAAGATAAAACGAATTTGTGAAAAAGCGCATGAAGGAGCACCTCATCGAACTATTTTGATAGTTGATGGAACACAAGGAAATTCAGCCATTGCGCAAGCGCAAGCTTTTAATGAGATGATTGGCATAGATGGAATTATCATCACAAAACTTGATGGAACAGCAAAAGGTGGAAGTGTCTTTAGTATAGCGTATGCATTAGAAATTCCTATCCTTTATATTGGAACTGGAGAAAAAGCAGAAAATCTCATGCCATTTAATAAATATGAATTTATAGATGCCATGCTTGATGTTATATTTGATGTAGATACAAAGAAATAACCTTTATTTAACTACAAAAAAGCTATAATCCAACAAAATTTAAACTACAAAAATTCGAGAAACTGTGCATAAAGGACAAGTATGAAAATTCGTAAAAGAGCATTAACATTTGAAGATGTACTGCTAGTACCACAATATTCTGAAGTTTTACCAAAAGAAGTTTCACTAGAAACTAGACTCTCACGCAATATTAAACTCAATATTCCTATGGTTTCTGCTGCTATGGATACCGTTACAGAATATCGTGCAGCTATCGCCATGGCAAGACTTGGTGGGATTGGTATTATCCATAAAAATATGGATATAGAAACACAATGCAAACAAGTAAGAAAAGTAAAAAAAAGTGAAAGTGGTATTATTATTGACCCTATTTATGTTTATCCAAATGCAACCTTAGCAGAAGCAGATGCTCTTATGCGTGAGTATAAAATTTCTGGTGTTCCTGTTATAAATGAACACAATAAACTTCTTGGAATCTTAACAAATCGTGACATGAGATTTGAGAAAGATATGCGTAAAGAAGCACATGAAGTGATGACAAAAATGCCACTTATCACTGCAAAAAAAGGAATATCTCTTGATGATGCTGCTGATATTATGCATAAACACAAAATAGAAAAACTCCCTATTATTGATGATGATGGATTTTTAAAAGGTCTTGTTACTATCAAAGATATCAAAAAAAGAATTGAATATCCACACTCAAACAAAGATGCTTTTGGAAGATTAGTAGTTGGTGCTGCTATTGGTGTTGGTCAAATGGAGAGAGCTAAAGCTTTAGTGGATGCTGGTTGTGATGTTTTAGTACTTGATTCTGCACATGGTCATTCAAAAGGGATTCTTGATACTGTTAGAAAAATAAAAGAAACTTTAGCGGTAGATGTTATTGCAGGAAATATCGCAACTGCTGAAGCTGCTGAAGCACTTATCGAAGCGGGAGTGGATGCCATTAAAGTTGGTATTGGACCTGGGTCTATTTGCACCACAAGAATTGTAGCGGGTGTAGGTGTACCTCAAATTTCTGCAATTGCTGAGTGTGCTGATGCTGCTAGAAAACATGGAGTACCTGTTATTGCTGATGGTGGGATTAAATACTCTGGCGATATTGCAAAAGCACTTGCTGTTGGAGCATCTTGTATCATGGCAGGCTCCATTCTAGCGGGAACAGAAGAATCACCAGGTGAGACAATCATGTTTCAAGGTCGTCAATACAAATCTTACCGTGGTATGGGAAGCATTGGTGCTATGCAACAAGGTTCAACGGATAGATATTTTCAAGAGGGAACTGCCTCTGATAAATTAGTACCTGAGGGGATTGAAGGTCGTGTTCCATTTCGTGGAAGTATTGCTGGAATCGTGCATCAAATGATGGGTGGACTCCGTTCGTCTATGGGTTATTGTGGAAGTAAAGATATAGAAACTTTCTGGGAAAAAGCAGAATTTGTAGAGATTACAAGTGCAGGACTTAAAGAATCTCATGTGCATGATGTTATCATCACTCAAGAAGCACCAAATTACCATATATAAATGATGCAAGAAATAAAGTATGCAGGGTTTTGGATTCGCTTTATAGCATCTTTTCTGGATACCTTATTTCTAGCTTTACCAGTTGCAATTGTTATCTACTTTTTAAGTGATGGCAATTGGTTCGACCTCGCACAATATCAACAAAATATAACTTATGCCTTAAATGGCAACGCTCTCAAAGCACTTGAACATCAACCGCATACCTCACTTAAATGGGAATTTCTTTTTGAAATTTCTGTTTTAATCATTACTGTAATTTTTTGGGAAAAACAAAAAGGCACAACTCCTGGAAAAAAATTTGTACATATAAAAATAGTAGATTTTAAAACACATGAAGATATTGACAATAAACAAGCTATCACCCGTTCATTCGGTTATATTGTATCTTTTTTACCTTTTTTACTAGGTTTTTTAATAGTTGCGTTTAGAAAAGACAAACGAGGATTCCATGACTTATTAGCTGGAACTGCCGTTATCTATGAAAGAGAAGCTGATGCAAAAGAATAGTATAAAAAAAGTTGGGGTTATTCTACGACCATCTACGCCAGAATTAAAAGAGAGTTTTTTTGCACTTAAAAAGATTTTTACAAAATATGAAATAGATGTTTATATTGATAGTATCAGTGCTGGAATGATTAATGTCATGGGGATGGAGTTTGAACTTTTATGCAAAACTTGTGATGCTCTTGTAACACTTGGTGGCGATGGTACACTTATTTCTGTTGTAAGACGCTCCTTTGCTTATGAAATTCCTGTGTTTGGAGTATATGCTGGAACTTTGGGATTTTTGGCAGATGTTAGCATGGATGAGCTTGATGCTTTTGTTCAAAACTTAACAATCGGACATTATCGAGTAGATGAACGCTCTGTGCTAGAAGCAACGATAAACAAAGATGCTCAAGATATGAAAATATATGCCTTTAATGACATTGTACTGACACGACCATCTATCTCAAACATGATAAATATAGAAACATTAGTAGATGGAAAAGCGTTTAATACTTATTATGGAGATGGTGTCATAGTCTCTACGCCAACAGGTTCAACCGCATATAATCTCTCAGCAGGCGGACCTGTCCTTTTTCCACTCACGCATGTTTTTACACTCACACCCATTTGCCCTCATTCCCTAACCCAAAGAGCAGTTGTACTTCCAAGCACTTTTACCGTGGAGATGAGAACGCCAAAAAATAGAGCTGTAATGATTATAGACGGTCAAGACATGTATGAGTTTGAACAAGGGCAAAGTGTTCATATACGATTAGCCTTAAAAACTGCAAAACTTATTCATAGAGAAGAGTTTAATTATTTTGAGGTTCTCAAAGAAAAATTACGCTGGGGAGAGTAAGGAATAAAAATTTAATAATTACTAATTTTCATTCCTAAGCATTTAAACTTATTTTTTTATTCTCTAAAAGTAGAAGTTTATAAAATATCCACACCTGAAGCAAAGTTCATAGTCACACAATGGAGTGAGCCATGTTGGCGGATAAGAACTGAACAATCAACGCCTACAATCTCTTTATTTTGGAAAGTTTTTCTAAAAATTTCAAGTGCTTCAGCGTCCTCTTTAACATTGTAAGTTGGCACAATTACAGCACCATTTACAAACAAAAAGTTTGCATAAGTTGCAGGAATTCTCTCATCGTCATAATAAACTGCTTCAGTCATGGGAAGTGCGATTAAAGTAAAATTATGTGTTTTAGCCATTGCTTGGAGTTCCTCTTCCATGAGCTTTAACTCTTTATAATGCTCATCTTTTTCATCGTTACACTTTACATACATAATTGTTTTTTCGTCCACAAATCTTGCCAAAGTATCTATATGTGAATCTGTGTCATCTCCAGCTAAATAGCCATGGTTTAAATATAAAATTTCAGATGCACCCAAAAACGATTTCAGGTTTTGTGTTATTCTCTCAGAAGTTAGCGTATGATTTCTATTTTTATTTAAAACACACTCTGAAGTTGTAAGAATTATCCCTGCTCCATTACTCTCAACGCCACCACCTTCTAAAATAAAATCTATAGTTTGCACCTTTTTTGAATAATAGTTTGCAATGGCTTGGCTCATGGCATTATCTTTTGAGGCATCAAATTTTCCACCCCAACCTGTAAAAGTAAAATCAAGAAGGTTGATATTTTCATCCTCTTGCACACACAAAACAGAGCAATCTCTTGCCCATGTATCGTTTGTTTGATACTCTATAAAATAAAGGTTTTTATCTTCTAAAAAGTGTTTTTTCACACTCTCTACCTCATCACAAACCACCAAACATTTTTGATATTTAATAATTTCATTAATGATATTTACAAAAGTATTTTGTGCTTCTTGCAAATAATCAATCCAATCACTTTTGGCATGGGGAAAGATAATTTGGGTAAAACTTTGCTCTTCAAACTCGGCGATAAATCTTTTCATGGTGTATAATTCCTTTATGGCTTACATAACTTTAAATAAAAATAATTTTTTTAACAATCTTGACATTATCTCAAGATTTACCAAAACAAAAGATAAAATTGCCCTTGTTTTAAAAGATAATGCTTATGGGCATGGCTTAATAGAGATGGCAACATTGGCGCAAGAATATGGTGTACAAAAAGCAGTTGTACAAAATGATGCAGAAGCAAAAAAAATTGAACAGTTTTTTGAATATATTTTGGTTTTAGCAGATATTCCTACAATCAAAAGTGAAAAAATCCGCTATACAATTAATGATAAAAACAGCATTCAAAAGTTTCCAAATGGTACAAAAGTTGAGCTAAAAGTAGATACTGGCATGCATAGAAATGGGATAGCTATGCATGAATTACAAGAAGTATTTGAGGCTATAAAAGAACATGGATTGATTTTAGAAGCAGTTTTTACACATCACAAAAGTGCCGATGAATTAACAAGCGAATGGTTTTGGCAAAACGATAATTTTGCAAAAATAAAAGAAAAATCTCTTGAATTAGCAAAAAAATTTGGCTTTGAAAATCTTCGTTTTCACTCTGCAAATTCTGCTTCTCTAATGCGTCATCTCAATTTTGATGAGGACATGGCAAGAATTGGGATTGCAGCGTATGGATGCATGAATCTTCCCTCTGCTTTGCATGTAGATGGTTTTAAACCTGTACTCTCTTTGTATGCACAAAAAATTTCATCACGAAAAATTCAAAGTGGTGAGAGAATTGGCTATGGTGGCACTTATGAAGCACTTCAAGAGATTGTCGTTAGCAACTACAATTTTGGTTATGGCGATGGATTTTTTAGAGTTTGCTCCAATAATTACACCACGCCACATCAAAAAGTTTTAGTAGGGAGAATTTCCATGGATAATAGCTCTTTTATCTGTGACGATGATGAAATTTTAATTTTTAATGACGCTTCTTTGGTCGCAAAAGTTATACAAACAGTCAGTTATGAAGTTTTAACTTCCTTAAAAGAGATTATTGTAAAAAAAATAGTTTACTAAAAAACCTCATCTGCTTCTTGTAAAAGGAGCAGTGCATCATTTTCTGCTTCAAACTCTTCAATTTTCTCAACTCTTAAAATTTTTTTTAGAATCTCTTTTTTAGAATCCAAATCTATTGCATCAAAAACTTTAAAGCTGATGACTTTATTATTGCTAATTTTAATTTGAGATTTTTCTGTTTTATGTAAAAGCTTACTCCAAAAAAATCCACTTTTCTTTTCTTCCCCTTTCATGTTATATTCATTCAAATTTATACCAAATACGGCACAATAAATATCAAATAAAATATTTGTCGAAAAAATTCCTGCGTTGAACATGTGTTTTAACCTAAAATAAAAAAGTTCCTCATCATGAAAGTCAAATTGTTTTAAGAAATTTTCTAATTTATTGTAATCTCTAGAGTGTAAAAGTGATTTTAATAAATCCTCTTTGTTATTAGAACTATTAATAATATTTTGCTTTAACTCCGTCATAATCGGCTCAGTAGCAACTTTTTTGTTATAATCAAGTGCTTTAACGAAATATAAAAACTCTCTAATTTCTAATGCCACTTTCTCAACAAAACTATTTATATCTTCATTTAATCCTATAAACTCTTGCAGTTCAATGAGTTTTTTAGCTCTACCAAAAACGGAAAATCTTCTATCGCCTTGCTCTATTTGAATAGGAATATTTTTATTGGTTGTAAAAGCGATGTTAAAAGTAATTTTTTTCTCAACGCCACTTTTTCTCATCCCTCTATAAATAAAAGTTCCATCGGTAATTAAGCGTTTTAAATCTTGTGCTATTTGATTATTTTGTCTCATATTCATGGTTGATATTTCATTCATGATAATAAAAGCTTTATGATTATATATGTCATTAAAATTATCTGCAAGCGTTTTATTATCAATGATTGAAACATTAGAAAAATGATAAATATTATTTTGAAATATCTCCTCAACAAGAATTCCCTTACCAGTTCCTTGCTCTCCAACAATTACAAATGAAGTTTTTAACTCTTCTGGTGCATTAATTTCCATCGCTATCCAATTTAAAAACCATTCAATAGATTGAGCGTCACCTATATTATTTTTTAATAATAAGTAAAATCTTGCATATTTTTGAGTTTGTAATACTTGAACTAATTCACTATATTGAATTTTTTTTTCAGGCATAAAGTCTAATAATTGCGTTCTTTTAAAAAGGTTTAATGTTGGCAAATGGTCGCTATCTATATAAAATTCGCTCTCTTTTCTATGAAAACTTTTTTTCACACCTCTAATAGATTTTACAAATAAATTAAGAATTTTATGAGATAAAGGGAAATATGCTAGTTCTTTATTATTTTGTCTTGTGATTATTATCGATTCAAGTATAGAGTGAATATTTGATTTTTCATAAGTTCTATAACTCTCATATTTATCTTTTGCATGACTATTATAAATCGCATATTTAGTTTCACTAATATCCAAAAAAAGATATATATCTCCAAATTTAAAATTTTCTTTTAACTCTTTTGCAATCTTCTCTATTATCTCTTCATAAGTATCCTTGTTATCATCATCTTCTTGAGACAAAGCATTAATCTTTGCTATAATATTTTCTCTTTTTATTACATCCAACTGTTTCATTGATTTTCCTTGATTTTAATTCTCATGGCATAAAATCATCTATTTCACAGAATATCTTCGTTAAGATTCCGCCATAGTCTTCCATTTGAGTATTTATCCTAAAATTATAGAGTAATTGGTTTTAAAGCTCCTTTTTTATGGGTACGACACTTGGGAAGAATAAAAAAACTACAAAGTAGGATACTATGAATATTCAATTAGTCAACAAAAATATAACAGATATTAAAGCAGATGTTTTAATAGAGTTTTTAACTGCAGATGAATTAAAAGCACATGAAAAATTTGAAACTCTCTCTCAAGCTGGTTTTAAAGCAGAACAAGATTCTCTTTGTTTTTTACATGAATCAGGTTTATTAGTCTGTGGTGTGGAGAGTAAAACAGGTGATAATATACGAAGTGTAACAGCTCTTATGATAAAAACACTCAAAGCATCAAACTATACAAATAGTAAAATAAGTGTTATTAACAAAGATTCTGTAGCGGGTTTAGTTGAGGGAATTCTTTTGGGTGGTTATGAATTTAACACTTATAAATCAAAACCAAAAGAGATAAAACTACAAGAGATATTTTTAGCACTCAATTCTCTCGATTTTACAGAGATTGAAACTACATTTAATGAAGCAATTATCATAGCAAATGCAACCTCTTTTACTCGTGATATTGTAAACATGGCACCACAAGAGTTACATCCAGAGAGTTTTGCAATACTCGCTAAAACTCTCGCAGATGCTAACAATCTAGAGTGTGAAATTTTAGATGAAGATGCACTCAAAACAGAAAACATGGGTGCAATGTTAGCTGTTGGTCGTGCTTCTATCCACCAAAGCCAACTTATCCACCTTACATATAAACCTAAAAATCCTAAAAAAATTATATCTCTTGTAGGAAAAGGTCTTACTTATGATAGTGGTGGTCTTAGTCTCAAAGTGGCTGCTTCTATGGTCACTATGAAAATGGACAAAGCAGGTGGTTGTGCAGTTTTAGGAATCATGAAAGCGGTAAGCGAGTTAAAACTTGATGTTGAAATTCATGGATTTATCGGTGCAGTTGAAAACATGGTAGGTGGTGATGCTTATAAACCTGATGATATTTTAATAGCTCGAAGTGGCACAACTATCGAAGTAAGAAACACAGACGCTGAGGGTCGTTTAGTTTTAGCAGATGTTTTAAATTATGCTCAAGATAAAGTAAAAGCAGATTATCTTTTTGATTTTGCAACACTCACTGGTGCTTGTGTTGTAGCAGTTGGACCATTTACAACAGGAGTCATGGGACATTCTGATGAACTTAAAAATACACTCTTCAAATCAGCAAGTAGTGCGGGAGAACTCACCGCTACACTTCCATTTAACAAACATCTTAAAACATTTCTCAAAAGTGAAATAGCTGATATTTCAAATGTATCTTCAAAGCCTTATGGTGGTGCAATTACAGCTGGAATATTTTTAGATGAGTTTATTAATAAAGACATGAAAGATAAATGGTTACATTTTGATATAGCAGGTTCTGCTTATACTGAAACACCATGGGATTGTAATGTTTATGGTGGAACTGGAGCAGGTGTTCGCATGATGAGTGCTTATTTAAAAAGTCTCTCGCTCTAAATTTTTACACTTTTTAAAGAGTATAAAAAAATTATATCCAACAACTTCAACAAAAAATGAAGTTGTTGGAAAGTATCCTCAATTTAATTTATGAACCCAATAAGCACTAAATTGCACTATTTTATTTAAAGTTGGATAATTTAATATTTCTATTTTTTGTTGTATATCAACATTATTTGAATATACAAACCAAGTCTCATTGACATATTGCCAAATAACTAATGGCTCTTGATTTGCTAATGTATTTGTATAAAACTCTTTGGTTGTTCCAACAAAAGACCAGCTTTTATCAAGTTTTGAAATATCTTGCACACTACTATCAAAATATGTATAATATAAAGAGGAATTTTCATCTACTTTTGCCCAATATCCACTAGAACTATTGACTTCATTTATCTGATTTTGTACACTATTTTTCCATGTCCCATTTTCATAACTCCAAAGAATTTTTAGATTACTAATATTTAAATCATGAATATTGCTATCACTCAAAGTAACCATATTCCAACCACTTAATAAATTATCAACAACTTCTATACCACCTTTTTGAATTGTGATATTATCTGTAGCTTTATAATGTCTTAACGGCGGATAACTTGACCCCTCATGGAAATACTCTTTTGCATTTGTAACCCATAAAGTAAACTCATTCAATGCACTCTTCATACTAGAATTATAATTTTTTGCTAACAAATCATCTAATATCTCAAAATATCCTTTATCTCCAGATGTTTCAATCGCACTCAAACTCTCTTGGATAATTTGCATCCCGTATTTTTCTCGTATATATTTAGCAAATATAACCATAGAATATTCATGAGAACCATTATAAATTTCAAAACTCTGATAACTATAACTAAAAAATGGAGAAAGAAAATTTATATAATCATTAATATCATCATAAACTTCATCCTCCATAAGTACAGCAGTTGCCTCTAACCACCAAATATTTTTTCTCCATTTTGTTTCGGCTATATTATCATCTAGAAAATAAGCATATTGAATGGTATGACAAAATTCATGTGCAACGGTTACTTTTATTTGTTCATCTGTCATGGAAGAATTCATCACAAAATAAGGCGTTCTATCAGATAAATAATACCAAGCATAACCAGCATAAGCCGAACTTATTGAAACATATATCCCATTTTCATAATCATACGCAGATTTATTGCCTAGATAAATATCTATAAGTTTATTTTGTGTATTTCTAGGTGCTAAAAATCCCAGTTCAACAACCTCTTTATTCCATGCATCCTCCGCAGCATCTAAAAATTTTGTTGCCAAAGTTTGTATAGAAGTTGAATTTTGATACGCTATTCCTGCAATAGCTCTAAAATGTTGTGAAGTATAATAAACATTTTTATCATCTATGGAGCTATCTGCATGAGAAAATAAGAAAATAAGAAAAGAAAGGAGAAAAAATTTTATCATTAAAAAGGTCCATATTTTAAAATAGGATAGAGTATAGCAAAATTCCCAACGAAGGTGTTGGGAAAAAGTTTATTTAACCCAAGAAGATTGGGAAATTCTCGATTTTATATTATTTTGAATCTCTTCAAAACTTTGAAATTTTTGTTCATTTAAAGGTCTGTTTGTTTGAGTTGTATAACTATCATTTACAATCGGACTTTGAGAGTTTATCTCAGCCCAATTTTCAAGATGTTGCGACATGATAGCATTTGAATCTATTGTCTCAATACGAGAATAACAATCATAAGGAGTTGTTGTTGTCAAACTCTTACCATCTTCTGAAATAGTATATATCTCTCCATAACTTGTAGTATTGTTCGCTTCATAATAGTATGTGCTATTGAGTCGATTCCCTGTAACTGCAAAAATTTCTTGCCAAGTATCTATTGTAGGATTTGCACTAAGATTTAAGTCGTAACTTGTGTTGTTTGTATCGTAATATTTCACGATACTATTCCAATAGGAACCCTCAGAATGCATAGTAGAAATATTGTATCTTCCTATTGTATAAATGTCTTGTAGTGTTGTAGTCCAACTACTATTATAATCTTGCCCCTCAGATATACTTGAAGTAGTGATTGCACCATTCACAACAAGATAGTCTTGGTGATAATAAGAGTTATCTATACCATTATAAACATTGTGACCCATCATCGTTCCATTAGATTCGTAGGTACTATATGATGATGAATTCCAAGTTTGATACATAGCAAAAGGAATTTTTGTACTCATATCGGTTGGTGAAGCGGAGATATTTTCATTTAAAAAATAAAATATCTCTCCAGGTAAACCAAGAGTAGAATAAGTATAAGAAGTGGCTGTATTTAGCTGTCCAAATACAATTCCAGAATCATCATAGGCTAATATTTTATAGCTTTTTGCTATAGCTGTATTATCCTCTGCATAAAAATTTAAGTTATCATTTTCTACTTTTATTGTAATTGTTGTAGATGTGTTATTGGTATCATTATAATCACAACTATTATATGTTAATACATCTATAGCTACACCATCATCATTAAAAACAAGAGTTTTATACTTTAACTCTTGAGATGTGCTAGAAGTATCATGCATATGATTTTCTATATATTTAAATGTTTTTCCAGCTAAATGGGAAAGTGTTACACTCAGAAGAGGGTCCACATATCTACTTGTTGCAATAGTGTTGTTTGTATCAGTAACATTTTCATCTAAAACTAAAATATCGCTAAAACCCTGATTTACATTTACCCAAAAACCCTCATTTGAATTTATTGAAATCAAAGGGGTAAAAGCTTGATTAATAATTGCTTGAAGATTCATATTTGGAGAATAAGCCTTCCAAATTTTCATGTTTTTATCAAATGTCCAAACCGTTTGAATGGAGGATTTATTAAAAACTTTCATATCAACAATAGGATTTGAAGTACCTAAGAGTTGCCAACCCTCTTGAAGCTGAATGTGTGTAGCAAATGCTAAACTAGAAACTGCGACTATACTTAAAACTATCTTTTTCATTGTTATATCCTTTAATTTATGTAAGGGAGAGAATTCGTCTCCCTAAAATCTTAATAAATTTTTATGAATTTGGAATACTTGGAACACTCGGTGGAGTTGATAGCGTTGTATTATCTTCTATATTTGGAACAGTTGGTGGAGTTTCTATGGCTGTTTCTATCACTGAAACAGTCAAGTTAAAATTCCTTGTAGCATTTGCTTCACCATCTGAAACAGTTACAATCACAGAATAAGTGTCTATTTCTGTTGTACTACCAGATATTAAACCTGTAGTTTGATTAATATCAACATTTGTAGGTAACCCACTAGCACTGTATGTGAGAATCTCTGAATCAATATCTGTTGCATGAACTGGAATAGTAACATTTGTAGTTGAGTTTACATCTGGTATTGGAGAAAGTACAGGTGCATCATTCACTGCAGTTACATTTACATCAAAACTTCTTGTGGAATTTAAATCTCCATCATTTGCTATGATAGTGACCTGAACCATTCCATTTGCATCTGGTACCGTTGTAAAATTAAAATCTAAAGCTTCGTTAGCCCATGTTGCTTGAGTTATCCATTCGCCAAAGTTTGGAGTTACAGTTAAAATGTTTGTATTGTTAGATTCCACACTAACATTTATATCCTCGCCCTCTGCATCTGAAACATTCAATTCATAATTCATGATTCCACTATCTTCTTCTATGACAACATTGTCAAAAATAGTGTGAATTGTTGGTGCGTTATTAACAGTTTCATTGTCTTCAGTCTCTAAAGTTACATTGATAGCAAATATTTTGCTAACTATCTCATGATGTCCATCATTCACATTAACAGTCAAACTTGTATTTCCATGAGCTAAAGCTAGAATATTTACAAAACCATCAGCATATGTAGCACTGATTACACTGCTGTCATATCCAGTTAATGAAACATTCAAATCATCACCTTCTACATCCACAATTGTGATAGAAGCATTCATATTAGTTTCACTTAAATTATAAGCGGAAGTACCAAATATGGAAGGTGCAAAATTATCAGCTACTCTAGTTGACACTTTGACAATAAAGCTACCGTTCACTGTATCTGTTCCATCTGTTACACTTACTGGTACAGATATTTTACCATCACCCACTGGCGTGACTACTAAATTATAACCATCTACTATAACTGTAACAACTGAATTGTTATAGTCACCTAGAGTTATAGTTAAATCATCACCGTCTTTATCAGATGCGATATTGTAGATTGTAAAATTACCATCAGAACTATCCATGCTCAAAGGATTTAGAGGTAAGTCTAAAGTTGGTGCAATATTGGCAACCAAAGACGCTTGTCCTCTTAATCCAATTTCATACATAGTGTCATTATCATCATCTTTAAGAGGAGTGTTATTCATGTATATTCCACTACTATTTACATCAACTAATACTGTTGAACCGATGTAATTATTATTTTGTGTATAAATATCTGCAACATATTTTCCTGTCTCTAAAGCACCAACAGTGATAAAATTATCCGTACTATTAGTGTCGGATAAATAGTGTGCTTTGAGCTGTCCATTATATGTGTATAAATCCATATAAATATAATCATCCGCTATTGTTTTGAGAGTTGATGTATTTACAAATTCAATATCTTTTGAAGCTATGCTAGTTGCTGCTGCAGTCGTAATATATAAATCCGCTGAAAAATCGTATTTTCCATTTTTATTGACTGCAACAAGATAAACAACATTTTGACCTGATTGGAGATTTTCTAAAGCTAATGAATAGTTAAATGTGTAATTATTTGCTGTAGTAGTAACTGTAAAATCAGATTTTTCTACGGCATATGCAACATCATTTACAACTACCGCAAATCTATCGCTTACATCATCACCTAGCTCAAAATTATTGACAGTTGCTACTAAAGCTATGTCAGTAGTTGGAAGCGTAATATCATCTGTTGTAAATTCAACACTAGGTGCGCCACTTAGAGCAGTTGAAACATGGGAAATTGCCATACTATCTGCTGAAATTATCTGCCCGCCAACAACAGTTACAGAAACTGCATTTGAAGGATAATCATTGCCACTAGCATCAAACGCAATCGCATTCATACTATATTTGCCTACCGCTAACGAAACAAAGTTGTATTCTCCATCGTCATTTGGAACAGCATTAGCAACTGGCTCATTCGCTTCATTGTAAAGACTTACAATAGCATATTCATCAGCTTTTACACCGCTAACATTTCCTTTTACGCTACCAAAATCAGGATTGTAATCATAATAAACTACAGAACTTATGCTCACACCTTTGTCATTTGTAGCAATTATTTTTGCTTGAGACTCCCCTTTTGGAAGGTCAAAACTCACCGTAAAATCAGGGCTAGTCTCCGATGAACGAACCAATTTCACATTTAACGGCTGATTGTTAAGAAGCAGTGATATTTGAGTATCTTTGGACAATGAGGTATCGTTCTTATCATAAATCTTTCCAGATAAAATAGCTTTACCTGTTGCATAATTTACAATAGAATTTTCATAATCTATATCAATTTGTGCTTTAAAATCAGCTGGATCGCCAACTGGTTCCCAGTTTATCGTTACAATTTGATTTGAGCGAAGATTTAATTTTTTCTCAACAGCTTTAAAGCCATCTTTAAAAATCATCACACTTTGATACCCTTCTAAAATATCATTATAAGTTGGATTTAAACCACTTGTATTTGGAATAACTCGTGATAATGCCGATAAATTGCCATCTGCACCAATAAGATTGGTAGTTATCTCTCCATTATTTGCTTTTGAACCTGTCATGACCACTGTCGTACCAACAATGTTGGCTAATGAAGCATCATTTGTAGTATTGCCATCTTTAAAATCAAGTGTTACCGAATAACTCTTTCTTGCTTTGATATCAATATTTTGTTGTACTGTAGTGAGTTGTGATTCTAATTGCTCAAATGCACCAATATTTACACTATTATCAAAATAATCAAATCTTGATGCTTTTAATCTCATAAGAGAGTTGTTTTCGTTAAGTTTTCCAAAATCATAAGGAACCCTTGCAAATCTAAACTCACCAACTCTATCACTATAAGTACTCATAGCTCCAGAAATTTGAGAAAGTGGAGAAACAGGAGCATCTGTAATTGTTAATAAATCTTCAACTTTATCTGCTTTGAGTGTTAAACCATCTGTATGTAGAATTGCTCTTACCGATTCATTTGCATCATCTGGGTCTCTTACATAATTAATATCTGCTACAACAGAAAGAGAAATACCATCTTTTAACATCTTGATACTTGTATCTGCTACACCTGTTGTATTCACACCTGCTTGAGTTGCAATTTCTGCAATAGACATATTAAGTGCTTTAATAATTCTATCATCTGCTAGAGAACGCATTAATCTTTTATAAGAGATTGTACTATCAGCACTTACAATATTTCCATCGACATATTTTAAACTACCAATAACATAATTTGCATTATCTGCTAGTATTTCTCCTTGCTCTGCTTTTAATAAATCTTCATATTTATCTTTAGCATTATTTAAAGATTTCCATTTAAAATTTTCATCTAACAACACACTGCTTACAACATTGCCAGAACTATTTACAATATCTGCAAAAATTGTTGCTTTCCATGTGAGTGATGCATTTAACCCTACAAAATCTGTACTAAATCCATCAATTCTAAAAGCTCTTATTTCAGTTCCGCCACCAATAGATAAATCATAATTTGCATATTTACCTTCATCTGAACCATCGTTATTTTCATCTTCAAAAGTTGAGCTTTGAGTATATTGTACATATTTATGATTAGCAGTTGTAAAAATCACCGTACCAGAATCTGCTGCATTTGTTGAAGCTTCTGCTACTTTCTCAGCATCAAGTGCAATTTTAAGTTGCCCTATTTTTTTAGCATAATTTTTTACAAATGAATCTGCCACATGTGTACCAATAACACTGGTACCATTATCATCATCATTAAGGAGTGTATTTGTACCGTTGGTTGCTAACTCTGTATAATCACTTATACCATCACCGTTAACATCATGTTCTATTTTTACAGCAATATCAAACAAACCAGAAATTGCATCAGATTCACCAACAAGTCCAGGTTTCAGTAATGTTTTTACGATTTCATTATAAGAGATAAAATTACCATTTCTAGCTTTATCTTCTTTTACTTGCATCCATGAAGTTTGAGAAACTCTTCCTAAACCTACACTTGTGCTAGGTGGAACTTCTTTAATATACCATGTATATTTTGCTCCAGAATCCAAACCAACTTCAATTCCACTCACTCCATCTCTTGTAGTGATTTTTGTACTATCAAGAGAAATAGGATTTATAATTTCTACTAAAGAGTTTGAAACACCTGATTTTAAATCACTATCTAAAACAGTACCTGTAATTGTTGCACTATTTGGTATTGGAGATAATGACAGCTCAATATTATTTGAGGTTGTATCGCTAAGAGTCAAAGGATTAACCGAAGAAACTGTTCGTAAGTGTTTTGGTTCTGTAGCACTAAGAGGAATAAGCCCACCATCACCTGTTACAGTCACACTAAGCTCAACACTTCCATTTGCATCTGTCACATAATTTGTAGCACCAAGTCTTACCAAAGCATTTGGAATCGTTGCTTGTGTCTCACTATCTTTGACTGTTACAGTAAAAGATTTTTGTGTAATACTTTCTTGTTTATACACAATTGCAAGAGGATAATATCCATCATAGTCTGATGCACCTATTCCAACACTATTGAGTTTAATATAAAAATCACTTTGTTTCAGTCGTTTTTTAATATTTTTTTCTTCATCAGAATCACCGAGTGATGCTACTTTTAAAACTTTAGAATGTGCTTGCACTTTTGTCCATGCATTATTTTTATACATCCAAACTTCTAATTTACCTTGTGTTGCATTAGTGTCATTAAAAATTGAATTTGCATCTAATCCATCATAATTATATGAAGTATCTTTACCACTTAAACCAATATAAAAAGAATCTATATCACTTGCATGAGAACCACCATTATCTACATCGTTTAAATATAAATCACTAAATTTTGTTGTTGATGGATTGAGAGTTTTATTTGTAGAACCATCTTTTAAACTAACATCTAATGCAGTTATAATTTTTGGAGTAAAGCGTGTTTCTTTTAATGCAGATTCTAAGCTTGTTTTTTCTGAAACTGTATTTTGTGTAACGGTAAATTGTTGTTTTGTCCCTCTTTTTACACTGACTTGTTTCATATGGTAAACAACTAAACCTTTTACATCATTATATTGAGAAATTTCTCTCTCTAAGGCAGGTGTAATTCGCCCTAAAATTCTATTATTAGTTGGTGTGACACTAGTAGTTTCTGTAATCTCTTCTGTTGCACCAGCTGCTAAAATAGCGTAATAGCTTGGTTTGCTATAATTAGAGTCTAAAGATATTGACATATCTGCAACACCACTTGCTCTTAAAATAACTTTATTACCTCGTATATCTTTACTAGGAACAATCAAACCATTAGAATCTGATGTGCCTAATTCTGTTTCTGTACCATCATTGCTAACTTCTACGAGTGTAGCACCCGATAAAATCTGTGGTGCACCACCTGCTGTAATAGAATAGGCATATATTACAACTTTGTCTATTATTGTTGTGTTTGTGACAACGGTCTCTACACTAGGAAGAGAAGAAGTTGAGATTCCACTTGAACTCACTATTACTGTATTATGTGTTTTTTCTGTAATAACATCTGTATTTGGGTCTTGTGTAGCAACTACAACTTCACCACTAAAGTTTGCAAAATTTGAAGCTAATTTATTACCTGCAACAATATCTGCATAAGTTAAAGCTGAGATTGCCAAAGATGTAGCATTTTTATCTAATGTATCTGCCGTGTCATTTGCGTAAAAGTTCAAATAAATACCATCTGATGTTTTGGCTCTTAGGGCTAGTTTATCACTATTGATCCAATAACCATGATTAACATCCATTGAAGATAAAGAATTTCTTGAAGCACCAACTGTATAAGTTCGTGTTACATTTGTAATCAAATTTATCCTATAACCTCTTGAATTCATTGTGCCAATAAAGCCATTAATATCAGTGATATTTGTAGGTACGGTAACAAGATTCCATCCTGGATTAAGCTCTTCAAGCTTGTAATTACTTAATGTGCCATCCAAGGTTAGATTAGTGTCCTTAGAAACATTAACCCAATACCCTTTACCAGATTCTAATGATGTAAGTGAATTTCTTGAAGAAGTAGAAGAATATGTTCTTGTAACATTCGTGATAGTTAAAATATCACTGTTTGTTTGGACTAATGAAGATATTAGCCATGCGTCAGAATTAAAAGGTTTTTCTTGTAAGCCTATTAAATTCCATCCTGTTTGTAATTCTATTGTTTGTTTTGCAACAGCAGTCGTAGATGCTAGTAAAGCTGCAGTAACAACAGAGATCATCAATTTTTTATTACTCATAATTAACTCCTTTTTAATTTAAGAGAACGAAATATCATTAAGACAAGATTAAAATATCACAACAATCTATTGAAAAACTACCTCATCATTTGTATAAGACTGTCCTACAGTAATTACAGCTATTTTTGTACCAAGCGTAATTCTAATTGTATGTCCATTTGCATAAGAATCAGTTTTGTATTTAAATTCTATATAATTATTAGTATCACCTACTGTTTCAACTAAATATATAATATTTAAATTTGTCGTATCTTGAATAATTCCTGTAGGAACAACTGCACTAGTTTCAATTTTAATAGTACTAGCCGAGAGTGTACCCGCTAAAGCTGCCGTAACTTTATGATCATTATAATCACTTGATAAGTTATGACTAGCAACTATTTCATTTAAACCTACTGCCGCCCCAACATTAAAAGCAAAATTTGTTGTAGCATTCAACTCACCATCATTTACAGTTACAGTTACAGTAGAATTACCTTCACTTGTAGGCGTACCAGAAATGACACCAGTAGTTGTGTTAATATCTATACCTGTTGGTAAAGTTGATGCAAAGTATGTGAATATTTTACTATCTACATCTATTGCAGTTACATTAAAATCTGTGATTTTAGTATTTTGCGTTGCCGTTTGTGTACTAATTGGAACAATCGTAGGTGCATCATTTACCGCAGTTACATTTACATCAAAACTTTTTGTTGTAGAATTTTTATCTAGGTCTTGAGCAGTTACTGTAATACGAACTATTCCATTTGCATTTGGAACAGTTGAAAGATTAAAATCTAGTGGTTGAGTCCATCCAGCTTGATTCACTAAATTTGTCCAATTTTTAGAAACTGTCATGAGTGCTGTATTGTTAGAATCTACTGTGACATTTAAATCACCTCCTTCAATATCTGAGACATTAAGCTCGTAGTTTGTTGTACCATTGTCTTCTAACATTTGGATATTGTTAAAAGTTGTACCAATTGTTGGTGCATCATTTACTGCAGTTACACTAAATGTGATAGTTTGTGTATCAAAAAGTAATGAATTGTTCGTTTGAGTTACATTTACATCTATACTCACACTTCCAGACTTATCTTTGATTGGAGAAATTTTGAGTTGATTTCCACTTACAGTTATATTTGCTGTAGTTGATTTAGCATTATATTTTACGGTGTCATTCTCTTCATCAGTTGAAGATAATGTAATATTAAAGTCTGCAAAATCTTCTAATTTTGTTGATGGATTTGTAATATTTCCAAGCACTGGAGCGTCATCTACTGCTGTAATATTTAAATCAAACTGTTTTGTAACAGTCTTTCCGTTTGCTGTTGCATTAACATCTATTTTTACAACACCGTTTGCGTTTGCTACTGGAGTCACTACCAATTTACCATTTACAATACTAACCGTTGCAATGTTTGGCTTACTTGAACTTGTTGTGTAAGTGATAGTATCACCATCTATATCTGTTGCATTTAAATCTAGTGAGAAGTTATTGTCATCTTCTGCTTTAATAAGATTTGATAATGTTTGTAATACTGGTGTGTCATCTACCGCTGTAATATTTAAATCAAAGCTTTTTGAATTACTAAATTGTCCATCTGTTACATTTACATCTATAGTCACAACACCATTTGCATTTGCTACTGGAGATATTTTTAATGTATTACCCGTTATTGATACGGTTGCTTTTGAAGTATTATGTGAAAATGCTGAATAAGTCAAATTTGCATTATCTACATCTGTAGCACTAAGTGTAAGGTTAAAATCAGCAGAATCTTCACTTTTTGTTTGTTGTGCAATTAAAGTAAGAATAGGTGCATCATTTACCGCATTAATATTAAGTTTAAAAGATTTCGTATCACTTAGATTTCCATCAGTTACATTTACATCTATAGTCACAACACCGTTTGCATTTGGTACATGAGAAATTCTCAATGTATTACCATTTACGGATACAGTTGCATTTGAATCAGATTTAGCTCCAAAAACTAAAGAAGAAACATTTTCATCTGTTGCATTGAGTGTAATATTAAAATCTGCAAAATCTTCTGATTTATTCATGTCATCAAGAAGATTCAGAACAGGCTTAATATTTGGTACAGTGATGGTAGTTGTAGTATTTGCCTCTGCTACAGTTTTTAAATTATCTTCAACTACAGTTGTATTTCCATCAATATTTTGAGATATTTGAGTAAAAGTGTCTGTCGTAATGGTGGTATTTTGAGCAATCAACGAGACAACGAATTTTGCAGAATCAGAAGCAGCTGTTAATTTAGCAACTGTAAGATTATTATCTGTAGAATTTAAATCTGTTGCAATAGAATTAGCCAAAGTACTATTGCTATCAGTTACAACACTATCAAAAGTTTCATTTGCATCCAATCTTTTTGCAACTGCACTCATAACAGAAGCCATAACTGCATCCTGAGTCGTAGCATCAGTTGATACTGCTTTGGCAAAAGTTTCTGCTATTTTTTGTATTGTAAGCGCTTGTTTTAAAATTTTAGAAGCTTCTGATTGATTTGTATCTAACATGGCAATTGGGTCAGCTTTTAAATTATCAGCCGATATTCCTAATCCTGTAGCAACTGTATTATAAGCAGTATCCACAGTTTTACCAGATTTTACAAGTGCAGAAACTAATGTTGTAAGTGGGGTAACATTGACAGTTCCACTTGTAATTGGTGCTTCTAAAACACCCTCAAAAGCTTGACCTGTTGAAGTATCATTACCATCTTTAACAGAAATAATCCCCGTTATTGCAGAACCATTAAATGTAATTGTCCAATTACCATCTGCATTTGTTGTGCCTGTTGCACCATTAGGTAGCTTTACTGTTGAACCACTCAAATAACCATCAATTGCACGACCTGAAACTGTTGTAGTTGTAGTTGAAGAAGAACTTGAGCTTGATAAACTACTTGAAATAGAAGAACTTGAAGTAGGAACAACTGGAGAACTGCTAGATGAACTTGAACTTGAACTTAAAACAGAAGAACTTGAGGAACTGCTTGAAACAGAAGAGCTTGAAGAACTGCTAGATGAACTTGATACACCAGAGTTTGCTTCTGTTATCTTAACAGCTACTGTTGTTTTTGCAATTTCAATCCTTTCTATTGTGGTTGCAACTGCAATAAATCTTACACCACTTTCAATAAGAGTTGTTTTAGTTTCAATATTTTGAGATATTGCTTCAAGAGTAGAAGGGATTATACCCTCATGAGTAAGATTTCTTACTAATGTAACAACGGCTTGAGCCGCACTTGAAGCTGCAACGAGTTTATCTGTTGCAAGAGTATCTGTAGAATTTAAATCTGTAGCAATAGAATTAGCAAGTGTAGTATCATTCAAAACACTATCAAAACTTTCATTTGCATCCAATCTTTTTGCAACTGCACTCATAACAGACACAATAACATTGTTTTGGATGGTTGTATCAACTGATACTGCCTCAGCATAAGTTTCTGCCACTTTTTGCAGTGTTAATGCTTGTGTTAAAATAGCCGAAGCTTTAACTGGGTCAGTTGCCAACATGGCAACAGGGTCGGCTTTTAAATCATCACTTGTAATATTAAGAGCAGCTGCAACTGTGCTATAAGCTGTATCTATATTTGTGCCAGAAGCCACCAAAGCAGCAACTAAAGTTGTTAATGGTGTAACATTTATATTTGTGCCACTGATAGGAGCTTTAAGAATTCCCTCAAAAGCTTTACCCGTTGCACTATCAACTCCACCACTTACAGAAACAACATCATTTGTTGATGGAACATAAG
>CAMCYC010000001.1 GCA_945883795.1 Sulfurimonas crateris | reverse complement strand
GCTGCACTTTATTGTCATGCGAAGATTATTTTTGTTAACCGTGTAGGTTTTGAAGATGGGCTTGGTTTTTGGGGTGGAAGTTGTATTGTAGATACAAATACAAAAATACTCCATAAATTACCCCATTTTGAAACAGTTATAAAAACATTTAAGATATAGGATTTGGACTTATGAAAATAGCAATAATGGGCGCAATGCCAGAAGAGATAGCACCAATTTTAAAAATGCTTGGCGAATATACAACGACTGAATATGCAAAAAATAAATATTATGAAGCATCTTATAAAGGGATTGATTTAGTAATAGCCTATTCAAAAATAGGAAAAGTATTTTCAACCCTTACAGCAACAACCATGATAGAACATTTTGGCGCTCAAAAACTTCTTTTTAGTGGTGTTGCAGGAGCAATTTCGGCAAATTTAAAAGTGGGTGATTTGATTGTCGCTACAAAACTTTCACAACATGATTTAGATATTACAGCATTTGGTCATCCATTTGGGTTTGTTCCTGAGGGTGGTGTATTTGTAGAAGCAGATAAAGACATGATTGCTCTAAGTAAAGAGGTAGCGTCTGAGATGGGTAAAATTCTTCAAGAGGGAATTATTGCTACAGGTGACCAATTTGTTGCAAACGAAGAGCGTAAAAATTGGATTGGTAGCACTTTTGGAGCAGATGCTTTAGAGATGGAAGGTGGAAGTGTTGCTGTTGTATGTGATGCTTTGAGCGTACCATTTTTTATTTTGCGTGCAATTAGTGATGCAGCTGACATGGATGCAAGTTTTAGTTTTGATGCTTTTTTAGAAACAAGTGCAATTGAAAGTGCTGAATTTGTTATGAAAATGGTGGATAGGCTTGTCGATTAAACTTTCAAAAAAAATCATGACAAAACTTGGTCGTACAAACGCTGAGTTTAAACTTATAGAAGAGGGCGATAAAATTCTTGTAGGTCTTAGCGGTGGCAAAGATTCTCTTACAATGATTCATGCCATGAAAGAGCAACAACGCCGAGCTCCTTTTAAATTTGAGTTTCTTGCTGTAACTGTGAGCTATGGAATGGACGAGAGTTTTGATGAATTGATTGCACACTGTAAAGAGCATGAGATTCCGCATGTAATTCATGACACAAAAATTTATGATTTAGCAGAAGAGAAAATAAGAAAAAATTCTTCCTATTGTAGTTTTTTTTCCCGCATGAGAAGAGGCTCACTCTATAGTGCAGCACAAATTCATGGGTGTAACAAGGTAGCTCTTGGGCATCACATGGATGATGCAGCGGAGAGTTTTTTTATGAACTTTATTTATAATGGTCAAATGAGAAGTTTAGCCCCAAAATATACCGCAGGTAATGGTTTGGTTGTAATTCGTCCACTCATTCAAATGAGAGAAAGACAACTCATAGCTTTTGCAGTTGAGAACAATATCAAAACAATAGGCGATGAAGCATGTCCATCCATGAGATTTGATGTGAAAATGCCTCATGCTAGGGCTGCTACAAAAGAGATGCTAAAAAAGATGGAACAAGAATTTCCTTCTCTTTTTACAAGTTTAAATGCAGCCTTTAAAAATATTTCAGTAGATTCTTTTTTTATGGCTGAGGATTAGAATCTTAAATCTTTTAAACTTAAGAGATAATCCACCTATCATCTTTATAAATAATTTCATCATCAACAATAAATGTATCAGTGTTGGCAAACACATCTATGTGATATTTGCCATCTGAGCGTTTAAATCCAGGTTTTGCATAGATACCATGTTTTGCACCTAAAGAAAAGTGTATTCCACACATACGCTCATAAGCACCTATATCATTTACAATATGAGTTTTTGTAAAAGCACGGTTAAGACCAAGACCAAGTTCTCTAATCCAAACAACACCCTCATCTTCAAGAATTTTAGAAAGGATTTCGTCAAATTGAGGTGTTGAATTTTCACATCCTATGATTTGCCCTTTTTGTACTATGAGTGTAATAGGCCTTTTTGGATAATTGACCCTATAGCTTATATCACCAAAAGCAAAAATTTGTACTCTTCCATTGAGTGCAGTTAAATCTTTTAGTTCACTAAAAACTTCTCCAAGAGGAAATTGACCACCCATGTTTGGCATGAGGGAATAATCACCAATATTGAGTTTTACAGATTCAAAAGGGGAACTATAAACCAAAATTTCTCCATCACTTTTTAAAATTGCGCTAGAGGCACTCTCTATTTTTTGTTTGAGTCCATATCCTATGGTATGATAATAATGCGTATCATAAGCTAGAGAATCTATGTAATATGGGATTTGTGATTCTGCCATACGGCTAAGATGGGGATGTTCAATCACTTTTATTTTTCGTTTGAATAGCTCAACTCGTAATCTAAAAGCATCGAGGCGAAAATGGGTTGATTGAACAAGAATTACTAAATCTGATGGATGAAGTGAGCTTAAAATTTCAAGAATTTCTTGTGGCGCATGTTTGTTGAAATCGACAAATATTCCATCTGGTAAACAATATTTATAGGCAGTTGCCAAAATATTTGATAAAGTAGACTCAATATCATAAACTAAAACAGCTTTTTTTTGATTGGTATGATGAAAAACCTCTTTTAAAATAGCATTTAAATTGAGTACAGTTTTTGAAATCAAAGCTTGAGTTTCATCGAAAATTACAAAATTGTTATCCATTTTTTTCCTTATTGAAGTGAGCTTTAGTATACAACTCTTTATTAAAATAAAATCTCATTTTTGATATAATCGCAAACTTTAGAAAATATACTGAGGAATTTTATATGCAAAAAGCAAACATTGATGGAAAAGTTTGGACTTTTGGAAAAGATATTGATACTGATTTAATTATAGCAGCTCGTTATTTAAATACATCCGTTCCCGAAGAACTCGCAAAACATGTTATGGAAGATTCTGACCCAGAATTTGTAAACAAAATGAGCCGAGGTGATGTAATTGTCGCTGGTGAAAACTTTGGTTGTGGTAGTTCTCGTGAACATGCACCAATAGCACTCAAAGCTGCAGGAATTGCTGCGGTGATAGCACCAACTTTTGCAAGAATTTTTTATAGAAATGCTTTTAACATGGGACTTCCTATTTTTGAACTCAAAGAGAGTGCGGAGATTAAAGAGGGCGATGAGGTAAGTGTTGATATGAATACAGGGACAATCACAAATAAAACAACTGCAAAAACATATAACTTTATCCCAATTCCTCCATTTATGCAAGAACTTATAGATGCAGGTGGATTAATGAATTTTGCACAAAATGAGATAAAAGCCAAGGAGAAAAAATAATGAAAAAATATAAAATAGCACTGATTAAAGGTGATGGTATTGGTCCAGAAATTATTGATGAAGCGGTTAAAGTTTTAGATTCTGTTGCCTCTTGTTGTGGTTTTGATATTGCATATACAGAAGCTTTCATGGGCGGTTGTGCCTACGACATTACAGGTGACCCACTTCCTCAAGAAACTATCAACATTTCTCTCTCTAGTGACGCAGTACTTTTTGGTGCTATCGGTGGGGAAAAGTGGGATAATTTACCTCGTGAAAAACGCCCTGAGAGTGGACTTTTAAGATTTAGAAAAGAGCTTGGTGTGTATGCAAATTTGCGTCCAGCTGTTGTTTATGATGAACTAATTAATGCGTCATCACTCAAACCAAGTATCGTAAAAGGTGTTGATTTGATGGTTGTTCGTGAGCTTATTGGTGGTATCTATTTTGGTGAGCCTAAAGGTCGTGATGAGAATAGAGGTTGGAATACGATGGTTTATACTCGTGATGAGATAATCCGCATTGCACATCAAGCATTTAAAATTGCCATGACAAGAAAGAAAAAAGTTTGTTCTGTAGATAAAGCAAATGTTTTAGATGTATCACAACTTTGGCGTGAAGTTGTGATTGAAGTTTCTAAAGAATATCCAGAGATTGAACTCACTCACATGTATGTAGATAATGCAGCAATGCAACTTATTCGTGACCCAAGACAGTTTGATGTTATACTCACAGGAAACATCTTTGGAGATATTTTAAGTGATGAAGCAAGTATGCTCTCAGGCTCAATCGGACTTTTACCATCAGCTTCAGTAGGGGCAAAAATTGGCGTTTATGAACCAATTCATGGCTCAGCACCAGATATTGCAGGTCAGGGAATTGCAAATCCTATTGCTACAATAGCTTCGGTCTCTATGATGCTTCGATATGCATTTGGTGAAATTATCGCTGCTGATAAAATAGATTCAGCAATTAAAAGAGCACTGAGTGAAGGTTATCGAACAAAAGATTTAGCACAATATGATGCTAAAGAAGTTTGCTCAACAAGCGAAATGGGTTCTATTATTGCTAACTATATAGAAAGATAGATGCAAACTCTCACGCTTGCAAATATTTATGAACTTCAAGGACTTAAAGAGGAGGCACTTGAAATTTATAAAAATGTCTTAAAAAAAGACCCTTCCAATAGTGATGCAAAAATTGCTATAAGAAGGTTATCTGGCATGAGAAAAAAATTTTTAAATGTTAATACTCAAATGAAAGATTTTTTTTTAAAAATGGATACAGAAGTTGAGTTAATTGAGTTTGAAAGGTGGTTATTAAAATCATGGAACTAAAGGATGTAATACTTTCAACTTTAGCAGAGATGGAAGAGGAAGACATTAAGACAAAAGAGCAAGAAGCTCTTAGGTTGGAAGAAGAAGCTCTTAAAATGGCAGAGGAAGCTCTTAGGTTACAGGAAGAAGCTTTTAAGGTGGACGAAGATGAAATTCTGACGACTGAAGAACAGCCAGAAGAGATACAAGAGCAAGTGCTATTGGAAGAAGTTCAAGAAAAAAAAGAGATTCAAGAAAAAAAAGAACCCCAAGAGATAAAAGAGCAACCAGTACAAGTACGAGAAAAAATTGTGAAGGAACGAAAAATAGAATCAACTTTGATGCCAAAAGAGGAGCCTCAAAGAGCGTCTATAGATACTGAAGTTATCTATTTAAATTCTATTAGAGAAAGGCTTCTTGTTTTATTTGAGGGTTTTCAAGCACCAAATAATACAAATATAGAAGCAAAATTAGATTTAACACTTAACTTTTTAGAATATACTTTAGCAACTATAGATTCAAGAATAGAAAAGTTAGAAAAAGGAAATAGGTAGTGAGTAAATACAGAGTATTAATAGAAGCTGATGATGAAAAAGGTCTTGTTCATAAAGTTTCGAGTATTTTTTATCATTATGATTTAAATATATTATCAAATAGTGAGTATGTTGATAATGAAAATAATAAATTTTTTATGAGAAGTGTCGTAGATGGTGATGTAAATCAAAAAGAGTTAAAAGATTCCATTCTTTCTGTACTTCCAAAAAAATCTAGTGTAAAAGTGATTGACCCAAAAAAGAAAAATATTATTATAATGGCAACAAAAGAGTTACATGCGTTAGGGGATATTCTTATTCGGCATGAAGCAGATGAGTTAGAAGCAAATATTTTAGCTGTTATTTCTAACTATGATATTCTTGAATCTTTAGTTCTTAAATTTGGAATCCCTTATATAACAATCTCTCCTGAAGGTTTAGACCGCTCACAACATGAACAAAAGATAATCAAGTGTATTGATGATTTTGAAAATGTTGATTATATTGTCTTAGCAAAATACATGAGAATTTTAACACCAAGATTTGTAGAAACTTATGAAAATAAGATTATCAATATTCACCACTCATTTTTACCCGCTTTTATTGGTGCAAACCCTTATAAACAAGCGTATGACAGAGGTGTAAAAATTATTGGTGCAACGGCTCATTTTGTAAATAACAATCTAGATGAGGGACCAATTATTGCTCAAGAAGTCATTCATGTAGACCATGCTTATAGTTGGAAAGATATGCAACGCTCAGGCAAAGATGTGGAAAAAGTTGTTCTTTCTCGTGCTTTAAAACTTGCTCTTGAAGATAGAATTTTTGTTTTTGCAAATAAAACAGTGATTTTTTAATGAAATTTATGTGGTATTGGAGTTTATTTGTTTAATATTGTTTTAGTAAATCCACAAATACCTAATAATACAGGTGCAATAGGTAGACTTTGTGTGAATGCTGGAGCTTCATTACATCTGATAAAACCCATAGGTTTTGATATAGATGAAAAAGCAGTGAGGAGAGCAGGTCTTGATTATTGGCATAAATTAGATTTGCATGTTTGGGAAAATATTAATCAGTTTTTTGAGAATAATCCAATAACAGATAACGCTTATTTTGCAACTACAAAAACTGATAAACCTTACTTTGAAGCTAGTTTTAAAGAGGGTGATTATATATTTTTTGGGAGTGAAACATCAGGAATTCCAGAAGATATTTTAAATGCTTATAAAAAACAAAACATCACTATCCCAATGACTAAAGAGGGTAGAAGTTTAAATCTTGCTATTAGTACAGGTGTTGTACTTTATGAAGCTATCAAGCAAAACTATACTGCATTTAAGGTAAATCTATGATTTCTATCTTGAATGTAATTATGATAATTTTATTTGTGCTTTTTATGGTTTTTATTTTTGGAGGATATCATAAAAATAAATCTGCACAAAGAGAAGAACAATTTAGAAGAGAACGAAAAATAAATAAAGAATAATTATTGTTATAAATGAATGCTTTTTTAAGGAAGTGAATGATTTGGTTGCGGAAATAGGATTTGAACCTATGACCTTCGGGTTATGAGCCCGACGAGCTACCGAACTGCTCTATTCCGCGACATAATACTAAAAAATAAATCTTTTTTTTGGATGGGGTGGAGGGATTCGAACCCCCGAATATCGGTACCAAAAACCGAGGCCTTACCGCTTGGCGACACCCCAATATGTAGAAATTTAAAAGTTGGTTGCGGAAATAGGATTTGAACCTATGACCTTCGGGTTATGAGCCCGACGAGCTACCGAACTGCTCTATTCCGCGATCTAAAACAAACTTGAAGTTACTCTGTTTGTTGGAGCGAAATTATAGGTAAAACAATTGTATTTGTCAAGTCTTTTTAGTATAAAATTAAAGAGTTGAACTATTATTAATCAATTATTCAATACAATACACAATAAATTACTTTTAAAAGAGAATAAAAATGACACCTACGCAAAGAGTCCTTGAAGCCATTGACGAGATTAAAAAAGGGAAAATGATTATCATGATAGATGATGAGGATAGAGAAAACGAGGGTGATTTAGTGTACGCCTCCGCTTTTTCAACTCCTGCTCATGTAAATTTTATGGCAACCCATGCAAGAGGTTTAATCTGTGTGGCACTGAGTAAAACAATTGCAACTCGTCTTGAGCTTAATCCTATGGTAAGCTCAAACACATCTTCGTATGAAACAGCTTTTACTGTTTCGGTAGATGCAAAAAATGCTCTTACGGGTATTTCTGCCGCAGAGAGAGATACTACGATTAAGATACTTGCAAATCCAATAAGTCATGCAAATGAACTTGTAAAACCAGGACATATTTTTCCGCTTATAGCCAAAGAGGGTGGAACGCTTGTGAGAACTGGTCATACAGAGGGTTCTGTTGATTTGTGTCGTTTGGCGGGTTTGAGTGAGTCTGGTGTTATTTGTGAGATAATCAAAGAAGATGGAAGCATGGCAAGGCGAGATGACCTTGATACTTTTGGTGAAAGACATAATCTTAAAACGATTTTTATTTCAGATATAGTGGAATATCGTCTTGCAAATGAAAGACTTGTAAATGAAATAGAGGTTAAAGAGATAGATTTTTTTGGTGTAAAAGTGAAGCAACATACATTTGAGGACCATGACAAGATAGAACATACTGCAATTGTTTTTTATCATTCTGGAGAGATTGCAAATGTTCGAGTTCATAATGTGATTCCTGATATAGAGCTTCTTTTAAATCAAAAAAAATACAATAATTTAATTCATTCTATAAAATATTTAAAGCAAAATAGTGGGGTTTTAGTTTTTATTAATAAAACGCATCATCAGGATAATGCCTCCATGAAAGAGTTTGGAATTGGTGCTCAAATTCTTAAATCTTTGGGAATTTCAAAAATGAATCTTATCTCTTCTATGAAGCAAACTGAATTTGTAGGTTTGGGTGGTTTTGGTTTAGAAGTAAATGAGATGATTGAAATAGAGTCTTTTTTGCTATAATCTACATCTAAAATAAAATATAAAAGGATATAAAATGGAATGTGAATTTCCCTCAGTAAATGCAAATAAACAAGAGATAGTAGAGATTTTTAAAAGTGTCAAAACGATTGCTGTTTTAGGTCTTTCTCCTGATAGTTCAAAAGATAGTTATAAAGTAGCAGCTTATTTACAAGCACATGGTTTTCAGATAGTGCCAGTGTATCCAAAAGAGGAAACTATTTTGGGTGAGAAAGTTTATAACTCACTTGCTGAAATACCTTTTGCAATTGACATGGTAAATATTTTTAGAAAACCTGCCGCACTTGATGCGATTGCTGATGCATGTATTGCAAGAGGCGATATAAAAGTTTTTTGGGCACAAAAAGGGATTGTAAATAATGAAGCTGCACAAAAAGCGAAAGATGCTGGGATGATAGTTGTTCAAAATTTATGTAGTATGGTAGAGCATTCTTCATTATAAGGGAATCCATTGGTAGATATAAACAAAATTTATGAGGCAAGAGAAAGGATAAAAGGGGTTGTTGTTGATACACCTTTTTCTTTTGCTCCTTATTTGAGTGAAATTGCAGGGTGTCAAGTTTACCTAAAAAAAGAAAATTTGCAAGTGACAGGTGCTTTTAAAATACGGGGTGCTTACAATAAAATTGCATCTTTAACAAATGAACAAAGAGCATGTGGAGTTATTGCTGCAAGTGCAGGTAATCATGCTCAGGGTGTTGCTATGTCTGCATCAAAGTTTGAAATAAAAGCAATTATTGTTATGCCAGAATCAACGCCACTTACAAAAATCAATGGCGTAAAATATTTTGGTGCAGAGGTTATTTTGCATGGTACAAATTATGATGAGGCGTATGCGTTTGCTAGATTATATGGAGAAAAAAACGCTTTAACTTTTGTGCACCCTTTTGAAGATGCAGCAGTTATTGCAGGTCAGGGGACAATTGCTTTGGATATATTGGACAAATGCGATACGCTTGATGCAGTTATTATCCCTGCAGGTGGTGGCGGACTTATCTCTGGCATGGCATTGGCTTTAAAAGCGATAAATCCTAATATTGAAGTGATAGGTGTGAGTGCCAAAGGTGCTCCAGCACTTAAAAATTCTTATGATTTAAAAAAAGTTGTTGATTCTATTAATGTAAGAACTATTGCAGATGGTATTGCAGTGCGAGACACATCTGCAATTACACTTGAATATATCTTAAAAAATGTAGATAAATTTATCAGTGTTGATGATGAAGAGATAGCAAGTGCAATTTTATTTTTACTTGAAAAACAAAAACTTGTAGTGGAGGGTGCTGGAGCTGTTGGGGTTGCTGCTCTTTTGCATCATAAACTAGAGCATCTCAAAGGTAAAAAAGTAGCAGTGGTTTTGAGTGGCGGTAATATGGATGTGACACTATTATCTGTAATTATTGAAAAAGGTCTTTTAAAATCTGGTCGAAAGATGAATATTACGGTGACGCTCATCGACAAACCAGGTTCTTTAATGCGTTTTACCGAAATTCTAAAAGATTTAAATGCAAATATTGTGCATATCTCTTATGATAGAACTTCAATTTCTCTTGATTATGGAGATGCAAATGTGACTGTTCACATGGAAACAAAAGGGGATGAACACCAACAAGAGATACGAAGAGTTTTAAAAAATGAAGGTTATTTAAGAGACTAAATATTATGAAATCTATTCAATCAAGAAGCTTTGCAAATCCTATAATTTTTACAAAATTTTTACAAGGTGGTGAGCTTCTTGTCGTAGACTCACAGACAACATTTATGATTTTGGATAGTGTGTCGCTTGAGGTTAAAAATAGATTTATTATCAATATCCCCCAAACAGAGTATCAAAAGCGTATAGTTGATTGTACAAGTGATATGAACTATTTTACTGCAATAAACCCAGAACTTAAAGATTCCAGATTATTCAATCTTCAGACAAGAACAGCTGTCCCAGAAGTATCGACACATTCTGGTGAAGTTTCATGTGTGGGTATCGACCCTAAAAATTTATATATGTTTTCATGTGAAGAGGATGGAAAAGTTTGTATTAAAGATATACAAAATGGAGAACTTCTTTTTACTATTGCATTTCATACTGACAGTGTGAATGATATTGTTTTTAGTGAAAATGGAAATTGGGTAGCAACAGCAAGTTATGATAAAAAAATCGCCCTTTTTAACTTAGAAAGAATGACTCTCTCTCATAAACTTATTGGACATACTGCACCTGTAATAAGAGTACAATTTTTGGATGAACAAAGAGTTTTTAGTGTTGATAAAGATTCTAATGGATTTGTATGGGATATTCAAACATCAAATATTTTAAAAAGTATCGATGGCTTAGATGATAAAGTTGTACAAGTTACAATAGATGGTGAGAATAAATTTCTTTTTTTAGGCACACAACTTGGGTATATTTTTGTGTATGATATGCAAACTTATGAAAAACTCTCTAAAAAATATTTAAAACTTAATTCTGCTATTACCTCTTTATCTTTTAATAAAGAGAAAAAACATCTCATAATTACGACACAAAATTGTGAAATATTTGTGTATCATATTTACGAAGGTGAAACAACTTTAGATAAATTTGTAAAAAATAAAACTTACGACCTTTTTTATCTCCTTGTCGAAAAGAATCTGTTGTTAAAATATACTAATGCTTATGCAAGTATGGAAGTTTTATGGGAAACAACGCTTCAAAAAGTAAAAATAGCTCTTGATAACGGGCATAAACAAATAGCTATCGATTTATTTAAAAACTTTAAAAATATTCCAGATAAAAATGAAATTATCCACAAAATGATTCATGAATATACTGAATTTGATAAGTTTGTCTTATTAGCAAAAGAAGGTAAAATATCTTTAGCTTACGCATTTGCCAATAATTATCCCAGTTACAAAAGTTCCTCAATCTATAATGCTTTGGAAATTAGATGGAGAAAAAGTTTCTTAAAAGCCCAAAAATATGCTTTTGACCCAAACGGACAAGAGCATATGTTGGCAATTTTAACCCCCTATAGAAGAATTCCTCATAAAATAAATATGATTGAAGAACTATTTTCAAAAGCTGAAATTTATAGAAAATTTAGAGTAACAGTAGAACAAAGAAATTTTCAAGCTTCATTTGAATTAATAAGATTGTACCCTTTTTTAAAAGAACTTAGTGAATATAAACTTATCATAAACTATGGTAACGCACTTTATCTAGAGGCAAAAAAATTGATAGAAGAAGAAAAAATAACTTCAGCTATGAAATTGTTGAGAGTTTTAGAAAATTTTCCTGATTTACACAATGATGTACAAAAAAAAGGTGCAGAGATTGAGGCAAAACGGAATTTTTTGGATGCAATAAAAAAGAAAAATCATATTGTTGCATATAATCTTTTGTCAGTATTTGAGAGTCTACAAGAAACTCAAGAGGGGAATAAACTTCAAAAGCAATGGAATCATGATTTAGCAAAAGCGAATGAATCTGCTTTTTCTGGGAATACCAAAGGGATAAAAGAGGCCTTAGCATTTTATATGAATATTGAATCCAAATATGCTTCCATTGGTACACTTTTTGGTTGGGCTTATATGATTCAACTTGAACAAGCAGTGCAACACATGGAGTCTCAAAAAACAATAGAAATCGGGATAAAAAAGTATATTCTATCTTTTGGATTACAAGATCAAATTCTGAGCTTTTATGAATTTTTTAAAATGAGTTATCCTCAATCAAAACTTAATCTTGCTCTTCAAACAAAAGGTTCCCTCAGCATGTGGCGACCATCTATGGGTATGAATTCAATCTTAGGATAGTATTCAACTCAGAATTTACAAGTAATTTTAACCTAAAATATAGCTCCAATTTCCTATAATAAGCGAATTTTTAAATATAACAGTAAAGAGGAGACTTTTCATGCAAATGAGTGGCGCACAGATGGTCATTGAAGCTTTAATTGCAGAGGGTGTAGATACCGTTTTTGGATATCCCGGTGGTGCAATTATGAATGTCTATGATGAGATATACAAACAGCATGGTTTTAAACATATTTTAACTCGTCATGAACAAGCCGCAATTCATGCAGCAGAGGGTTATTCAAAAGCTAGTGGTAAAGTTGGAGTGTCAATTATTACAAGTGGTCCAGGATTTACGAATGCTGTCACTGGTTTGGCTGATGCTTATATGGATTCTGTTCCATTAGTTGTTATCAGCGGTCAAGTCCCTATGAGCCTTATAGGCACAGATGCATTTCAAGAGATAGATGCAGTGGGGATTAGTCGTCCATGTACAAAACATAATTATCTTGTAACAGACGCTAAAGATTTAGGTCGTGTTTTAAAAGAGGCATTTTATATTGCAAGAAGTGGTCGTCCAGGACCTGTTCATGTTGATATTCCAAAAGATGTTACAGCACAAATGGCTGAGTTTAATTATGAAGTTGAGGTTGATTTAGAAACATACAAACCGCATACAAAAGGAAATCCTCGTCAAATTAAAAAGGCGATGGATGTTATACTTAGTTCAAAACGACCGATTTTTTATCTTGGTGGTGGTGTCATAAATTCAAATGCTTCTTCTGAAGTTAGAGAATTAATTCATAGAACTGGTATTCCAGCAGTTGAAACATTAATGGCTAGAGGTGTTCTCTCTTTTGATGATGAACTCCTTATTTCTATGCTTGGAATGCATGGTTCTTATGCAGCAAACATGGCTATGAGTGAAACCGATTTAGTTATTGCTCTTGGTGCTAGATTTGATGATAGGGTAACAGGAAAACTCTCAGAATTTGCAAAAAATGCGGGAGTTATCCATGTAGATATTGACCCTGCGAGTGTTTCAAAACTTGTAAATGCAGATTATCCTATTGTTGGGGATATTAAAAATGTTGTAAACGAGATGCTAGAATTGTGTTCTTATATTCATCCTGAAACTTATGAATCTTGGAGGGAAACTATCAAAAATTTTGATGCGTTACACCCTTTGACTTTTCATGAAGATAGTGAGCGACTCAAGCCTCAATGGGTTGTAAAAAGAGTAGGCGAGCTTTTGGGTGACAGTGCAAATATCTCTACAGATGTTGGACAACACCAAATGTGGGCAGCACAATTTTATCCATTTACCCGTCCTCGTCAGTGGATAACTTCTGGCGGACTTGGAACTATGGGCTTTGGTTTTCCAGCTGCTATGGGCGTCAAAGCTGCAGAGCCTGAAAAAATAAGTATTAATTTTACAGGTGATGGTTCAATTTTGATGAACTGTCAAGAGCTCATGACAGCAGTTGAGAAAAAGCTTCCAGTCATTAATATTATTTTGAATAATAATTTTTTGGGAATGGTGCGTCAGTGGCAAACACTTTTTTATGATAAAAGACACAGTGAAACGGATTTATCTGTTCAGCCAGATTTTGTAAAACTCTCAGAGGCTTTTGGTGGAATCGGTTATAGAGTTCATACAAAAGAGGAGTTTGATGCAGCACTCAAAGAGGCAGTAGAAAAGAATATTGTTACATTTATTGATGTCGTGGTTGAGAGGTTTGAGAATGTTATGCCGATGGTTCCCTCAGGTGGTTCACTCTTTAATATGATGTTACTAGAAAAGAAGAAGGAGAAAAAGTAATGATAGACAATAATGAAAGACGAGTAGTTTCGGTTATTGTAGTTAATGAAGCGAGTGTTTTATCTCGTATTACTGACCTTTTTTCTGGGCGTGGTTATAATATTACCTCTTTGACGGTTGCACCAATTCCTGATAGTAAATATTCAAGACTCACAATTGTTACAGCGGGTTCTGTGCGAGTCATTGAGCAAATTACAAAACAACTACACAAACTAATTCCAGTTTTAAAAGTGTATGAACATACAGATTTAGTTGAAAAAGAGATGGCTTTGGTCAAATTTCCAATCACTGAAAATTTAAGTGATATTAACGCACTTTGTAGTGCTTATAATGGTAAAATCGTAAATGTTGGTGATAATGTTATTATTGTCATGGTTGCAGATGAGCCAAAGCGAGTTGATAATTTTTTAAGTGTTATTAAAAGATATAATCCAAAAGAGATAGTAAGAAGTGGTTCTGTAGCGTTAGAGCGATAAAAATATTTAGGAAATAGTCATGGATTTAAAAGAGATAGCTTCTATATTAAATACAAGGTTTGATGCAGAAAATTTTGAAATTGTAGGCATGAATACTTTAAAAAATGCCAAAAAAAATGAAATCTCTTTTGTTTCAAATTCAAAATATATTAAAGATATTCAAAATTCTCATGCTGGTGCAATTATTATAGATAGTGTAAACGCTCAATTTATTCCTGAGAATTGTGTTGCTTTAGTTGTAGAAAACCCTTATTGGGAGATGGCAATTTTATCAAAATATTTTACTCCAAATATTGAAGATTTAGATTCTTTAGAGCCTATTATAGGTGAAGGAAGTATTATATCGCCTAAAGCAGAGATTGCAAAAGGTGCTAGAATTGGCAAAAATTGCACTATCTTAGCACATGTTTATGTGGGTTCAAATGTTATCATTGGAGATAATACAGTGCTTTATTCAGGCGTTGTTGTTTATCGAGATTGTAAAATTGGCAATGATTGCATGATTCATGCAAACAGTGTCATAGGTTCTGATGGTTTTGGATTTGCAACCAATACATTAGGTGAGCATAAAAAAATCTATCAAAATGGAAATGTTATTATTGAAAATGATGTGGAAATTGGAAGTGCTACGACAATAGATAGAGCAGTTTTTGGAAGCACAATTATCAAAAAAGGGACTCGAATAGATAACCTTGTACAAGTTGGGCATAATTGTGAAATAGGGGAATATTCGGTACTTGTGGCTCAATCTGGTCTTGCAGGTTCAACTAAATTGGGTCGTAATGTTGTCATGGGTGGACAATCCGCAACAGCAGGGCATATAGAGATTGCCCCTTTTACAACATGTGCAGCAAGAAGTGGCGTGACAAAAAGTATCAAAGAGAGTGGCCTGACTTTTGGAGGTTTTCCATTGATGGAACAAAAAACATGGTTAAAGCTTCAGGCAAAAATAGCTAGGTTACTAAAATAAAAAAAGGAGTTTGAGATGTCAAAAACAATCACATTAAGTGGAACAAAAAAAGGTGTTATTTCGATAACAAAAATAGAAAAGCCTTATGGTGAAAATAGTGCAACGGTTGCAAGTATTGGTATATCATTAGCTGGAAATGCAGATGCACCTGAGTGGAAAGTTCATATCCCTATGACAAATTTAGAGGAAGTGATAGAAGCACTTCAAGCGTTGAAATAAGCAGTTTTGCATGTGTACAACACATGCAAAGTTTATTTACGCTTTTAACTCTTTTATAAATTGCTCAATTCTTTTAATCCCTATACGGATACTCTCAATATCAGTTGCAAAACTAAATCTAAAATAACCTTCACTTCCAAAACCAATACCTGGAACAACTGCTACACCTGTTTTTTCTAAGAGTTGTTTTGAAAATTCTAGTGAATCATTCATGACTTCTTTAATATTTACAAACAGATAAAAAGCTCCATCAGGTTTAACAACACTCAACCCTTCAACTGCATTAAAAAGTTTAACAGCTTCATCTCTTCGTTTTTGAAATGCTTTTCTCATCATCTCAATGTCTGCATCAGCTGAACCATCCAAACCTAAAATTGCAGCCTTTTGCGTGATAGAGTTGATATTTGATGTACTTTGGCTTTGGAGTTTTTTGGTTGCTTGGATAATTTCAGTGTTATGTGCTGCCATGTAACCAAATCTCCAACCTGTCATAGCCACTGATTTACTTAAACCATTGATAGTGATAGTTCTTTTAAACATATCTTCACTCACAGCAGCTGCAGATGTGAACGAACCATCATAGATAAGTTTTTCATACATCTCATCACTTGCAACTAAAACATCAGTTCCCTCTAAAACTTTGCCTAAAGCAGTGAGTTCCTCTTTTGAATATACAGAACCAGTTGGATTAGATGGGCTTGTTAAAATCAACATTTTTGTTTTTGGTGTAAGAGCATTTTTTAATTGCTCTGGTGTAATTTTAAAACCACTATCATCAAGTGTCTGTATCTCGATGACTGTACCACCACAATATAAAACCAATTCTGGATAAGTAACCCAATATGGAGCAGGGATAATAACTTCATCACCTTTTTGTATTGTTGCAGCAAAGAGATTAAATAAAGAGTGTTTTGCACCATTATTTGCAATAATTTGATTTGGAGTGTAAATTAAACCATTGTCTCTTTTGAGTTTCTCGGCAATAGCTTTTTTAAGAGCAGGGATACCATCAACAGCCGTATATTTTGTAAAACCTTCATTAATTGCTTTGATTGCAGCGTCTTTAATCACTTGAGGTGTATCAAAGTCAGGTTCTCCAGCAGAAAAGCTAAGGATATCTTTACCTTCAGCTTTTAGCTCTTGTGCGAGTGTAGTAATCGCAATGGTGATAGATTCAGAAAGTGTGTTAATGCGGTCTGTTAGCATAAGTAAGTCCTTAGTCACTATAAAATTATAGTTGTGATTATACTAAAATAATTTTATATCTAAGGGATGGAGTTGTAATAAATATGCTTAATTTTTCATCGCTTTAATAAATGATTCATAAATATTTTCAAGTGCTAAATCATCTTCTAAAAGTTTTTTATTATCTTCAACGAGAATATGTTCAAGCACTGCGACTCTTTTGAGTAAGTATTCAAACATTTCCTTATTAATATCTGGAAGCATGTTATGCATAAATGGGTCTTTACATCTCCCTTTTTCTATAACATGTGCTGGAATCCCTATGGCAGTAGAGCAATCAGGAACTGCTTTTACTACAACAGAATTTGCACCAATTTTTGCATATTCACCTATAACAATATTACCAAGTATTTTGGCTCCAGCACCGATAACTGCACCTTGTTTAATCGTGGGGTGGCGTTTACCTTGTTTTAATGAAACTCCACCAAGTGTTACACCTTGATAAATTAAAACATCATCTTCAATAATCGTAGTTTCGCCAATGACTACACCGATTCCATGGTCAATAAAAACTCGTCTTCCAATCACAGCAGCAGGATGAATATCAATGTTTGTAAATATCTGAGAGAAACCCATAATCATTCTTGCTAATCTTTTAAAATTAGCCTTATGAAGTTTATGAGCAAGTCTATACCAAGCAATAGCCCAAACTCCTGGGTAGTTAAATAAAAAATCTACCTTTGAGTTTAGAGCAGGGTCATTTTTGTAAGCATTGGAAAAATCTTCTACAATATCGGTGTAAAGTCCCACGATTCAACCTTAAAGTGTTGTTCTTAGATAGCCATCTTGTTTCACGAGCATCTCTAAATTCGAAAGTGTATCATTCTTTTCTTTTTCTGTTATAAATTGGCTATTAGATAAATCTAGTTTAAGTTTATTTAAAATTTCATCTTTGTTATAGCCGATTGATTCTAAAATATCTAGGATGTTTTTTGATTGATTTTCATTTTTTATCTCATAATTTACATCATTGATATGAACTGTATATTCACTCGGATGGGTAAAAAGATTATGACTCATACCAAGTGTTTCTTGATATGCACCAACATTAAAAAATCCTAAAAAGTAATCCTCTTCATCAAGATTTACATCATGTAAATATAATGGTCTCTCAGGTTTAAAACCAATTTCTCCATCACTATCGCATGTGATATCCCAAAGAGAAGCAGCTCTAATTGGTGTTGAATCCAAATGGTGTAAAGGCATAATTGGAAAATGTTGTCCTAATCCCCAATAATCTGGAAGACTTTGAAAAATAGACGCATTGATTAAGTAGCGTTCTTGCAATCTCACTTGGAGTTGTTCTAACTCATTTGTTGGATTAAGTGATGTTAAATATAACGATTTTTTAATAATATTATGCACCAAAATTTCTGCGTTTGAGCGGTCTTGTAAATCAATATAACCTAAATCAAAAAGAGTTAAAAGTGATTCCATGTGGTCAAGTGCATCATGAAGATATTCAATACAATTTTTATTGTTTAGAAGTTTATTAAGTTCTATAAGTTCTTCTAAAAGAGGTGGATTTTTCTTTTTGAAATTGAGTAGTTGTTCTTGATAATCATGCGTAAAGAGTTCAAGTACAGGGGCAATTAAAACCGCATGAGAAGCCACAATAAATCTTCCCGATTCTGTGAAAATATCTGGGTGTGGAACATTCTTTGCATTCATAATTTCACCAAGTAAGAAAATAACGCTACTTGAAAATTCATCGATTGAGTAGTTGCGTGTACTTGAGTGAATATGTTGGTCATATTCTACTGCAAGACCTCCACCAATATTAATACTTGAGAGTGATGTAGCTCCCATTTTTTTGAGTTCTGCGTAGATATTTCCAGCTTCTCTTAATGCTCTTTTTAAAGGTGCAATATCAGACATCTGTGAACCGATATGAAAGTGAACCATGCTTAAATGTTGGAGTAGATTTTCCTCGTTTAAGAGTTTTACCGCTTCAATAATCTCCGTTGAGGTTAAACCAAATTTTGCATCCATGCCACCACTTTTTGCCCAAATACCACTTCCAGCACTATGAAGTCGTACTCTAATCCCAATATTTGGAACTTTGAGTGTACATTCACGAGCAACTTGTATAATAGTTTCAAGCTCACCTAAGCCTTCAATAGTAATGGTAATTTTATGTCCACTATGAGCAGCAATAAAACCCAAAGATATCATCTCTTTATCTTTAAAACCGTTAACTGTAATGTGTGCACCTGATGGTGTTTTGCTCATGGCTAAAATTAATTCCGCTTTAGAACCAGCTTCAAGACCATAGTTGTATTTAGAACCTTGTGCAGTTACAGCTTCGACAGCAAAAGGAAACTGATTTACTTTTAACGGAAAAACTGCATTAAAAGTTCCGTTATAATTATTTTCTTCCATCGCTTTATCAAAGTGGGAGTATAGTGTTTGAATTTGCTTTTTAATAAGATGTGGAAATCTTAGTAAAATCGGACCTTTTGAATCATTTGAACGAATCTCTTCAATGATTTGCAAAAGAGAAGGCATACTTTTATAATTTAATTTTAATTGACCGTCTTCGATAATGAAGTTATTATTTGACCAAATGTCAAGTCCAAAATTTTTCATGTATTTAAACCCTATATATCTAATTTATGGTGAAAATATTTTTCACTCTTTTTTTTAAAAGTAAGTAATAATTCTATACTTTTAAGACCCACATATTCTTAACCAAATGATTGTGCTATTTTCTTATTGTTTCCTCGCTTTTTGAACAAAATGAATTTTTGATGATTAAAAATCTTCTAAAGATAAGGCATATTCAGTTTTATTTTCTAAATCTTTGACCCAAATAGTGCCATTTGCCATCTCATCTGTACCAATAACACAACAGAATTGTGCATTTATTTTATCAGCATTTTTGAGATGATTTTTAAGATTTTTTGCTTTGTAGTCGCATGTGACTTTAGCAGTTTTTCGTTTTTTATGTGTAAGCGTGACAATTAAATCAACAGCTTCCTCATCCATAGCACCAAGGTAATAACCCTCTCTTTTTATTTCTGGCATGACAATAAGTTCCATAAGTCGCTCAATTCCCATGGCAAATCCAACGGCAGGAGTAGGGCGACCATCCAAAAATTCTACAAGTCTATCATAGCGTCCACCTCCAGCTATTGCACTTTGAGAGCCAATATTATCGCTTACAAATTCAAAGGCAGTTTTAGAATAATAATCAAGTCCACGAACAAGATTCGTATCTATTTCATAGGTTATTTTGTTTGCATCTAAAATTTGTTTCAACTTATCAAAATCATCTTGACATGAGGAACAGAGATTATTTATGAGTTTTGGAGCTTCTTTATAAATTATTTTACAGTTTTCATTTTTACAATCAAGGACACGGATAGGATTTGTTACTTTTCTTCTTTGACAATCTTCACAAATTTTATCTTCATGTATTTCAATAAAATTGACCAAACCATTTCTATATTCAGGCATACAATTAGTATCCCCAAGTGAATTGATTTGGAGTCTATAACCAATTCCAACTGCTTGTAAAATATCACTCACCATAATAATCATGGTAGCATCTTCATAAACACTTTCAACTCCAAAACTCTCAACTCCAAACTGATGAAATTGTCTTAAACGACCTTTTTGTGGGCGTTCATAACGAAACATTGCTCCATGATAAAAAAAACGGTGAATACCACCTGCCTTATCAAGCTTTTTTTGAATAAAAGCACGAACAACTCCGGCAGTTCCCTCAGGGCGAAGACAAACATCATTTTCCCCTTTATCAATAAATTGGTACATCTCTTTACCAACAATATCACTTGATTCTCCAACGGAGCGTTTAAAAAGAGCAGTTTCTTCTAAAAGTGGTGTTTCTATAAAATGGAAACCATATTTTTGTGCGATATGTGTTGCAGTGTTTATAAAGTAAGTGAATCTTTCGTAATCTTCACTTAAAATATCGTTCATGCCTCTTAATGAATTAATCATGATTATCCTTTATTTTGTTTAAAATCTCTTGAGTAATTATTTGTATATTTTGTGTTGCATCTATAATTATAAGTTCTAATTTAAGAAGCTTTGCTGCTTCTATAATGGCATCTTGTATTTTTAAAAGATACTCAGAACCTCGTAATTCTATCCCGTCGAGTTTTTTTAAAGAAAGCCTAAATTCTAGCTCCTCTTTTGTTAAACGGAGTAAAAAAACTTTTTTTGGATAGATTTTATTTGTAGCAAAATCGTTGAGTGTTACTAAATCTTTTGTAGCAATTTCCCCTTGAATTAAAGCATAAGCAATTCCACTAATAGCACTTCTATCTGAAATAATCATTTTGTCTAAGTTTGGTTCAATAACTTCTTTTATATGTTCTGCTCGGTCCGCCAAAAAAAGCAAAAATTCTGCTTTTTTACTTTGTGCTTTTGCTTTTAAAACAATCTCTCGAATCTCTTTACCAATGGGTGTCGCACCTGGTTCTTTTGTGATGATTGCATTAGGAAACTTTTTTTTGAGTTGGGTTATTTGGGTACTTTTTCCTGCAGTATCAATCCCCTCTATTGCTATATACATGATGTTCCTATAATCTCCTGAACTTCTTTTGGAAGAAGGTGTTGTGTTTTTGCCTGAAATTTTAAAAGATTTCGCACAATAGATGAACTAATGAAGGCATGTTTGAGTTTTGGCATAAGATACACAGTTTCTATCGTATCATCAAGCGAATTATTAACATATCCAAGTTGGAGTTCATACTCAAAATCACTTACTGCTCGAAGTCCACGGATAAGAATAGTTGCTTCATGAGTGTGAGCAAACTCTACAGTGAGATTGTTAAATCCAAATACTTTTACATTTTCTAGATGTTTGGTTGCACTCTTTACCATATCTATTCTTTGCGTTAGAGTAAACATAGGTTTTTTTTCTTGTGAATCTGCAACTGCAATAATCACTTCATCAAAAAGTGATAAAGCTCGCTCAATAATATCAAAATGACCATTTGTGATAGGGTCGAATGTTCCAGGATAAAGTGCTATTTTTTTCTTCAAATCTATTCCCATCTTTTGTAAAGATTATTTTTTATTCCAAGCAAATCAAACCATTTGCCAATAATAAAATTTTCCATCTCATCGAGTGTTTGTTGTTCTGAATAATATGCCATGACAGGTGGAGCAATAATAATTCCTAAAGAGGCAAGTTTATGCATGTTCTCAAGTGCAATAGCCGAAAATGGCATCTCTCTTGGAGCTAAAATTAACTTTTTTTGCTCTTTTATCATGACACTTGCACATCTCGTGATGAGGTTATCAGAGATTCCACAAGCGATTTTTGCCAAAGTATTCATGCTACAAGGTGCAATAATCATAGCATCAACACCAAATGAGCCAGAAGCAATACTTGCGGCAATATTGTCATTTTTATGAACATGTACTTGCATCTCTTTATTTAAAACAATTTTGGAATTCTTGGACATGATAAAATGTTTTTCAATAAAATCAGGAAGCAATTCTAATGTTTTTAGACCAAGATTAACACCACTCGCACCACTTGTTGCTACAACTATTTTCACTTTTATTGAACCTCTGCCATATTTTTCCCTGTAACGCGTACTTTTAGTTTTTTACCATCATCAGTTTGCACCGTGATTATTGCGCCTAGTTTACCATTATTTTCTGCTTTTGCTGAAAAAGAAATCACCATTCCCCGTTCATTCAAAGTAGTATTTACATACGAACCACGCTTTATAAGATAAAGTTTTCGAATATCTTTTGTCGTAAGAATACTACCACTTCTGATATTAGTTTTACTCTGAAGCGCATGGTCTGGGAGGTGTTCTAAAGGCATAGCTTTTAATTTGTCTAAAATTATACTCTTTTTTATACAGTTCAAGGGAGATAGCTCTGTGTCTTTTTTGATATTATTTTTCGCTATATAAACATCTATTTTTGCATCTATTGTATAATCAAAAAATATTTTTTTTTGTTGATTCGTTTTGATATAAAGTGTTCCATGATTAAGTAAACTATTTTTTACTTGCAGATTTGGAGTGTATTCATCTTCGAAGGATTCTATATAACTGCGTGGCATTACAACAATTTTTTCTATATGGATAGAAGGATATTCTTTTATATAAAAGTTTTCTATATAATCTTTGATTTTTGTTGTATCTATGGGACTTTTTTTTGTAAATTTGATATAGTTACTTTGTGAAGTATATCCATGGTAACCAAGAGTTATTAAATTTTGTATCAAATCTTTTGCTTTTATTCTTTTAGTATATTTTCCATCTTGAAGTGAAAATAATACAGTATCCACAGTAGGACTTTGTACGATTTGGGAGAGATTTATATCGTTTGAATCTATATAATAATCTTTATTTAAAACATCTCCAAAAAGAGTTTCTAAAAATATAATACAAAAAAAGAGAATTTTAAAAGGCATAATAATCACTTTAGATAAAATTTTATTATTCTAACATATTCTTATTTTAGTAGTGTTTGTAACGATAGAAAATTTAACTATAAGTAGTTTTTCGTTACAATCGCAAAAATTTTTTATAGGACTCTATTTATATGAGAACTCATTATTGTACAGATTTAAGTGAAAAAAATGTAGGTCAAGATGTTGTTTTGACTGGTTGGGCTAATAATAATCGAGACCATGGTGGTATTGTTTTTATTGATTTAAGAGATAAAACAGGTTTAATACAACTCGTTTGTGACCCAGCAGACAGTGAGCAAGCTCATAAAATGGCAGATAGTGTTCGTGATGAATTTGTTCTTATTGCAAAAGGCAAAGTGCGTCATCGTGGAGAGGGTTTAGTAAATCCTCGTCTTAAAACAGGTGCTATAGAGATTGTTGTTCATGAACTTATTATAGAGAACAAAGCTGCTCCAATGCCATTCGTTATCGGCGATAAAAATGTTGGGGAAGAAATAAGACTCAGATACCGTTATTTAGAACTTCGTGACCCTGACATGTATAATACATTTCGCCTTCGCTCAAAAGCGGCAATTGCTGCGAGAAATGTACTTGATGAACTTGGATTTTTAGAGGTTGAAACTCCAATACTCACAAAATCAACTCCAGAGGGTGCAAGAGATTATTTAGTTCCATCTCGTGTCCATGATGGCGAATTTTATGCGTTGCCACAATCACCTCAACTTTTTAAACAACTTCTCATGGTTGGCGGATTCGACAGATATTTTCAAATTGCAAAATGTTTTAGAGATGAAGATTTAAGAGCAGACCGTCAACCAGAATTTACTCAAATAGATGTTGAGATGAGTTTTTGCGACCAAGAAGATGTCATGAAAGTGGCAGAAGAGTTACTTGTTGCGATGTTTAAAGCAACAGGTGTTGATATAAAACCACCATTTAACCGCATCACATACAAAAATGCCATGGAGTGGTATGGTTCTGATAAGCCAGATTTGCGTTATGACCTCAAAATGGTTGATGTACTTGATATTTTTTCAAGATGTGATAATGAAATATTTACAAATATTGCAAAAAAACCTCATACAAACCGTATAAAAGCATTAAAAGTTCCAAAAGGTGATTTGGTATTTTCAAAAAGAGAGATGAAAACATTTGAAGACTTTGTTCGCAAATTTGGCGCACATGGTTTAGGCTATTTTCAAATGAAAGAAGACGGATTAAAAGGTCCACTTATTAAGTTTTTTAAAGATGAAGATATTGCACTTTTGATTGAGCGAACTGAACTTGAAGTTGGTGATGTTGTTTTCTTCGGTGCTGGGGATAAAAAAACTGTACTTGATTACATGGGAAGATTTAGAATCTTTATTGCAGAACATGAAAAAATGAATCTTATTGATAAAGACAGATTTGAATTTGTTTGGGTTGTTGACTTTCCAATGTTTGAAGTTGAAGATGGAAGAGTAAAAGCACTGCATCATCCATTTACCATGCCAAAAGATACAGATAAAGAAGATGTTGAAGAGATAGAATCTATCGCTTATGATATTGTTTTAAATGGTACAGAGCTTGGTGGTGGAAGTATCCGTATCCATAAACCAGAAGTTCAAGAGGAAGTTTTTAACCTTTTAGGAATCGAAGAGGAAGAAGCAAAAGAGAAGTTTGGTTTCTTGCTTGATGCTCTTAAATTTGGTGCGCCGCCACATGGTGGTTTTGCAATTGGATTTGACAGACTCATGATGCTTATATCTAAAAAATCAAGCATTCGTGATGTTATAGCATTTCCTAAAACACAAAAAGCTTCTTGTATCCTTACAAAAGCACCAAGTCCAGTGGATGCAAATCAGCTCAGAGATTTACATATAAGACTAAGAGAAAAAACAAAAGCTCAATAATCATTTTGCTACACTTTTGCTATAAAGTGTAGTTAAAATAATCATAAAATATTAGGAGAAAAACTTTGAAAAAATTATTTTTAATCATAGGCGCACCAGGTTCTGGTAAAACAACAGATGCAGAGTTAATTGCTGCAAAGAATGACAATATTACTCACTACTCAACGGGTGATATGTTTAGAGCAGAAGTAGCAAGTGGAAGTGCTAGAGGTAAAGAGATAGAGGGTTATATTTCAAAAGGTGACCTTGTTCCTATTGCTATTGTTATTGAGACAATTGTAGGTGCAATTAAAAAAGCTCCAACGGATGTTGTGGTAATTGATGGTTATCCAAGAAGTTCTGAACAGATGAATGAGCTTGATAATTATTTATCATACGAAGAGAGTGTAGAGCTTGTAAGTGTTATTGAAGTGGCAGTAAGCGAAGAGACTGCAAGAGATAGAGTTTTAGGCCGTGCAAGAGGTGCTGATGATAATCATGAAGTATTTAATAATAGAATGAAAGTTTATACAGAGCCACTAAAAGAGATTCAAGCTTTTTATAGTGCTAAAAATATTTTAAAAGTTATTAGTGGTGAGGGAACAATTGAAGAGATAGTAAGTGAAATGCAAACATTTGTGAAATCTAAAATTTAATTTTTGAAGTCAAAATCATAGAACTCAAGAGTAGTTTTTAAAAACTACTCTTCTTTTGAAAACCCAAAATCGTCTTCATCATCGCCTTCTTGCGCTGCTAGAATATCATCTATAAGTTCTTTACACTCATCTTCATCTATATCACCATTTTCTAAATCAAGTAAAACATCTTGTAAATCAGCTTTAAATTCACGAAGTTCTTCTATCTCCTCTTTTGCATCTTCACTAGCCTCTTTGCTATCTGCAATTTCTGCAAAAATTTCATCCAATCTTTCATCAATATCTGGAATTACAACTTTAGTCAATAACTCTTCTAATTTTTCAGCTTGTGACATATTTTCATACCTTTTGTATTTGATTTATGTAATAATACTATAATTTATAAAAAAGATGGAACATGAATTTTTACGCAATTATTATAGGCACAGAGATATTAAATGGAAGAAGGGAAGATAAACATTTTAGTTTTCTTCGTGATGAATTAAAAAAATATGGACATGAATTATTTGCTTCATTTACTATTAAAGATGATGAAAAACTGATACAAAATTGTTTTGAATTTGTCAAAGCAGATACAAATGCAGTTTTATTTTCTTTTGGTGGTATAGGGGCAACTCCCGATGATTTAACAAGACAAATTGCAGCAGATGTTTTTACATCCAAACCTTTAGTATTGCATAAACAATTTGAGTTGGATATTATCAATAAATTTGGAGATGAAGCTTACCCAAATCGTATGCACATGGCAGAAATTCCAGAAAATTCTGATTTGTTATTTAATCCCATAAACAACATGTCAGGTTTTAGTTTACAAAATAAGTATTTTTTTGTCCCTGGCTTTCCTCAGATGGCACACCCGATGATTGCAGATGCAATTAAGAGATTATTTTCTGTATCTACACAAAAATTTAGATATACACTTTTAGCAAATACAAGTGAAGAAAAACTGATTGGAGTGATGAAGCAAATCCCAAAACATATAGAATTGTCATCATTACCTATGTTTAAAGATAACAAACCTATGGTTGAAATTTCGTTAATTGGAGAGAATGAAAAGGAAGTTCAAAATTATATGAATCTCTTTATTGAACAACTTAACACTCTTAATGTAGAGTTTGATTATCTTGCATAACTTTTATTTTTTGGTTTATTTTCATCGTAATCTAGCAGTTTTAAGATACTTTTTTTATTCATTTTTCTTGCAAAATCAATAGCACTAAACCCTTTTATATCGGTTGCTTTTCGATTTGCTCCTTGTGCTAATAAAATTTCTGCTATCTCAACTCGTCCATAACATGCAGCAGCCATTAAAGCAGTAAAGCCACTTCTTCTTTTGGTTGCATTGACATCTACTCCATGTTGTATCAAATAGTTTACCAATTCGATATTATTATAAGTAACTGCCATATCAAAAATACTTACACCTTCATCATCAAAATCAAAAATGTCAGCTTTATTTTCAATGAGTAGCATAAGTAAATCCATGTCACAAGAATTTCTAATGGCACATGCAAGAACAGACTCACCAATTTCATTTACATCATTAATATCCGCACCATCTTTGATGTATTTTTTTACATTTAAATAATCATTATTTTTTAAAAATTCGAGCCATTTATTCATGAAATTTCCTCTGTTTAGAAAAGAGTATATATAAAATGTCATTAGCATTTTTTAAGTATAATTCTAGCCAGAAATTATTTAAGCGAGAATTTATGGAAACAATCCAAACAACAGAAGCTTTTAAAGCCTTAATAGAAAACATAAAATCAACAACACCTAATTACAAAGATCCTTTAGGATTTGGAATTTGTAGAGTAGATTTAGGTCAACTCAATGTAGAGAAAACTCTTCAAGCAACATATCCAATTATCAATTGGAATGAAAATTTTGGGAGTGCTGCTATTTTTGTAAGAGCTTTAGTAGAGCAAGGTATAGAGGTTGATTTTAATCAAACTGAAGTTGTTTGCACTATTAATTTAAATTTTCTAAAAAGCTGTTTAGCTGCTTTTACACCTTATTCTGATGAAGCTTATGGTGCTGCTCATAGAAATATTCAGGTTGTTTCAGCGCTTTATTCACAAATTGTAACTCATGGAAGTTTAGAAGGTGAGTTTAAAGTAACATTTATTTACGAAGATGCTCCACTTAAAAGTGTTGAAGCAACTTATTTAAAACTCTATGCACTCTCTTTAGCAAAAGTAAAACTTAGAGAGATAAACTTAAATGGTGCCTTTGGTGCGCTTCCAAATGTTGCATGGTCAAATGGTCAACCAATTGAACTTGATTATTTGCGTGAGTTTGAGATTGAATTAAAACTTGCAAATGAATATCCTCATATCGATTTTGTAGATAAATTTCCAAGATTTTTACAACATATTATCCCTGCAGACAATACAAGAATTCTTGACACTTCTAAGGTGCGATTTGGAGCGCAACTTGCAGCTGGAACAACTGTTATGCCAGGTGCTTCTTATATCAATTTTAATGCTGGAACAACGGGACCTGTCATGGTTGAGGGTAGAATTTCAAGCTCTGCTATTGTTGGAGCTGGAAGTGATATTGGTGGAGGTGCTTCTATTTTGGGAGTACTCAGTGGCACGGATGGAAATCCTATCTCTATTGGGAAAAATACACTTTTGGGTGCAAACTCAACATGTGGAATTCCTATGGGTGATGGGTGTATTTTGGATGCGGGTGTTGCGATACTTGCAGGTACAAAAATAGGAATTAATCCTAAAGAGATTGCAAGAATAGAAGAAGTAAATGAAAATTTAAAACTTGAAGGGACTATTTTCAAAGGAAGAGATTTGTCTGGACTTAATGGTATCCATTTTAGACAAAATTCTCAAACAGGTGAAATTACAGCTTCGAGATCAACGAAAGAAGTGAAGCTAAACACTGACCTTCATTAAGGATATAATTTATGCCTGCTATTAAAGATAAAAATTCCAACGAATGGTATTTTTCGTCAGATGAATATATTTTAAGTGAAACTGATGAACACGGCATGATTCTTTATGCCAATAATCTATTTTGTGAAATAGCAGGATATAAAATTGAGGAGTTAATCGGTGAACCACATAATATTGTACGCCATTTAGATATGCCTAAAATAGCTTTTAAAGGCTTATGGAAAGATATTCGTTCAAAAGGATTTTGGACTGGTGTAGTAAAAAATAAGCGAAAAGACGATGGATTTTATTGGGTTCATTCAACTGTTTTAAGAAGAATTCAAACGAATGGTAAAATTACTTATCTATCCGTGAGAGTTGTTCCAGATAGGGCAACAGTGAACGCTTGTATTTCACTCTATTCAGAACTAAAATCAAAAGAATAAAAAACTGGGTTTATTTAAACCAGCTTTTCATTTTTTCTATTGCAGAATCCAAAACATTTTCATGTGGTTTTGATTCTATCCCAAAAGATTCTTGAAGTTCTTTAAGAAGTTCTTTTTGCTTATCATTAAGTTTTGTAGGATATGTAAGATTGATTTGTGCAATAAAATCACCTTTACCATGTCCATGAACATCCTCTATCCCTTCATTTTTAAAAGTAAAATGTTGTTTATCTTTTGTTCCTATATCAAGTTTGAGTGCAAGTTCCCCTGTTAGTGACGGGATTGTAATTGTCGCACCCATAATAGCTTGAGTAAAAAATACAGGAATTTCAATATAAACATCATTCCCATTTCGGATAAAATGTTTATCTTTTTGTACACGAAAAGTGACATATAAATCACCACGAGTACCTCGTTTACCAATATTGCCTTTGCCTGATACTCTTAATCTATTGTCAGAATCTATACCTGCTGGTATTTTAATTGTAACGGTTTCTTTTATCTCTTTATAGCCAGTGCCACGACAAGTTTCACAACTCTCTGCGGGTGCACTTCCTAGACCTTGACAAACTGGACAGGTTTGTGAAAAAGTCATGAAACCTTGTTTTATGAAAACTTGTCCTTGCCCTTTACATTGTTGACATGGTGCGAGTTTGCCATCTTTAGCACCACTACCTTTACACTCTTCACAAGAAGTTTTATAATTATATTGAACCTCTTTTTCACATCCAAAAACAGCTTCATTAAAACTAATAATCATATCAACATTCATATCAAGCGGATATTTTTCCATATCGGCGGGATTTGGTCTTCGGCGAGAGTTGCCTCCACTAAAACTACTAAACATATCTTCAAATATAGAGCCAAAGTTATCAAATCCAGCTGATGAATGGCGAGAACTTCTTCCTTGAAGACCTTCTTTTCCATATCTATCGTATATACTTTTTTGTTGGTCATCACTCAAACATTGATATGCTTCATTACATAATTTAAATCTTCGTTCTGCATCTGCATCGCCAGCATTTTTATCTGGATGATATTTCTTCGCCATATCTCTATAAGCTTTTTTTATAGTTGCTTTATCCGCATTTTGAGATACTTCTAGTATTTCGTAATAACTTAAATTTTCCATTATTTCTCACATTTAGAATTGATTTTATATTCAATCACTTGTTATAAAAATTTCGCAATTATACCGTTTTTATGGTTTAAAATTTAGTATAATTCTCTTCATGAAACTAAACTTTTACTTTTTATTTATACTAATACTGATTTCTGGTTGTTCTAAAGAGCTACAAATAGGGCAAAAAGAGGATAATAAGGCACGGATACTTTTTAATAATCTGCCAAAAACTTATCTTCTAAAGAGTACTTTTGAAGAGTTGCCCAATTGGAATTCAGAAGATTACTCACTAGCTTTGGACACTTTTATTAATAGTTGTCGTAGTAAAAACACACAAACTCTTTATGCCGATTTATGCGTTAGAGCTATTGTATCAAAAAGTCCAAAAATATTTTTACAAGATGAGTTTATCCCTTATCAAATAAATACACATGATGGCAAAGAAAATGGACTTTTGACAGGTTATTATGAAGCAGATTTGAAGGGTTCGTTGGTAAAAACTTCGAAATATAAATATCCTATCTATGAAACGCCAACAGATTTGCTTACTATTGATTTAAGCTCTATTTATCCTAATTTGAAAAATTATAGACTTCGAGGGAGATTAGAAGGGCAGAAAATAGTTCCATATTACACAAGAAAAGAGATAAAATCAGAGAATAAAAATGCTCGTGTTATTTGTTATACAGATTCAAAATTAGATTTGTTTTTTTTAGAGATACAAGGCTCTGGACGGGTAAAATTAACAAATGGGAAAACTATTTTTGTGGGTTATGATAATCAAAATGGTCATAGATATCGAGCAATAGGGCAATATCTAGTCAAAATTCATGCATTAAAACTTGAAGAGGTATCTCTACAAAGTATAAGAACATGGCTACTAAAACATCCACAGAGGTTAGATGAGGTACTTAACTATAATAAATCAGTTGTATATTTTAAACAAACACATCAAGCTGCTTCAGGTGCATTAGGTCTTTGTTTAACATCAAAACGCTCCATAGCGGTAGATAAAAAATATATTCCACTTGGGAGCATGTTATATTTAAGTGCTAATATAAAAAATAAAAATGTAAGTAAAGTTGTCGTGGCACAAGATACCGGCGGTGCAATAAAAGGGGCTATAAGAGCTGACATGTTTTTGGGTTATGGTGATGAAGCAAGAGAGATTGCTGGGGAATTGAAATCACCCCTAAAACTTTGGATACTGCTTCCAAAAAATAAAAAAGATAGACATATATGAAGCGTATCGCAACATTCAATCGACTTGAATTTGAAAGAATAGTGAGGATTTAAGATGGTAAAAAAAAGTATTATATATGGTTTATTGCTTACAAATATATTTGCAAATGAAAAAGATTTTAAATTTATGACATATGAAACACAAAAGCTAGAAAGTGTTGGTGCAAAACAAAATATTCAGGATTGGATGAATAGTGATTTTGGCTTACGACCTTATAAGACCAATTATATTTTACCTTTTGGATATAGAGAAGGGGTTTATAAATCGTATGTTCAGTCAGATACTTATACGAATAAAGAGGCTGAATTACAAGTGAGTTTAAAGCTTTATTTAGGGCATGGACTTTTTGGTTTAGATGAACTTTATTATGCCTCTTATACTCATCAGGCATTTTGGCAAATTTACACGAATTCTTCCCCCTTTAGAGAAACAACTTACAATCCAGAAGCATTTGTTATTTTTCCTATTTTAGATTACACCTCGTCACTGCAAATGCGCTCTTTAAAGTTTGTAATTGCTCACAGGTCTAATGGACAGGGAAACAACGAGAATGCTGTTTATGTATCTCCTGAAGATAATTTAGGGAACCGTTCTAGAAGTATTAATTACTTCTATACGACATTATCACTCCAACATAATACTCTCATGACAGATATAACTGCATGGCTTCCTTTTCCAGACGCTACTAATTTGGATGACAATCCAGACCTTATGGATTATATGGGGTATGGTTCTGTAAAGTTTAGTTATTTTATGGATAATAACTTATTTACCTTGATGGGAAGAGCAAATTTTGTAACTGCAAAAGGAGCAGTTGAAGCAACTTATTCCTATCCTCTGACGGATGGAGTTTTTTTGTATGGGAAAATTTTTAGCGGTTATGCCGAGAGTTTGATAGATTATAATAATTATATAACAAAATTTTCTATAGGTTTTAGCTTTTCAAGGTAGTTATAATTCAAAACTTCTTTGCATAAAAAATTGTATATCTTCAATTTTGAGTTTGTTCTTTACAAAAAGAGTATTCGCTAAAACACCTTGCCCTAAAAGCATGTCAGTTCCATTTTTATAGATGAGGTTCTTATTTTTGGCAAGAGTTAAAAAAGGGGTTAATTTTCCATAAATTGCATCTGCTACAAAAGAGGTGTTTTGTAAAATATCTTCGATTATAAGTTGAGGTGCGGGTAAATAATCATCTTTTAACCCAGCACTTGTAGTATTGACTACCAAATCATAGTGTGCCGTTTTGTAACTTTGCCAATCTTGACATGTTAGAGCAATTTCTTTAAAATAGTCTAATTTTGTTTGAGTTCTATTTAAAATACTTACTTCTATTTTGTCTTGTGCAAATCGTGAAGCTAACGCTTTTGCAGTTCCACCAGCACCAATAATAAGAACTTTTTTAATATTTGAAAATTCTTTGATAGCGTACATAAATCCATCTGCATCTGTGTTATAGCCAATGAGTTTTCCATTTTCATTTATAATTGTATTTACGACACCAATAAGTTTGGCAAAACCACGAACTTCATCACAAGCCTTAAAAGCGTCCTCTTTATGTGGAATTGTAATATTCGCACCACTCAAGCCTAAAGAAAAAAAAGTTTCTCTTAGTTTTGAGCCATCATTAAGATGAACTCTTGTGTAGCAAGCTTTGTAGTTTAAATGTTTAAATACAGAGTTATGCATAAGGGGGGAGCGAGAATGTGCAACAGGGTCACCAAATATAGCAAAAAGTTTCAAAAAAACAACCTAATCTAAATCTTCTAGTGAATGGATAAGCGCACCGAGTTTGTTATTTACTTCCAAATATTCTAACTCATTTTGGCTATCGGCTACAATTCCAGCACCTGCTTGGAGAATGACTTTATCTTTTTTGACCATAGCAGTTCGGATTGTAATAGCACTGTCCATGTTCCCATCAAAACCAAAATATCCTATACTTCCACTATAAAAACCACGCTTAAGCCCTTCATACTCGGCTATAAGTTCCATAGCTCTTATTTTTGGAGCACCAGTCATAGTTCCTGCTGTAAAAGTTGCCATAAATAAATCAAACATATCTTTGCCATCATCAAGTGTTGCAACTACATCTGTGACGATGTGCATAACATGCGAAAATTTTTCGATATGCATCATATTTTCAACTTTAACACTTCCTGTTTTTGCGACTCGCCCTACATCATTTCTCCCTAAATCTATGAGCATAAGGTGCTCTGCTAACTCTTTTGGGTCATGTAAAAGTTCTATCTCAAGCTCTTTATCTCTTTCGTTTGTAGCACCTCTTTTTCTTGTTCCTGCTATTGGTCTAAGAAGAAGTTTGCCATTTGTAAGTCTTACCATAACTTCTGGTGAGCTTCCAACGATATTGAAGTTTTCATATTCCATAAGAAACATATAGGGGGAAGGATTTTTTATTCGTAAAATTCTGTAAAAACTAAAAGGGTCAACTTCTATATCTCTAGTAAAACGGTTTGTCATGAGGATTTGAAAAACATCACCGCTTCGTATCATCTCTTTTGAGTCATCAATCATTTTGAAAAACTGCTCTTTTGAATGTGCAAAACTACCTTTATCGTTACCTTTATTTTTTGTCATATCAATATATTGATAAGAACCTTTGAGGGATTCTTCAACAGTATTAAATTTATCGGCAAACTCTTTGAGCATACTAACAAGAGAAATTTGATTATTTTTGTGAGAATAGACTACGAGAAATTTTGGAAGAATTAAATCTAAATCTGGAATATTTAATTCATCTTTTAAATGGTCCATGCTTGAACCTAGTTTTGGTTCAAATACTTTTACCATGTCATAACCAATATAGCCTATAAAGCCATCTACAAAACCAATATTAAGTTTTGTCGTTGCCTCTTTATATAGAGCTGTGTCGATATTTTTGTAGTATTCTTTTAAAAATGTAAAAGGATTTTCCTCTTTTACATTTTTATTCCCATGTATGTCTGTATAGATAGTTTTATTGTCTACAAATTGGAGTCTTTCTCTAGCGCCTATACAAATAAAACTATAATTACCTTCACTTTGTCCAGCACTTTCAAAAAGATAAGTTATCTCATCTTTAAAAAGTGTTTTAAGTTTAGCATAAACCGCAATTGGGGCTAATTGGTCGAGTGTAAACTGTTTAGAATATATCACATGGAAACCTTGATGAAAAACTTATATTTTAACTAAAAAAGCACCAGATTCAATGCTTGTTCGTATTATTCTTAAAGCATCCCGTGCATCTTTTTCAGAAGTAAAAGGACCTACTAAAACTTTATTAGTTGTTGATACCTTATGGTAACTATATTTGAAACCTTTATCTGTGAGAGATTTTAAAAATTTTGAATCTGGTTCATATTTTGAAAAAGAACCAACTTGAATAAAATAGGCTGGACGAGAGGTTTCATTTATTTTTTGTTTTTGGTGCGTCACCACTGGTTTTGGTTCAATTTGTTCTTGTTTTTTCACAAATTTTTCTGGTTTTTCTTCAATTTGTTCTTGTTTTTTCACAAATTTTTCTGGCTTTGTTTCAACTTTTGGCGGTATCACTTTTTTAACAACTTGAGGTTTATCGTCTGTGACTATCTCTGTTTTACTTTCTTCTTTTAATCGTTGTGCAATTTTATCGAGATTATCACTATCTTTTTTCTCTTCTTCAACAACATCAATGTCTTCAAACAAAGGCTCTTCTACCGTTTGTTCTGCTGCTATACTTTTTGGTTCAGGCGGCAAGACAGCTTGAGGTAAATTATTAGTACCATTAGAAGTAAGAGAGTTCATCAACATGACAACAACAATTAAAATAATACCTAATGTAGCAACTACTAAGATAATTTTTTTATTTCCATTGACGCCATTATTCTTATTTAAAATAATGTCATTTAATTCACTTTTTTCTTCCATAATATTACCTTCTATCGTTTGAATTTAAAATCATATCTAATTTTTTTGTATTTTTTTGCTACACAATAGAATATTACATATGTTTTGACCAAGAAGCTCCACGCTCTTTTGCGTAAACTTCATATGGTACTGTTAAGATATTATATTCATCTGGCATCTCGTCATTTGGAAACATTCTCCATTGTTTTGGTTGTTTTGCAGCAAGTTTCATACTTAGTAATTTGCCAAGTTGAATCGCTTCTTGCAAAGTTGTATGTCCTTTGTGTATATACACATGGAGATGTCCTTCCGTTTTTGTTGTATAGGCAGTGAAGTTGATATAACCCTCTTCTCTAAGAAGAAGTTGTGCTTTGTGGTAAAACCTTTCAGGGTCTCTCCCATTATAATCAATTACAATATTCTCAACTTTTCCATTACTGTTTATCAAAGAATGTGCCACTATTATTTCACCTTTTAGGTGTTGATTTATAACTGACTGCGATAAGGAAGCATTCACTTTCTCAAATTTATTATAAAAGGTACGCCCTTTAAATGTGAGTTTATCTACTACTTCGTCTCTTTTTATCCAGTAGTGGTCACTGACCATTTTGATGAGTTTTAAATCCATTGCAGTCATTTAATATCCTTAATAAGTTGGTTGGTTGTATATTACAAAATTTTGTGCTAAAGCCTTTAATTCTTCTTTAATTGTGAGTTGTAATTCAGTATTTGTGATGTTATCTAAAACATCTGCTATTTTGTTTGCTATCACTTCAAACTCTTTTTCTTTCATGCCACGAGATGTAAGAGCTGGAGAACCAATTCTAATACCAGAAGTGACAAATGGACTTCTTGTTTCACCTGGAACTGTATTTTTATTTACAGTGATACCAGCATTTCCAAGAGCAGCATCTGCATCTTTACCTGAAAATTCACGATTTACAAATGAAACCAAAACTAAATGGTTGTCAGTTCCACCACTTACGACATCATAGCCTCTTTTGATAAGAACATCTGCCAATACAGAAGCGTTAAGTTTTACTTGTTTAGCATAATCTTTCCATTCAGGAGAGAGGTTATATTTAAATCCAACTGCTTTTGCAGCAATAACATGAACAAGTGGCCCACCTTGAAGACCTGGGAAGATTGCAGAATTTATTTTTTTCGCAATATCTTCATCATTTGTCATAATCATACCGCCTCTTGGACCTGCAAGAGTTTTATGTGTTGTAGTTGTCACAACATGCGCATGAGGAAATGGGCTAGGGTGTTCGTCTGCTGCAACTAGACCAGCAATGTGTGCAATATCAGCAAAGAGGATTGCTCCAACAGCATCAGCAATTTCACGGAATTTTTTGAAATCAATCTCTCTTGCATAAGCAGATGCTCCACAAACAATGATTTTTGGTTGTGTGATTTTCGCAATATCAAGCACTCTTTCATAGTTAATTCTACCATCAAGCTCAACGCCATAAGTAAATGAGTGGTAATTTTTACCAGAAAAGCTTGGTTTACTTCCATGTGTTAAATGACCACCATGGCTTAAATCCATCCCTAAAATTTTATCACCTGCTTGAAGAAGTGCTGCATAAACAGCACCATTCGCTTGAGAACCTGAATGCGGTTGTACATTTGCATAATTACAACCAAAAAGCTTACATGCTCTATCAATTGCTAATTGCTCAACGCCATCAGCGTATTCACAACCACCATAATAGCGTTTTGCAGGATATCCTTCTGCATACTTGTTTGTAAAAACAGAACCCATCGCTTCCATGACAGCTGGAAGTGTAAAGTTTTCGGATGCAATCATCTCTAAATGGTCTGTTTGACGCTCTAACTCTTTTTGGCATAACTGATAAATATCGTTATCAAATTCTTGTAAAAAACTCATGTTGTAAAATTCCTTATGAAATTTAAAATGGGTGTATTATACAAAAAGTATCTTAAATAGATAAGTGTTAGAGCTTATCTTTGGCAAAATGAGCAGCTCCAAAGAGTGCTGTTTCTTGATTTAGTGATACTTTTATTCGGATTTTTTGGAGCATTTCTTTAAAGCGCCCTTTTGCCATAAAACTTTCTATAAAATCAGGTTCTTGTAAAAAAGGTAAAATTTTTGGTGCTATTCCTCCACCAATATACACACCGCCTAACGCCATACTTTTAAGTGCTAAATTTCCTGCTTCTGCACCATAAATTTCACAAAAAAGTTTGAGTGTTGCAATAGATAGAGTATCTTTTTCTTTGAGTGCACATTGGCTTATCATGGCACTTTTGTCTTCTAGGGGAGTAAGTTCTTGCATAGTGTTTGATTGTGGTGCAAAGCCACTTTCATGTAAGAATTCATACAAAGTAGCAATCCCTGGACCTGATAAAATTCTCTCATAACTTACATGCTCAGGATAACGCTCTCTAAGCCATGACAAAAGTGCATCTTGTTGTTTGCTTAGAGGTGCAAAATCTGTATGTCCACCTTCAGAACCTATCGCCTGATATGCTTCGCCATCAAAATAAAGTATCGCTTCACCCAACCCTGTTCCAGCAGCAATTACGGCACGATTTCCTTGCATGTCTATCCCATTAGGATTGAGAGTTACAAACTCATCTTCATTTAAATAAAGCATACCATAGGCAGTAGCTTCGAGGTCGTTGAGTAAGTGTACTTGCGAAGTACCAAGTATTTTTTGAAGCTCTGAAGTTGTAATTTCCCATGGTAAATTTGTAGTTTTACATGCCGCATTTATGATAGGTCCTGCAATTCCAAAGCATGCAGAATCTATTATCAAGGTATGTTTTTTTTGAAACTCTTCGATTATATCACTGAAATTTTCATACTCACCACTTGCAAATTGTGCTTGTAGTAAGAGTTGCAGATTATTTTCTTTTTTTTCAAAAAGTGCCAAATTTATTTTTGTTCCACCAATATCACCCGCTAAAATCATGTTCAAACTCCTAATTTTCTTGTGTTAAATAAATAAATGCTTCTAAAAAAGCAAGGTCACTCTCTTTTGGACTTGTTTTATAAAATTGCTCCCATGCAAGTCCCCGTTGTTCATCATATTTGTCCAAATTATGATTTTTACTCCATGCAATTCTTACAGCATGACCAATTAAAACATCTAAAATTAAGTCATTTTTGATGCTGATTTGTGGATTATTTCGAAACAAATGGGTTAGTGATTCTAAAATTTCAATGTTTAATTGGCGATAATCAGCTGCTTCTATTTTATGTAATAAACCATCAATTTTAAGGGCAAAATCTCTCTCACCCGCAGTGACAGCTAGTGTTGCTTCTTTGCCTATTCTGTTTTTGATATTATATTTATCTCCAATAACTAATCCATCACATTGTTGGAGTAAGTACCAGATATCTTTGTAAAAGCTTGGTGATAATCTTGCAATCATCCCATTATCAAGCCGCCATACAGCCCAATCTTCTATTTCAGAATTTTCATTTTCATTTGGGGAAAGATTTAAGTTTTCTATCTCATTCATCCCTATAAGAGCAATATTTTCTTGGTTTTGCATGCGTATCACTTCACCGCTAAATGATTGTAAAATATCTTTTAATCTATCATAAATATCATGCGGTGGTAGTGTTAATAGATGTTCATATGCATCACTCATAGGGATTTGAAACTCTCTACTTAATTGACCAACTAAGAGTTGCACAAAATACCAAGTACGCAAAGTTAAAATATCTGTAAAAAGTTTTGGTTCACTTCGGATGAGGTGTCCAAGATGGAGGATAATCTCTTGTGTGATAACATTTTCAGCTGAGTTATGACCGCAAAATTCGGAAATAGTAGCAACAATAGCATGACTCTCAAGAGGTTGGGAAAAAGTGGCTTTTTCGCTATACGCTCGTCCTACAGCTAGCCGTTTTTGCATAATAACAATATCAAGTAAAGCATCTTCAAGTCTTTCATCAAACTTTGAAGTAATTTCTGCAAGATAGCGAACAGTGCCCCAATTGTGACAAATCATTGCGTTTTCATACGATTGCTCTGCTATTTCTGAGAGTGTTTTGTATTTTGCATCTATTTCAATACTAAAATTTTTACCATGGCGATACCATAATCTTGCAATGATATGTGCTTTTGTAAAAAGATTTTTTTCCTCTTTAAGCCAATTTATTAAATCGTTATCCTCTTTCTCATCCATTTTTTCTAAATCCCATGGAGATAAATAGTTGATTGCATTGTTTTCTAGATTATTGCAAAGTACATGGTCTTTGATTTGGAGTTCATTGAGTGTGATGTTATGTAAATTATCAATTCTCTCTACAGCTGCAGTATTAAGTAATTGTCTTAACGCTCCAACACGAACCATTATATCTGAGGAAGTTCCTGTTTGAAGGTCATGTAAAAGTTTTAAAACCATATCCTTATCTTGCCCCAAAACCATATCTTCACGCACTAAAAATGGGATAATTGGTTGTCCAACAAGGTCCCAATGACGAGATAAAAATTTCAAAGAGGAGCGAAATTGATTCACTAAAAGTTTATTGTCATAACTAAAATAAAAACCTTTTGGATTAAAATAGTATGGAAGAAAAATCATCTCTTCTTTTGCGAGTAAATGTAGTCTTGAAGATGTAATTGTTCTTGTAACAAGCATGGGTCTTCCACTTAAAGATAGCTTACTATTTTTTCCAATGATAGTATGAATTTTTGAAAGTTCATGCGCATGGAGAACTTTGATTGGGTACACATCTTGGAGTGTTTCACTTTTAAACCCTAAATCGAGTAAGTGTTGTTTGACCGATTGACTCTCAGCCAAAATAGGGATAAGAATTTGCGTACTTCTATGGTGACCAATCCGTTCACGGCGATTAAGTGGGTCTATATCACTTGGGCGTAAAATCTCATCTTGTATCATGTCACTGAGCATATAAAGGCTTTGCGCCCAAACTAAAGGGATATTTTCATTTGGTATACGAGTTTGTGAGCCAAAATTTTGTTTTTCATCTTCTATAAGTTCATGGGGAACTTTATAAAGTTCTGGTAAAAGTTTTTCACCGTCTTGCATAATAAAAAGAGGTTGGAGTTTTTCATCCCATAGTTTGATAGCATCTTTATCTCCTCTCATGTGTGCATCAAGAAGGAGATAAGTAAAAAAAAGGGGCCATTCAGATTCGATATGTTCAAACTTTCTTAATTCTTCTGGTTCATAATGGAGTCTTGAATCATCTTCGATGGTGGTTTGGTGTCCATCGAGTAAAAATCTTTTACACCCATATTTTCCTGCAAGTTTCTTGATTATTTTTTTGCGTGTACGCTCCACAAGTGCTTTATCTTCAATGGCATACGCAGGATATCCGATAGTACTTAGTAAAGCTCCATCTGTTTCTTTTGAGTTAGATTCTCTTGGTAAAAGTCCATGGAGAGTAAATCTTGACCTTGCAATGTCACTTGGCACAACATGAATAACTGCTTCTTGGGTGGAAACATTCCCAAAAAGGTTAAATCCATCAATTGCTTCAAGTGCAGCTTTAGCCATCCCAACAGAACTACCATTAATTTCAGGTGTGCCATGATTGATTTTATTTCCCCTCTCCCAAATCCCAAAATCTGGTGTGCAATAAGTTCGACTGATATAATGCACAAGGTTTTGAATAAAATTTATCTCATCCATGGTGTAGATTATTTCTAAACCTGAAGCGGTCATTTGAGTAAGTATTAAGAGATAAAGTGAGGTTGCATCAAGTTGTAAATGTCCCCATTCTCCATCACCCACGACTGCTAAACCTGTTTTTGTTCCATATTTCGCATGAAGTGCATCCATAGGATTAAGTGTATGTTTAAACTTTTCTACATGGTTTGCTTGACGCATCATGGCAAATAAAAGTCCACGCATCAATTTAACCACACTTTGCGTTAAAAGATAGGTTCGATGGTGTTCAGGATTATATTTACGATACGAAAGTGCCAATCCCCAAACACTTAAAATGCTATACACATTATCCCGAACCCATGCGTCTGTATAATCGCCATGTGCATTGACTGCTGTACTTGCTGGAAGTAATCCAGTAATAGGGTCTTGACGGGCTAAAATAACTTTATTAATTGCGTGGTAATGTTTTTCTAATAAAGAGTTTATTGTTGTAAAATCCATGAATATGCCTTTGATGCAATACAAAAGTTCATAAAAAGAACTTTTGAGTATTGTAATAGAAAGAGTGTTATATAGAGATATTATAGTGGATAAAAAAGAAGCAGTTTATTCCTCTTCTTCGTTATGTAATTCCTCATGGATTGGTTTCATAGCAGGGAATAATAAAACATCTCGAATACTATGCTCATTTGTTAAAAGCATAACAAGTCTATCAATCCCTATTCCTTGACCTGCTGTTGGTGCCATGCCATAACTAAGCGCTTCAATAAAATCGCTATCCATCTCATGCGCTTCATCATCACCATTATCTTTTGCAGACATTTGTGCCTCAAAACGACCAAGTTGGTCTATAGGGTCATTTAACTCACTAAATGCATTTGCAATTTCACGACCTGCAATAAAAAGTTCAAATCTTTCTGTAATATCTGGATTTGTATCACTTCTTCGAGCAAGTGGAGAAATTTCAACGGGATATTCTGTGATAAAAGTGGGGTCTATAAGTTTTTCTTCCACAAATTCATCAAAAAGTTCCCCTTGAAGTTGCCCTAGGTTGAGGTTTGGTTTTACTGTAATATTTTGAGTCTTTAAATAAGCGATTATTTTTTCTTTGTCATGGACAATCTCTGCAGGAACACCACCAACTGAAGTTAATGATTCTATAAGAGGAAGTTCCCTGAAGTTTTTAAAATTAATCTCTAATTCCCCATAAGGAAGCATAGTTGGTAAATTTAAATGTTCAAAAAGGTATTTAAAATATTCTTTTGTAATTTCGATTAAATCTTTGTATGTTTTGTAAGCCCAATAAAATTCTATAGAGGTGAATTCAGGGTTATGAGTTGCATCCATCCCCTCATTTCTAAAATTTCTATTGATTTCAAACACTGCCTCAAATCCACCAACGATAAGTCTTTTGAGATAGAGTTCAGGTGCAATTCTTAAAAATCTATCAATCCCAAGGGCATTATGGTGTGTTACAAACGGTTTTGCATTTGCTCCACCAGCAATTGGGTGCATCATAGGAGTTTCAACTTCTAAAAACCCTTTGTCTTCAAAAAATCGTCTTGTAAGTGAAATCACTTTTGAACGGATTTTGAATGTTTTACGAACATCAGCGTTCATGATGAGGTCAAGGTAGCGTTTTCTATAACGAGTTTCTTTATCTGTAATGCCATGAAACTTTTCAGGCAAAGGCGAGATAGCTTTTGTTAAAAGTTTAAATTCAGAAGCATGAAGAGAAAGTTCCCCTTGTCCTGTTACAAACGGGTAACCACTTACTTCAATAATATCACCAACTTCTATATACTTTTTGAAAATATTATTATAAAAATCCTCTGGAAGATTATCTCTTGCGATATAAACTTGAACGGTTCCACTTTCATCTTCCATGTGTAAAAAACTTGCTTTTCCCATAATCCGTAATAATTTGATACGACCACTGAGAGTGTAGAGGCGATTTTCATCCCGTTTATTCTCTTTCTCTGCTATATCAGAATTGACATTTAAATATTTTTCAATTGTTGTGTTTCTTTTAGAATCATTTGAATATGGATTAATCCCTTCATTTTTAAGCAATTGTGCTTTTTCAATTCTTTGTTGTATAAATTTATTTTCTAAAATCAAATTTTTTTCCTTTATTTATTTTGGCAATTCTGGCATGTACCATAAATTTGCATAGAATGGTCAGCCATTTTAAAGCCAAGTTCTTGGGCTATTTTGTGTTGTCTAGCTTCTATTTGTTCATCAACAAACTCTGTAATCTCTCCGCATGTTGTACATATCATATGGTCATGATGATTTTTTGCACCAAGTTCATATTTTTTTCCTTGAGAGCCAAAGGATAAAGATGTAACCATATCAGACTCTTCTAAAAGTGAAAGAGTTCTATATATTGTTGCAATTCCAGTGTTTAAATTTGGAAATCTTTCTTGAATAAGACGGTGCAGTGATTCTGGCGTTAAATGTTCATCTGAAGTATAAAGAGTCTCTAAAATTACTTCTCTTTGGATTGTAAACTTCAGAGAATTTTTTTTTAGCAATACTTTAAAATCATTTAAAAGCTGTGTATATTGAACAGTTCTATCATTAAAATCAGTTGTAATATCCATTACAAACCCTTAGTTTCTTCTGGCATACTATTTTTAATATCTTCTTTTATCTCTTTTTCTAAAGTCTCAGTTATGCTTTTTGTTGTATTCGTAATTGAAGTATTGATGTCTTCACTTATTTGTATAGGGTCCAATTTCATGATAAAAGCACCTGTTTCTACTAAAATAGGGAATAAAATACTATTATTTTGTAGAGTAGAGTCAATAGTAGATTTAATCGCTTTGATATTATAAGCGGCATGTGCAATTACAGATGCTATTAAAAAGAATTTGCTAGCACCAAAAATAAACCCTAAAACTTTATCAATAGGACCAAGACCACTTAAAGAACTTAATCTTTTAAAAATAAAGCCAAGAACAACCATGAGTAACCAAAAAGCAATAAGAGTTACTAAGAAACCTGTAAAACTAATTGCTGCGTTACTTTCAAATTTAAAGACAATATCACTCAAATATTGTCCAACTTTTCCGCCAACTCTTGAAGCTATAAAAATACCACCAATGATTCCAATAAGACCAAAAAGTTCTTTGAAAAATCCGTTTATAATTCCTTTTAATCCTAAAAATAAGATTATGATTGCTGACACTAAGTCAAAATAACTAAATTCCATTTATCACTTCCGATTGCATTTGATTTTTTCCATTTTTTTTCGCAAAATATAAAGCCTTGTCAGCTCGTGTTAGTACACTCTCTGGTGTATCGTTTGGGACTAGTTTTGTAGTTCCTATGCTTATAGTAACATGTATTGTTTCACCTTTATATATAAGTTTATTTTCACTTACTATTTTTAAAAGTCGAGAAGTGACTTTTTTACAGTATAGTGTATCAATATTGTTAAATATGATGACAAACTCCTCTCCACCATATCTAAAAATTTTATCTACATCTCGTAATGCCCTTTTGAGAACATTGGCAATAAAAATTAAAATTTTATCACCAGCAATATGCCCATAAGTATCATTGATACTTTTAAAGTCATCTAAATCTAATATGAGTATATGCACCTCATGAGATAATGTATTTTTTTCACAGAGTGCGCCAAGATATGAATTCAACGCCCGTCTATTATAAATTTTGGTCAAAGAATCTAAATTTGAAGTATCTTCAAGTATTTGTACTTGCTTTTTTAAAGAAGCGATAGTAGCATTCGCCTTTTTAACTTCATGTGCCATGTGTATTTGAATTTGATTAAATTTATCTGTTATAGAAGTTAAATCAATTTCTGGATGAAAACACTCGCTTATAGCTTGCTCATGTTGTTCTGATAGTTCTTTAAATTTATTGTTTGTAGCCTCGTATGAAGCTAAACCGTGTTGAGTGATTTCTTTATAACTGTTGGTAAAAAGCTCTTTTGCTTGTTCTACCGAATTGAGATTATCATCATTTATATCAGACACAATAAGAATCGCTTCTTTAAGATAATGGATAATTTGCTCTTTAGTTACATTTGTTTCCATATCAATTTGAGTGATTAAATTATCAAATATCTGTTTTGTTAGAGATTTTAGAGCAACTTTTTCCATTCTGAATAATTTCCCATTAAAATATTTTGATATTATACAGACTTAATCATAAATAAATCTTTTTCATTTGATGGTTACATTTGAATTACAAAAATTTATTTATTATTTGGAATATCGTCAGAGCTATTTTAACTATTTTAAGGTAAAATCCAAAAAAAATTTATATTAAAAGGTTCTAATATGAGTATTTGGAGTCCCACAAGTTGGAGAGAAAAGTCTATTTTACAGCAACCAACTTATCCAAACCAAGATGAATTAAAAAAAGTTTTGTCAGAGTTGAAAGAGTATCCACCACTTGTTTTTGCTGGTGAAGCTCGCTCTTTAAAAGAGCAATTAGCAGAAGTTTCTAAAGGAAAAGCATTTTTACTTCAAGGTGGAGATTGTGCAGAGAGTTTTAGTGAATTTCATGCAATTAATATCCGTGATACTTTTAAAGCTATTTTACAAATGTCAGTTGTTATGACTTATGCGGGAGGTTTACCTGTTGTAAAAGTTGGACGACTTGGCGGTCAGTTTGCAAAACCTCGCTCAAGTGATGCTGAAACTATTAATGGCATAACACTGGATTCCTACCGTGGTGATATTATTAATGGAGTTGAATTTACTCCAGAAGACCGTATTCCAGACCCAAAAAGAATGATAAAAGCATATAATCAATCAGCTGCAACACTAAATTTACTTCGTGCCTTTGCTTCTGGTGGTTTAGCTGATTTGCATCAAGTACATAAATGGACTTTAGATTTTGCTCATAAAGGTGAAATCAGTCAAAAGTTTGAAGATTTGGCAGAAGATATTGGAAAATCTTTAAAATTTATGGAGGCATGTGGTATCACTTCTAAGACATACAGAACTTTAAGAGAAACAGATTTTTACACTTCTCATGAAGCTCTTTTGCTCCCTTATGAAGAAGCTTTTACTAGAAAAGATTCTCTTACTGGTGAATGGTACGATACATCTGCACATATGCTTTGGATAGGTGATAGAACTAGAGGATTAGAAGATGCTCATGTGGAATATATGCGTGGTATTAAAAATCCGATAGGTATCAAAGCTGGACCTTCTATGCAAACAGATGATTTAGTGAAACTTGTAAACAGACTCAATCCTGAAAACGAAGCAGGGCGTTTGAATATTATCGTAAGAATGGGTGCCGATAAAGTCGGTGATGGTATGCCTAAACTTATTCGGGCTATTGAAAAAGAGGGGATGAATGTTGTTTGGAGTTGTGACCCTATGCATGGCAACACAATTAAATCTTCTAATAATTTTAAAACTCGTCCAGTAGGTGCTGTGCTTACAGAGATGAAACAATTTTTTCAAGTACATAAGTCCGAGGGAACATTTGCAGGTGGAGTACATTTGGAGATGACTGGTAAAAATGTAACTGAATGTATTGGTGGCTCATTCGTTGTAACAGAAGAGGATTTATCTTCTCGTTATCATACACATTGTGACCCAAGACTCAATGCAGACCAAGCGTTAGAACTTGCTTTTTTAATTGCAGATACACTTAAAGACGCACAAAAGTAATCTTTATTTTCTTGAATTTTTATGGTGGTATAGGAAATATGAAACAATTAATTTATACGAGTATAGAGTCTCATCATATAACTTTTGATGAAATTGAAGAGATTATTAAAATTGCAATTACAGAAAATTATAAGCATAATATAACTGGTATGCTTATATATAATGGAATTTATTTTCTACAAGTTATTGAAGGTGATGAGGTTTCTGTTTTACAACTTTTTGAAAATCTTAAAAAAGATTTAAGACATAAAGATATAAATATTTTAGATTTGAGAACGATTGAACAAAGAGATTTCGAAAATTGGAATATGGGAGCTATCACCGATTTAAAATCTATTACTGAAGTAATTTTCAAAGTAAATGGAAGTTACACTTTTATACCTTTGCATTATAACTATGAGGAAGCTTTGGAGATTTTAAAGAAATTAACACATTTACTCTAGGAATGAAAATTAAATAATTACACATTACTCTTTTGCCCTAAGAGTGATGTGTACACATATTCCATCATTATGATTCTTTAAGCTAAGTGTTCCTTTATGCATCTGTTCAATTATATTTTTTACAATTGTAAGACCAAGACCTCTTCCATTGTAAGACTTTGTCGTAAAATATGGTTCAAATACTCTTTCAATATTTTCCTTATCTATACCGCCAGCGTTATCACAGATAGTATAGTGGATAAAATCTCCTTCATCCCAAGTTTTTGAAATAATTGTAGGGTGTTGGATTTTTTTATCTTCAAAAGCCTCTTGTGAATTTTTAAGAATCATATAGCAAGCTTGCATAAATTCATTTCTAAGGATATATGTTTTTTTTGTAGATTTCCATTCTTTGATTATTTTAATATTTTCAAATTCATCACTTTTTTTAATTATATTACATAACATCTCTTGAACATCAGATATAAGAATGAGTTGACCTGGTGATTGAGTTGCAGTTTTGAAAATATCAGAAAATATCGTGATAGTTTTTGAAAGATCTTGCAAGGTTTCATCCATCTCTTTAGCAGAACTAATAATATCTTGTTTATCCGCATCACCCATCTCTAAATCAAAGATAATATTGCCTATATCCATACTTATTATAGCGAGTGGTTGTCTCCATTGGTGCGCTATTATTGATATCATTTCTCCCATTGCAGCTTGTTTAGATTTAATAAATAATGCTTTATCTCTCTCTAATCGTTTTTCAACTTCTTGTTTGTATTTTTTTAATATAAGTAGAAATATTATAAATAAAATAGTAATTAAAAATAATAATGTTATTTCAATTCTATTGTGTAGAGTCATTTTAGTATTATATTCATTCATCGGAACTGTAATCCTAATACCACCTCTGATATCACCCTCTTTGTAACCCGCTTCTGCATGGCACTTTAAACACTCTTGTTTTGTAATAAGTGCACCAATAAAATCAAGATGCATCTCTTCGTTAGTATTGTTTTTAAACTTATAATAATATTCTTTATTTTTATTTTTTTCAAAATAATTCAATGCTTCTATCTCAAAATCATCAGGTTTATTTGTCGGGTTTATAGGTTTAAGGGAAGTGATATGAAAGTAATATTTATGCCGTTTATTACTAATTTCAGAGATTTGCTTTGTCATCCATGCAGGATTTATTTTTACAAGTGTCTCATTTTTATCGCTTTTGAGAATATTATCTTTGAGATACTTATTTGGCTCTATACCAGAATGCTGTTTTACATATATACCACCATATTCTGCATTCCAACTCCTTGTGTCAACCATAAGATTAAAATGTGACTGTGCCGCAGTTTTTGCCTGCTCTTTTGCAAGATTTTTTATACTCTCTGAATAAAAAATGATGAGTCCACTCATTAGTAAATAGATGAAAATTGAAAAATAAATAATTTTTTTTATAGTAGACATGGCTACCCCTTTTTCAAAGCATGAGAAGCAATAGCGGTTGCAACCATATCTGGTGCGTCATGAAACCCATTTGTAAAGTCAAAAATAAAAATAATTGTTAGAATTAAAAGAGGTGTTATTAAGTTCATTGTTTTATGAGTTATTAATCTCTTCCTCTTTTTCTTGAAGCTCTAAAAGCTCCTCAACCTTATTGTCATAAACTATTTTTAAATCTGCCAAATCTTTTGCAAGTTTTGAGATTCCAATCTCTTCATAACATTTTGGATTTGCTAGGCATGTATTTAATTTGTCTATTTGCATCTCTAAATTTTCCACTTCAAGAGGGAGTTTTTCAAGAGCAATTTTTTCTTTAAACGAGAGTTTTAAAACTTTTTCTTTCTCTTTAATTATCACTTTTGGTTTTTCTTCTTGAGCATTATTTTGCATATTTTCGAGTTCTTGTAACTCTTTTTCAAACTCCAAATATTCAGAATATTGTTGGTACGATTCTTCGATATGCTTATCTGTTTTAAAAATAAAAAGCTTTTTGGCAATTTTATCCACAAAATATCTATCATGACTTACAATAATAACTGCTCCAGAAAAGTTAGTGAGTTGCTCCTCTAAAATATTAATAGTTGGAATATCTAAATCATTTGTAGGTTCATCTAAAATTAAAATATCAACATCTTTTGTAAAAAGTAAAGCAAGGGCAATTCTATTTTTTTCACCACCACTAAGCACTCCCACTTTTTTATCTAAAAATTCTCGTGGAAATAAAAAGTTTTTCAAGTAGCCATACACATGCATATCAGCTCCACGCACATTTACTCTATCGCCCCCATTTGGACAAAAAGTTTCGATGAGATTTTTACTATCATCTAAGAGTTCTCGATGTTGGTCGAAATACCCAATTTTAAAATCTCCTTGTTTAATTTTTCCACTTGTGGGTTGAATTCGTCCAAGAAGTACTTTTAAAAGTGTTGATTTTCCGCTTCCATTTGGTCCAACTATGGCAATAACATCTTTTTGCAATATACGAGTAGTAAAATCTTTTAGAAGTTCTTTATTGCCAAGAGTGATACACAAATCTTCCACTTCAAAAAGCATTTTTTGTCTGTTGACACTTTTATCACGGTTGAAGTGTTTTGCTTCTCTTTGGAGTTCAAGAGAGATTTGTCGTATTTTTGCAGGGTTATTTTTTGCATCTTCACGAATCTCCAAAAGTCGTTCTTTTCTCCCTTCATTGCGTTTGAGCCTTGCACGAACACCCCTTGCATACCATTCGTTTTCTCGCTTTAAAATACCTAATAAATTATCATGTTGCTTTTGTAAAGTTCTCATCCATTCCGCTTTTTGGGTGAGGTAATCACTATATCCGCCACTATATTCTCTTAAAGCACAATCCTCAACTTCTATAGATTTTGTAGCAATTTTATCTATAAAATATCTATCATGCGAGATAAAAATAAGCGTATATTTTTCCTTTAAAATAAGCTCTTTCAAAAATTCAACCATGTAAACATCCAAATGATTCGTAGGTTCATCAAGAAGTAAAATATCTGGTTTTTGCAGGAGTAACGAGGCAAGAGCAACTCGGCGTTGTTCGCCACCGCTTAAAAGTGCTATTGGTTTATCCTCATATTGTTTGAGGTCGAAGTGGTGGATAATTCTCTCTATTTTATCATCAAGATTCCAAGCATTATGATGTTCAATATAACGAGAGAGTTTTTCATGTTCGTCTATTATTTTTTTATTATTAAAATCATCTGCTAAAGATAAAGAGAGTTCTTCATACCGTTTTTTTGCTTGATTGAGTTCATCAAGTCCATCTTCCACAGCTTGTCTGACCGTTGCACCTTCTTTAAAATTGGGTCTTTGGTCGAGCATTTTTATCTCTAAATCATTTTGTGTAATTCTCACTCCACCATCAGTATCGAGTGTACCATGAACGATTTTCATAAGAGTAGATTTACCGCTCCCATTCTTACCGATAATAACGATTCGCTCCCCTATATCTACATGAAAGTTGATTTCTGTAAGTATCTTTTGTGCGGAATAATGTTTGGAGATGTTTTGTAAATCAATGAGTGCCATGTGTATTTTTTATTTCCCTTGTTATTGGGCTTTATTAAGATTTTATTTGTACTTAAATAGAGCTTTGAGATAATATCGTATATGTCGTTAAGAGAGCTTTAAATAGATATTGAGCTTTATATAAAGCTATAATTAGAGATATTATCTTATTAGGAAATTTTATGTCTTTTTCTCAATTCTCACTTTCAATACAAAAATCACTACAAAAAAACAATTTTTTAGTGCCTACGCCTATACAACAACAAGTGATTCCACTTGTTCTTTTGGGGCGTGATGTCATGGCAAACGCTCAAACTGGAAGCGGTAAAAGTGCTAGTTTTATTTTACCAATTTTGGAATATTTGATACAACATCAAACACAAGGTAAAGCAAAAATAAAAGTGCTTGTTATCACACCTACAAGAGAACTTACCCTTCAAGTGGCACAAACTTTTGAGATTTTTGGGGAGTTTTTACTCAAAAAGCCAAAAGTGGTAAGTGTTATTGGTGGAGAAGGGATTGGGGAACAATTGTACGCTATTCAGCAAGGGTGTGATATTTTAGTTGCAACATCTGGGCGGTTGCTTGATGTGATAAGTAAAAAGCAAATGAACCTCTCTTTTGTAGAGTTTTTTGTACTTGATGAAGCGGATAAAATGCTGAATCTTGGGTTTGCAGAGGAGCTTGAGCTTATTCTCAAAGAGCTTCCGACAAAGCGACAAAATTTACTTTTTTCGGCAACTTATCCCCCAAAAATATTGGCTATTGCCTCTAAAATAACAACAAATCCAGTTGAGGTAAAAATTGAAAATAAAACTGCTACCGTTGAAAATGTAGTACAAAGAGCTATTGAGGTTAATGCTCAAAACAGAGGACCACTTTTGAGACATTTGCTCAAAAGTGAGAAATGGGAACAAGTTTTAGTTTTTATGGCAAACAAAAGAGCAACCGATAATATTGCTCTAAAATTCAAGAAATATGGGATTAATGCAGAGTCTTTTCATGGAGACTTGACGCAAGAAGAGCGAATTTTTACATTAGAACAATTTAAAAATAAGAGAATTGGTATCTTATTTGCTACAGACATAGCAGCAAGAGGATTAGATATTAATGATATTTCATGTGTTGTAAATTTTGATTTACCTCGCTCCCCTACTGATTATATTCATAGGGTTGGAAGAACAGCAAGAGCTGGTAAATCTGGAGTAGCGGTATCTTTTATTTGTCATGAGGATAAGGAGCATTTTGCCATTATTCAAAAACGATGTAAAGTAAGTATCGAATTTGAACAAATAGCAGGTTTTGAGATACAAGGGGAAGCGTTAAGAAAAGTCAAAGGGGAAGCTCCTATCAAAGGGAAGCGTAAAAGTAAAAAAGACAAGGCAAGAGAACAACAAGCCATAATAGAGAAAAATAATAAAGGATAAATATGCAATTGATGTCACAAGAGTGGGCAATAGCTTATACAGAAGTTTGGAATAATGACGAACAAGTGGTTAAAAAATTAAAAAAATTTAGTTCTACTTTGAAATACTCTATTACAGATAGAAAAGATTTAGCACCAGTGGTTATAGAAGTAGAACATGGAATTTGTATCTCTTTTGGTTCGCCAGAGCAATATCAACATATTGAATTTGAAATTTGGGCAGATTCTAAAAGTTGGATAGAAGTTTTTAAAAATGCTAAAGAGATTAAACATGCTATGGATTTAGATGGATTTGATTTTAAAGGTCCAAAAATAAAAGCAGTTTTGAACAAAAAAGGGCTTGAAAGAAGTGTTGAGCTTTTGATTCGTATGGAAGGCGTAACAGTTTAAACGGAAGTTTTGAGTAAAAAAATATTACAAAAGTTCCCATGAACACCATTATCTATTCTTATCATGAAGATAATTGACTCAATTTAATTTGTTTTAAGATACCAATAAATATAATCAATCATCATATAAAAGGATTGATATGCAATTAATGACACCAGAATGGGCAGCAGCTTATACAGAAGCTTGGAATAATGATGAAAAAGTTATGAAAAAGTTGAAGAACTTTAGTACAGTTTTTAAATATAGCATTAGTGACAGAGGTGATTTGCCTTCAGTTGTTATAGAAGTAGAAAAAGGTATTTGTACTACTTTTGGTACTTCTGAACAATATGACAATATAGAATTTGATTTATGGGCTGATACTGCAAGTTGGCAGAGAGTTTTTAATCATGAGATTAGTGTTAAAAAAGCGATGGTGAGTAAAGGATTTGGTTTTAAAGGTCCTAAATTAAAAGCTATGATGAATATGGGTGGCTTTGAACGAAGTATAGAAATCATGGTTGAGATGCCAGATATTCAAATTTAAATGATTTAAAAAGATACCAGATTATGATAATTTGTATTGCTAAGAGCAAATAATGAATATCATATATTTGCGTGTCTTTATCGGTTACTTCTAAAAACTTCTCCAAAAATCTGTAAAATAGATACGATAAAAACATCCCGATAAGATACCCTTTTTGTTTTGCGACATCTACTAAAGTGATGTTTTTTGCTTTTTTCAAAAAAAGTGTTTCCGCTCTAACAAGGTAAGAACCAAAACTAAAAGTGAATTGATAGCCAATATAATAGAATAGGGCGGTTGTGTAGCTATAGGAAAAAATTAAAAAGTAGAGTATTGCAAAGAGTAAAATAACCTCAACAAACAGTGAAATTTTATAAAAATAGTGCATGTTTAAAATCTTGTAGTAAAACTTTGCAATAAACAACATCCCAATAGCGAGTAAAATCCCACCCATACTATATATGGATGGGGAAAGTGGCGTGTATATAAAAAATATAGTGCCAACGCTAAAACCTAAAAAGAGAGAGTTTAGAAGTTTGTATTTGATGAATTCTCTAATGTTGAGTTTGTACATGAGATTAAAATTTAGCCTTTATTCCTAAATAGCCACTTAGTGGTGCGCTTGCAAATCCATCTACTGTTTGGTAGTATCTATCTAAAATATTATCAACTTTAAGATATGTGGAAAAGTTTTTACTTATATTATAATTTGCCACCAAGTTGACAACGGCATATTCTCCTGTTTGCACCCCTTGCTCATTTACACTGTCAAATCTTTTCCCAATGAATTCTCCATTTATCCCTACATGGAGATTTGAAATAGCGTAATAATCAAGACTTAATTTATAATTATCTTTTGCTCGTCTTCCTAAAACTTCTTTGTTGCTATTTTTTGCATCAGTTTTTGTATAGTTTGCTGTGAATAATAACTCATTTAAAAGCTCTCTAGTATATTCAATCTCAACACCTTGAATTTTTGATTCGCCATCAAGATTATTATAGGTATATGTTGTCATGTCAAAATCAATCATATCGGAAATAACACTATGAAAGTATGTCAATTTTATATTTTTATAACCAATAGAAATGTCATAACTTGTTGTGCTTTCGGGTGTGAGGTTTATACTTCCATAATCTGAATAAAGATTATAAATAGTGGGTGCGTTATAGGCAGTTCCAATATTTGCACTTAGAATTAATCCTTCTATATTTTGATTGATATTTTTTACACCAAGTTTCCAAGTTGTTTTATCATCAAATTTATCATACATATCAGTTCTTAGCGACTCTGTTACTATTGTTTTACCGCTAAAATCAAAGATATTGTTGTTTGTTACAAATAAACCTTTATTTGTATATTTCTTGTTTATCTCATTTTTATGCTCAAAGGTTTTATAATCGCCTCCAAGTAAGATAAAATCTTGCTCTTGATAAGCTATTTGTGATTTTATCCCATATTCATATACTTCTCCATCAAACTCTTGTGTATATCCATTTGGATAATTTCTATCAAAAACAGATTTTTTGGCATAAATATCTACTGTGTTAAAACTATCTACATGATTAAAATTAATATTTGTAAAATTGTCTTTTGTTTGTGAAGTGGCATGAGAATTTGCAGCAATAATTGGGTCTGCATCGTAACTATCAAAGGCATTTTCTGCACTTATAATCGTATGAGATATATCAATTTTATTTGTTTCGTTGAGGTGAAATCCGAGTTTTATATTTGAAGTTGTATTAATATAACCATCTTTTTCAAAATCATTCATATCTGAACCTCGTGGAGCTTTGGCACTAAATCCATCTGTAGTGATTTTTTGAGAACCAATTTTTAGATAGTAGTTGTCTGTTTTATAAGAAGCTAAAGCACCAAATTTTTTGGTATTAAAACTTCCAAATTCTCCAATAACTTCTCCATGAAGTCCATCTTGTGCACTTTTTGTAATAATATTAATCACCCCCGCAGTAGCATCTGCTCCCCAAACACCTGATTGTGCACCTTTTACAATCTCAATTTGTTCTATATCCCCAATCATTAAATTCTCAAAAGGAGCACCTGTAAGTCCTGTGACATCGTTGTAACGAATGCCATCTATAAGCACTAAGACTTTTTGAGAATCAAATCCTCTAAGATATACAGCCGTTGCTTGTCCCATTCCACCACTGCTAGTAAAATGAATTCCAGCGACACTACTCAGTGCTTCTGTCACGGTTGTATAGTGCTTTTCTTCAATCTCTTGACTTGTGATTACATTTACATTTGCTGTTATATCTTGGAGTGATTGCTCTGTTTTTGTAGCACTTATAACTGTGATAGTATCTAATTTGATAGATTGTTCTGCATGGAGTTGGCTCAAAAGAGCGACTGATAAAAGGGATAGTTGTATTGTTTTTGTCATGTCTATTTTTCCTGAATTATTTTTTATTTGAGTATGAGATAAAAAATAAAAAAAGGTGGTGAAGAGTTATTTAAATTTTTAAAGTAGTTGAAAAAAAGTTTTTGATTGTAATAGAGTTTGAGTGTTTTACGGGTGTATGTTAAAAAATATTTATTACAATGGCAAGGCTTTGTATCCAATAGGCAAAAGGGGGCGAGTTCCTCCTCTTCTTCGAGTTCTTCAAGTTCATCATTCTCAAAGCGTAACATGTGGAAGTTGTTGATTCTTGAAATTTTAGCATGGAGTGCTACTTGATTGACAGTGGCAGTAATAGCACTCAAAGTAAAATAGTTTTTACCAAAACCTTTTGGAAGTTTCATGATTTACTTCAGTGTTGCAAGTTTTTTTAATATTTGTGGAAAATCTAACTGTTCTGTTATTCCACCTCGCTCATATGCTTCTTTTGGCATCCCGTAAACAACAGCAGTTTTTTCACTTTCACCCAAAGTATAAGCTCCCGCTTTTTTGAGTTTTACCATCCCATCAGCTCCATCATCACCAATGCCTGTTAAAATAACTCCAATAATATTGACACCATCAAACACCTCTAAGGCACTATATAGCATCTCGTTGACGCTTGGTTGAAAAAAGTTTTTTCCTTTTTCTTTATCTTCTCGTATCATGATTTTTCCAGATACTTTTTTTGTAAAGTTCATATGAACTCCACCATGAGCTACATAGATATTTCCTGGTAAAATTTCCATATTGTGTGCGCTTTCATGCACATTTAATACACTACTTCTATTGAGTCGCATCGCAAACGCATTCGTAAATTGTGCAGGCATATGTTGTACAACACACACAGGAAATGGAAAATCTCTTGGTAAAGAGGAACAAATTTGTTCTATCAAACCTGGGCCACCTGTTGAAGAACCTATAAGTACAATTTTTGTAATATCTTTAGAATCTGTAGCTTGTGTTATTTTTTCAGGAGTGACAGCCCGTTTTCTTTCTCTGAGTGCACCTCTTTGAACCTGTCTTTTAAGTCTTCGTATTGGAATGGAACTAATATATTGCACTTTTTCCAAAATATCTTCTTGATTTTCTTGTTTACCAATATTCATAGTCCCTGGTTTGGAAATATAATCAATAGCTCCCAAATCAAGTGCATCCATAGTAATAGATGCATCTTCAGTCGTTAAAGAACTAATCATTAAAATGGGTGTAGGTTTTTGTGCCATTATCTCTTTTACAGCTTCAAGACCATTCATAATGGGCATATTGATATCCATAGTGATAATATCATATTGTGTTGCAATGGCTTTATCAAGTGCTTCTTTACCATTTTTTGCAAACTCAATATCAAAATCCAACATGGATATGATTTCACTTAGTTGCTTTCTTACTAACGCAGAATCATCTACAATAAGTATTTTTTTTCTCATTATTTATCCCCGTTTAATAATATTTTTTCTATATCCATGCATAAAACTAGTCTTTTTCCTTTGTTTAAGTGCAATATATTTGTAAAAAGAGGGTCGTCTTGTTCTCTTATTTCATCCTTTGATATATGTAAAATATCACTGACACTATCTACGATGAATCCTATTTTATTATTATTGATATTACATATAATGATTTTAGAATTTTCATGAACTGTTCTTTGTATATCCAATTTATAAAAGAGGGAAACTACAGTAATAATTTGACCTCTTATATTGATAATTCCATCTATTGCTTCACTTGTATATGCCATGGTTGTAGATTTTACCATATCAACAATCTCAGCTACGCTCTCTACACGAAATGCATACTCTTTTTTTGCGAGTTCAAATATAATCACTTCTAATGCTGATTCATTGAGGCGATACATCTCTTTTACAGAAATTTTGGCATCAATAAACTCTTTGTTTTTACTAAATAAATCATTTAAAACAGTTGTATCAAAAAATGATATTAAGTTTTTATTGTCATGGATAATACCAGTGATTTTTTTATCCTCAAAACTATCATTCATATACTCGATATTTTTTACTAAAATATTTTTTATATCTATAATGCTATCGACTAAAAGACCAAGAGTTCCACCATTATGGCTTACTATTAAAATACGATTTTTATAGCTTGGTGTTTGTTGAAAGTTATAATAGGCTTGTAAATCAATAACAGTAATAAGTTCATTTCTGAGATTTATTAACCCTAATACATCTTCCGAACTGTCTGTAATCTCTGTAAAAGTAACATCAGCCATAATTATCTCTCGTAAATAATCAATATTTATAGCAAATTTTTCTTTACCCATAGCAAAAATAAGAAATCTTTTGCCATTTTCTTCCAGAGAAACTTTATCTTCAGATTTACCACTTTTAATCTCTTTTGATGGTATTGATACTTTCTTTATTTTTGTAATCAACAAATCTAAAGATAAAATTTGTACCAATAAGTCTTCATATTTATAAATTGCTAAAAGCTCATTTTGATTTTCCATGTACTCAGTATTACTTTGTTCAACCTCTACTATATTATATACTTCGGTGACTAAAAGTGCTACAGAGTAGTGATTGCCATTGAAACTCACCAGTCTGCTTGAGGAAGCATTATAATCGATTTCATCCATATCCAATAGAAGATTCATATCAATAATAGTAACAATATTTCCACCTACAGAACAAAGTCCTCTAACACCAAATGGTCTTAGTGGAAGAGGCATAAGAGCTGGAACTCTCGAAACCTGATTTATGTTTTCAGTTGATATTCCGTAACTCTCAACACCATTTTTGATAATTAAAATCTCTCGGACTTCCATTTTTTAGCCTTGTTGAAGTTCATCTGCCATGACAGCTAAATCTTCTACACCAGAACTAATATGAGATACTGTTTCGATAATAAGTTCACTAGCTTTACGAGATTCCATAGCATTTCTAGCACTGAGTTCTACTGCTTTTTGAATTTCATTGATTCCTATCATAACTTGATTCATCCCTTCTAAATTTTGGTTATTAATAGTTTTAAGACCTGTATATCTATCCAATAAATCAACAAGCATATCGATAATTTTTGTAATATCATTGATGAGATTATTAATACTTTTTTGTTCATGACCTTGAGAAGTTAAAAGATTGTTCCAATCAGTTTTGACTGTATCAATTTCAGAATTCATAGATTCTACAATATCATTAATTTTTTCAGTATTTGATTCTGAATCTTTTGCAAGGTTTCTAATATCTGAACTAACAACTGCAAACCCTTTTCCAAAATCTCCAGCTCGTGCTGCTTCAATTGAACCACTAATAGCAAGCATATTTAATTGTACGATAGATTTTGAAATATTACCAACTGTTTTATCAACACTTTTTGTCTCTTTGACAATCACATTGAGTTCAGAAGCGGCACTATTTCCCTTTGAGATAGAATCACTAAAAGAATCACGAATCTCTGCTACGCTATTTTTTACAATATTAAAAGAGACTTTGAGTAAATCGAAATTTCTACGAGCAATTTCAATCAGTTTATCTATATCTCTTGCTGCTTCAATACCTATGACAATCATCTCTTTATTGTTAAGTGCACTTTTATTGGTTGCATGGGAAGAAGATTCGATTTGATTTAAGGCAGTTGTTACATCTGCAAGTGCAGTTTGAATATCTTCCATGGAGTTACTAATTGTGTCTGCAGACGATGCAATGTCTTCGGCTGATTTTATGCTATCTGTAGAAAATTTTAACTCTTCTGCTAAAGACGATAATTCTTTAATATCATCTTCTGTTTGCGAGAGAGCGTCTGATTGTACTTCAACTCCATTGAGTGTTTTTTCAACGGATTGTGCTATTTCAGTTGACGCTCTGGCAATCTCTTTTGAACCTTCGTTGATTTTACCAACATAATCACTTAATGTTTTTGTATAAGTATTGACACTTCTTGCAGCTTCAACAGAATAAACAGCTATTTTTGTAAGCTCATCCATTTTAAAACTAAGGGCGTTTCCTTTTTTCCCATTATCTGAAATAATTGTAGTTGTGAGTCCAATACTTGTGATAATATTATCAATACTTCCTTGTATTTTATTGACAAGTTCAGAGATAAATTCAGCATTTTTTTCACTCTCTCCAGCTAAAGCTCTTGTTTCATCTGCAACAACTGCAAACCCTTTTCCATGCTCTTTTGCACGACTTGCTTCAATTGCAGCATTAAGTGCAAGTAAATTTGTTTGGTCTGCAATCTTTGCAATAAAACTAACCGCATCACCAATATTTTGTGATGATACTTTAAGCTCTTCGCTTTTTGTTGATGAGGCTTGTGCAACGCTAACTGCCATGTCCATTCTTGAAACTGAATCATTAATTTTTCCAACTGATGCAATAATATTATCACCAGCGGCTAAAGTAGATGATATTACAGTGTCTATAGTTGAAGTCATTCTATTGATATTTGAATTGATATTATTTACATTAAGAAGAGCTTGTTCACTTGCACCACTATTTTCTTCAGCTGCCGTTGCAATTTGTTCCATAGATGATTTTAATTGCTCAATTGCACTTACACTTTCTTGTGCATTCTCAAGTATAGTCATAGCAATGCCAGCGATACTTTCACTAATTTGTTGTTGCTTTGCCAATGTTCTTTGTCTTCGTTTGTCTCCGCCAGAGGCAGTTGTTACTGATGATGGTATTGCTGCTGTAGTCTTATTAATTAATGCCATTTATAAAATCCTTTTACTACTAAACTAGTGTTGCGTAAAGCTGTTGTGCTTTTTTAATATCTTCTCTAGAAGGTTTTATCCGAATAGAAACATATTTTGTTTTCCCATTTTTATCCACTGAACGAAGCACAGTTGCATAAACCCAGTAAAAACCTCCACCTTTTCGAGCATTTTTTACATACCCTGTCCAAAAACCTTTTTTTCGAACATCATCCCAAAGTGACTTAAATGCTGCACGAGGCATATCAGGATGTCGCACTATATTATGCGGTTGACCAATCAGTTCATCTTCACTCATATTTGCTACTCTTAAAAAGGAGTCACTTGCATATTCCACTATCCCTTTTTCATCTGTCTCAGATAGAAGGTATAAATCGTTAAACAAAACCTCACCGTCTTCTAAGAAAGTTAATCCTTTTGTATCAATTTCTCTTTTACTCTTTATCATTTTAAACCCTCCATAAAATTTGATTTAAGCACACTTTTGTATATATTTAACATAATAATCTCTTTAGTGGTATTTATATTTTGCACATATCAACCTCCCTAAATCTTTCTAAAAGTTCTGCTATACATCTCTCATAATCATGCAAACCTCGTGAGCGTTTTGTATCTAAAATAATTGGTTTCCCCGATTCAAATTGTTGTGAGAGCTTAATATCAACGCCTATAGGGGAGAGCATTTTTGCCTCTCCAAAAGATTTTTTTACTTTATTTATTGATTCTTGATGCTCTTTTATATGTGGATTATACATAACAGGAAGTATATAAACCTCTGCTATATTTCTTCTCAAATGTGTTGCACTTTGATACAATGCACGAAGCATTTGACCAACGGCTACAACACCAAGATAGTGAGGTACAAAAGGGATAACAACACTATCTGCTACCTCTAAAGAGTTTTTAAGAATAGCGTCAAAAGTGGGTGGTGTATCTATAACGCAGTAATCAAAAAATTCTGCAATACTTTCCACTTTAAATCTATTTTTTAAAACACCACTTAAATCAGAATATTCATAAACATCAAAAAAGGCTAGAGCAGGTGAGAGTGTTAGATTCTTATGCACTGTAGGCATAAACGATTCACTCAAAGTTTTACCACTAAAAATAGAGTGGACACCCAACTCTTCATTAACATCACAACCCACACCGATAGAAGCATGCCCTTGTGTATCAAAATCTAAAAGTAATACTGAACCATGTTCTGCCAATCCACTTGCGATATTTACAGCAGTTGTAGTTTTTGCAGAACCACCTTTACGATTACTAATTACAATTGTCTTCACTTGTGCTGAACCCTTTTAAAACTTTTGCATAAATTTTATTTTCATCACCAAACTCATAGAGACAATCATAATTTTTTTTATAAGCCATGATTAATTGTAAAATTGCAAAATGGATATCATCACATTCAGTAAAAACAAAGTTTATCTCATTACCACCATTTTCTTGTAAAAAATTTCTTAACGAGATTATTTCATCTTCATAAATAACTGCTTCAAATCTTACTTCGTTGTTTTGAAAGTTAATTGCCATATTTATCTCCTTTAGTTGGTAGTTTGACACTTTTGATAATATTAACTAAAACACCTTTAATGTCTAAAATTCCAAGAAGTTCAGTTTCCCCTATATTATCACTTGAATAAATTATTTTTTTTTCATTCACATTGACAATATCTTCTATAGCATCAACCTTAATAGCAAATTGGCTACCATTATTTTCATAAATTACTAATTTCTGAAGAGAATTTGCAACAGTTTTGCGTTCTTGAATTAAAGTGTTGATATCTCCAAGTACGGTGGTAATCGCATTTTTTATCTCTTTTTTATAGAGTGCTATAGCTTCTTCTTTATTATTTTTATGGATTTCTAAAATATTTGCGGAGATATTATGAAAATTTCTATGATGTAAAACAAGATGTTTTAATAATTTAGATATATCATCATCATGGGAGTTAAAAGTAGCAAGCCATTTTCCAAGAGAACATGTATAGGGACTTGTGGAGCGTAAAAATGCCGCATCATGAAATACTGAGTTTTCAAGGTCTGCTACATACGCTTCATGCCCATTTTTTATCGCTATAAAATCTTTTTGAAGCTCCTCTTCATAAATAGGTAGCTCAATTAATTTTCTAAAATTAAAAACTTTGACAACATTTTTTTCATAGTTCATCATACCATCTATAAGTCTATGAGAACCAGGCACACTTGTGAGTTCTACGGCTTGAACAATTCTCTGAATATTTTCTATATTCAGAGCATAATGATTAATTCCTACACGAAAAACAATTACATCCATAATTTTGACTTCCTTTTTATGCTGCTTTAATATCTGTTTTTAATTTTTGAGATATACCTAGCAATCCAATCGGGTCAATTGCCATGATGATTTGCCCATTACCTAAAAGTGCTGTTCCTGTAAAAATAGGGTGATGTTCAAAAATACCAGCGAGAGGTTTTTGTACGACATCTAATTGCCCTAAAAATTTATTCACAACTACTGCTAAAAGGTTGTTTTTGATATTTAGAATAACAATAGAGAGCGTATCATCTTTCATAGAATCTTCACTGAGCATTGCTTTGATGAAAAGTAATGGGATAACTTCTCCTCTTATGTATATGAATGGTTCATTATGTAGATACTCAATTTTATCTCTTTGGAGTTTTACAGTTTCAGAGACACTATCCATAGGTACACCATAGTTTATATCGTTCATTTGAATATGTAAAAGTGATGTAACAGCCAATGAAACAGGGATAGAAAGAGTAATTGTTGTACCTCTATTTTTTTTCGTTTTGATTTTAATAGTGCCTCCAAAACCTTCAATAGATTTTTTAACAACATCCATGCCAACTCCACGACCACTAAATTCACTAATGGTATCAGCAGTAGAAAGACCTGGCAATAAAACTAATTCTGCTCTTTCATCTTCGGTTAATGTATCTATTTGGTCAATTGACAAAAGCCCTTTTTCTAAAACTTTATGTGTAAGTTTTTCAATATCAATACCCGCTCCATCATCTATAATATCAATAATAATTTTATCAGATTCTGCATACGCATGTAAACGCACAGTCCCTTCTGGATTTTTCCCCTTCGCTGACCTTACTTCTGGAGTTTCAATCCCATGGTCAAGAGAGTTCCTCATGATATGTATCATAGGGTCGGCTAACATCTCTATCATATTTTTATCGAGTTTTGTTTCACCACCGTCCATTTCAAGGTTTACTTTTTTATCAAGTTTTTTTGATATGTCTCGTACAAGTTTTGGGTATCTATCAAAAACATAAGAGATAGGAAGCATTCTCATGCTCATAATTAAATCTTGGAGTTGCTCTGAGAGGCGATTGATAAAGATATATTTTTCCATAATCCCTCGCTTAATCATCTCTGGAGTCATATCAAAAACATTATCAGCAAGATATGGAAGAGAGTTTTTAGCAACTAAGAGTTCTCCAACGACATTCATAAGAGAGTCTATAGATTCTTGCTCTATTTTGACTGTTTTACCAACAACAGATTTACTAGAAGCATCTTGTCTTTTTGCTGAATTGCGTGTTGGAGCATCTTCTTGAGTAAATAAATCCTCATTATTTAGTATTTCCTCATTTACTATCTTTTCTTTAGCTGGTTGAGGTATTGTTTTTGGTTCTATAGGTTTTTGTTCTATAGGAGCTTGAGGTTTTGGTTCTGAAGGTATAGATAGCTGTGATTTTAAGAAATGGATTATGTCATCTTTAGATTCAAATTTTTTTGGCATCTGGGGAATAAATTTTCTAAGAGTGTCTAAAATAGAAGAGACTCTTTCTATTTCATCTCCACCTGCAATAATTCTAAGTGATTCGTACTGTTGTTTTATCATCTCTAAAAGTAAAGATTTCATGTGTTCATTCATTTCAACAACGGTTTTTTCTATTGGTTGTATTACTGGAGCTTGTGAGGTTTCTTTTTTTGGAGTTTCCTCTTGAGGCGGTGTGATAGCTTGAGTATTTTCTTTCCCCGTATAAACTTCCCCTTTGTAAAGTGTTGTAAAAAAACTATTTAATTGGGAGAGTTCATTTTCTGTAATAAAATTAGCAATATCTAAAAATCTTTGAAGTTGTGCATATTGGATAGTATCTTTGCCAACTAATTCTATAGATTTTTTAATTTTTGCAACTATCTCAGAAGTGCCATGACTATAGCTTAAAGACGATAACTCTTTTAAAAGGTCAAGTTTATGTCCTTTTTCACCAATATTAATACAAAGAAGAGAAGCTATATCAAGCGGTAATAGTTGTAACTCATCTATAAAGTTAAAAAGCGAATCTTCTATATGCTCATATTTCCCATAAACATAAGCAACCATGTAAGATTTTAGAAGTAATCCATCCTCATCTTCCATGCCACTTAAAATAGATTTTGAGTTTTCGTCAGTCATACATGTAAAAACTCCCAATACTTTTTCTTCCAAAAGAGATAACGCATAGAGTGGGTCATTTCCATAAACCATACAAGAACTATCAACATCAAAGATAATAGCGAATAGTTGTTCTTTTGTACAAAACATTTCATCTATAGGTAAATTTTTAAAAGGAAGTTTTATAGAATTGATATTTCTTAAAATTGATAAAGGTATATTTATAAGATGTTCGACATCTTCGACAAGAGTAAATGGGATTTTCCATGCTTGTTTAATAGAAGTATTTTTACCCATCTCTTGATTTAATTTAGTGATGATTTTTGTAACTATATTTTGGTTTGCCTCAACTACATTTCCACTCTCTTCGGCTGCTTCAATGAGATTCATAACTTCATCAAAAGCATCAAAAAGTGCTTCTTTCATGCTGTTTTTAAATTCAATTTTTCCAGATCTGAGCATATCTAATAAATCTTCAGCATAGTGGGTAATATCTTTTACCGAATCAAAACCAACTATTCCACTTCCCCCTTTCAAAGTATGTGCAGCACGAAAAATAGAGTTTAAAAGCTCAGGGTCATTGGGGCTAATCTCTTCTATATGTTGGTCTATAAAGGCTAAGTTTTCTCTTGCTTCTTGTAAAAATTGTTCTAGTAATGAATCCATACTATAAACTCCTAGTTTTTGAGTAAAAGCTGAATATAGGCTTTTAATTTATCAGGATTAATTGGCTTTGTTTCAAAAAAGTTTGCACCAACTTTGTACGCAGCAATTTTGTCTTCTTCACTCTCTTGGGTTGTGACCATGATAATAGGTACTATTTTACGGCTGGGTTGTTCTCGCAACTCACCAATAAAGGTATATCCATCCATGATAGGCATATTGACATCAACAAGATAAAGCTCAATATTAGCTGTTAAACTTTTTTCTAAGGCTTCCATCCCATTGACTGCTTCTAAAACATCAAATCCCATTGATTTTGCGATTGAACCATGATAACTTCTTACTGTTTTTGAATCATCTACTATCATTATTGTTCCCATGTCTTACCTCCTAAAAAATAATCTTTTTGCTTATAAAACTATGCTGGTAGTCTTAATACTCTCGTTATCGCTTGTTTGAGTTGTGGTGGGCTAAATGGTTTGACAATCCATCCTGTTAAACCTAACGCTTTGCCTTGTTGTTTAAGTTCATCTTTTGTCTCAGTTGTAAGCATTAAAACAGGTGTTCTTTTTGTTGCAGGAATCATTCTCAACTCTTGTAAAAATTCAAAACCATTCATAACTGGCATATTCAAATCTGTAATAATTAAATCTGGTGTCATACCTGCTTGAATTTGTGCTAAGGCAACTGTTGCTTCTGTATATTGTTTTACTTCAATTGGCATCGAACTTGTTACCATCCTTGTTGAAGCTAAGGCTGTTTCACTATCGTCTACAAATATTACTAATGGCATTTTTTTCTCCTATTTTTGATAAATTAAAGTAGTGTCAATTTTTTTTGCATTAAAAACAGAGACAATACGACTCATATATTCAGCATGTCCTAAAAGAACATATCCACCGGGATTTAACATGTCATAAAATGTCATGGCTACTTGTTTACGGGATTCATCATCAAAATAAATCATCATGTTTCTCGAAAAGATAACATCAAATTTTCCAAGTTTTCTCATCTGAATTTTGTCAAATACATTTGCTACTTTAAAGTCAATTGTACCCCGTAAATTTTCATGAATATCATAAGATAAACTTCTTTTTTTAAACCATTTTGCCAAAATATTTTTTGGTATTGCATGGACTGATCTTTCACTAAATGAGCCTTGAATTGCTTTTTTTATCACTGTTGAATCTATATCAATACCTACAACTTCTATATCTCTTTTTTCAACAACAACACCCTCTTCTAAGATATGCAAAATAATAGAATATGCTTCTTCTCCACTTGAACATGGTGCAGAGAGAATTCTTAGAGGTCTTAAGTCTTTTGTATTTGTGTCTAATTCTGGTAAAACATTATTGACTAAAACTTCAAATTGGTCTTTTTCTCTATAAAAATATGTTTCATTTACAGTTATAGCATTCATCAATTCTTGAAATTCTGATTCATCATTATCATCAAAACGGAGTTTATAAAAATATTTTCTAAAACTATCTAATCCTAATGTTAATGCACGAGCATCAATGAATTTTGCTAATTTTTCAAAATGTTTCTCATTTTGAAGTAAAATCCCGCTTCTTCTATAAACTAATTCACTCATTTTTGAAAAATTTTCTGTTGATAAAAGATATGCCATGTTAACTAACCTTGAATGCTATGAATAGCATTATCAACAGCAAATTCTGCATAAAATTCACCTTTAAATCTTTGTTTCACAGATTCCAAAAGAGGAATATCTTCAGGTTTACCAATTTCTGCCATATAATCAACTGCCGTCATAGCTACATTGATATTGCGTTCGGTTTCTAAAAGCTCAACAAGCATCTCTCTTGATTCTGGAAAATTTACATCACCTAAAACATTAATTGCAAATATTCTTAAATCTTTATCATCTCCTATCAAAAATTTAACTATATGATATTTTATAGCACTTCCAAAATGCGTTAGCATCGATATACCCAAATTTCTTACATAAGCATTTTTCAATTTAAGAAGATTCATAATAGATTCGACAGGTGCTTTTTGGGGAGGTAAAGCCGATATAACAGTTGCTATTCTTGTAGATATATTTTGGTCACACCCATCATCAGCTAGATAAGATAATAAATAATCCAATCCACCAGCTAGTTTAGAAATCTCTTCTATAACATAATACTTTTTATCTAAATCTGTATTATATTTGAAAAATTTTATTGCCTCATCAAGAGTTGAAAAGGTTGGAAGCTCTTCTATTTTTTGAGCTACATGATTCTTTATTAACGCCATAAATTACTCCATAATTGTTGAAAATTTTAATTTTAAAAAAAGTCCATTTCACCATCTTCAAATTCTTCTGGAGAGAACATAGAGATAATTTGTTTTATACTCAAAGTGGTTGGATTATGAATATGATGTGAGTTTCTCATCGCTAGACTTTCAACACTAAAGCGTTGGATATATTTATCCATATCAAGACTAATTGCGTCAAAAAGTTTTAATAAAGCTCCTTCACTGTTTTGTAAAACTTCCATAAAGGCATTATGATAAATTCGTAACGATTGTGCTAACTCTTCCATAACTGCAGCAAGCGTATCAAGATATGGAGAGTAATGTAATAAAATTGAACTTGTTTTTGAAAGGATATTTGCAACTTTCTCAATTTTACGAAAGTTAGTTTCATTCATAGCTATTATCAGTAATTGGGGAATCTCATTGAAATACTCTAGCATGTCATCTGCATCATCATCTCGAAAAACTATATTATTTCCTTGTTCATCATCTTTTGCAAAATATTCATCTAAAGTTGTATTTTTTATTTTGTCTGTAACTAAAGAGGTGTATTGAAGGATATTTTTTTCTTCTATGGATTTATCAGAAGAGGCAAGTTCAAGCACCTCTACATATTGTGAAAAATTTTTTTCATTTTGTTCAAATGTTAGCTCTAAATACTCTTTAATGACACCTGCAAAATTTAAATCAAATAGGTTGATTGTTATTGTAAAAATTTCGTCTGAATGTTTAATATCATTTTCAAGTAAAATATCAACAAACGAGTTTCTCATCCCAGCACAAATAACATATACTTCATCAAGCGTTAAACCTCGTTTATTGAAAAAATGGAGCATAACGGAGATGACGGGACACTGACCAGCTGTATTTTGACCTTCTAAAACACCAATAAAAAAATCAACTACACGAGAACCAAAGTGTTTAATAAAAAAATCTGCTTCAATTTTTTTGCTTTTTAAAATTTCTAAAACACTCTCTTTTCTTTTCCAACGCTCAAGTATTAAATCATGATGTTGCGTTAATATTACAGCCAACTTATCATTTTTAGTTACACTCATCACTTCACCATATTATTTTTTTTAGATTATCACTATATCATAAAATAGTTTATTTGGACTATTAATAATGCTCAGTCCAACAATAATTTATTGAATTTTAAAAAATGATAACACTCTAACAGAGTAGATAAAACTATAACAATTCTATTATGTTGTCAATTACTTTTTTGTGATTCAAATTCAATACTAAAACAAGCACCATCCACTGTATTTTGAACATGTAATATTCCACCCATCTCATTATCTATAATTTTTTTAGAAATATAGAGTCCCAAACCAGTACCATTTGATTGATGTTTCGTTGTAAAATATGGGTCAAATATTTTTGCAATTATCTCTTGTGGAATACCGCCTCCGTTATCACAAATAGTAATCTTAGCCTTACCATCAATTTGTTTTAATTGTATCTTGATAAATTTATTATTAGAAATTTTGTCATTTGGGTGTTTTTGAAGAAGTACATCTTTTGCATTATTTAATATATTAATAAACGCTTGAGAAAGTGCATTGGCATTGGAACGACTTGCTATGATATTCTCTTCTATATCTAAACTTGTATTAATTGCACTATTTTTGAGTGAGGGTTCTACGAGTTTAAATGTTTTGTGTATCACTTCTGAAACATTGAACGATTCATGAATTTTATCCTCTTTGATTAAATCTCTAAAATCATCTATAGTTTGGGAGAGGTAATTGACTTGCATGAGAGAATCTTTGACAAATTCATCAAACTCTTCTGGAGTTAATGTTTCAATTTCATAAGATATTTGTACTGATTGTATTAAGAGTGCTATTGCGTTGAGTGGTTGTCTCCATTGATGTGCTATATTACCTATCATCTCTGCAAGGGCTACTAAACGAGCATTGTTTAATATCGTAATATCTTTTTCCCGATTTTTTTGTACTTCTTCTTCAACTCTTGAAGTTAGTTCATGATTAAATCTTTGGAGTTCTTGATTTTGCTCATTCATAACATTTTGGTTTTTCAAAAGTTTTTGGGAGAGTTGATTAAGACTATTAACTAAATTGCTTATCTCTTCAATTGAGCTATCTACACGACAATAAGAACCAATATTCATATCAAGCTTTAATGAAAATTCTGTTGAAGTTGCAATATCTTGAAGAGGTCTATTAATGATTTTATAAATTAAAATAGAGAGTAAGACAATTAAAGCAACTGCTATAGCATTTGCAAATAAAAGTAAGTCAATTAGTTTAGCATAGAGGACATCTTTGCTAATTTCTAAGCGTATCCAATGCTGTTGTGTTCTTTCACCAATGGGATAGAATGAGATATATGCATGAACATCTTCTTGAATAAACACCGCAAACTGATTTTTTATATCTTGATATTTGGTGTTTGGGTTAATAATAACATGGAGATATTTTGTTTCATCTTTATCTATCTTAATGAGCGTGTTAAATTCAGGATTGATAAGAGAGATAGATTTTACCGATTCAAGGAGGCAAAATCTTCTCATAACAGATTCTATTTCTGCATAATCATCAAGAAGTAAATATTTTTCTATACTCGCAGATAACTCTTTGAGTATAACTTTTGAATCATGGTGTATTTCATTTTTGACATATATATACTGGTTATATCCAACAACAATTGTAATGAGTAAAAACCCAAAAAAAATTGCTGAAGATGGAAGTAAAATTAATCTTCCAAATAAAGTTTTTGGAAGTAAAAAATCTCTAATTTTCTGTAGCAATATAGTTCTTTAGATTCAGTTTTTGAAGTTTTAAATATTCACTATTGTAGTCTGCATGTACAGGATTTGGTATCTGTATATCGTTAAGTAAATCTTTAAATTTTGAATCTTCTCCCATCTTCAAAATAGCATTTTTGATAATAAGTTTTGTTTTATCTGAAACTCTAGGGTGAATACAAAGTGGATGAGGTGCTGTTGGTGCTGTTGTATAAAGAGTTCTAAGTTGTGCTGTAACACTTGGAGCTTCTCTCATAAGTGTATTATTCACTCCACCACCAGCTGGATATTTGCCAAAAAGAACATTTCGATATACATTTGAGTGAGTTTTAACATAAATAGGCGTAAATGTAACATGTTCTTCTTGTTCTAATAAAGCTCTCATGTACAAAGAAGCGGCAAAAGCATTTGGTGCAGGAAAAGCTAATGTTGTATTATTTAGCTCAGAAAGCTCCTTGATGCTACTATTTTCTTTGACAACTAAAATACCAACAAGAGATTCTTTATCATGAATAATTGGTTCGTATTTATTCCATTCATACGCCATAACTGCATGATAAGGGTTCATAAAAGCAATATCAGGTTCTCCATTTTCAAGACCTTTTTCAAATAATGGAATGGTCGCATAATGTTTAATCTCAAATTCAAAGCCAGTTTGTTTACTCAGTTCTCTTAAAAAAGACCCCCAAGTTTTTTGAATATCTGTAGTTTGTAGTTGTGGAACAACAGAAACTATGTATTTTTGCGAAGATGCGAACGCACTTGTAAATGAAAGTGCAACTAGTGTATAAATTACGAAAAAGAATTTCATCATTTTTCCTTGTGATGTGAATTTTTGTAAACTTAAATTGGTATTATTACCCATTAGTGTTGCAATTATGTTGCATATTCTCATGAATCACTTTTGCACTTGGTACCACAGAAGTTGATTTATTTAGATGCTCATCTTGGTCGTCAAAAAATATATCTGCACCAAACGCTTCAAGCACTTCAAACTTTTCACTTCCACCTAAGAAAAAAGATTCATCTATTCTCACACCCCAAACATTAAGTGTTTTAATCACTCTTTCATGTGTTGGCGCACTTCTTGCAGTTACAAGTGCTGTTCGTATAGGAGAGGGTTTGCCTTTGAATTTATCTTGTATCGTTGAAATTGTTTGAAGCAGTTTTGCAAATGGACCTTGTGCCAGCGGATTGTTACGGTTAAGTTTTTCATGTTCTATAAACGCTTCAAGACCATGCTCTTTGTAAACAAGTTCTGATTCTTCGCTAAAGAGGACTGCATCTCCATCGAATGCAATCCTCACTTGTTCCCCTTTGGAATTATGAATATCTTGCCGAGAATGGAGTATCTTTGCAGCTGCAACACCGTTTTTAAGTGCATGAATCACATCGTTATCATCAGCACTCAAAAAAAGGTCAACTTTAAAAGCTTGTAAATAGTTGGCAATATTCGTACCGCTTGTCCAGCCTGAGCGGATAATATCAAGATTATAAGCATTGATTGCATTAGTGATTCTCAAACTCGTTGCTGCATTATTTTTGGAGAGAATAATCACCTCAACCTGCTTATCTTCTTTTGAAAAATGGTTATTGATTTTTAAGAGATTTTCTACAACCCTAAAACCTGTCCCTTTTTCCAAAGGTTTATACTCAACCTCTAATTGGTATTGATAATAAGCATCAAGACCTTTTTCTTCAAATATCCTGTTTTCCTCTTCAAGTTCAAAAAGTGCTCTTGAACTCACCGCTACTACTAATTTGTTGCTTAAATTATATGGCATGGTAATTTTCGGGTTATTTATTTTGACCTTGTCCCATTCCCATCATGCTCTCTCTTCTTTCTTGTTGATGTTTGCTAAATTCAGCTGCATCGAAAGAGCCATCATGATTTGTATCAATATCTTCAAATATTGGCATATTTCCAGCATTTCGCAGCATTCTTCCCTCTTCTGCATTTTTTGTCATGTGTCTTTGTTGCGCATCTTCAAACTCTGTTTTGGTTATTTTACCATCTTTATCACTATCAAAATCAGCATATTGTGGAAGATTTCCCCCCATTCTTGCTGATAATATACTGCTAAGTAACAAACCTACTACTATTAAACTTTTCATATCGAACTCCTTGTGTTTTATGCATTCTTTCATAATTATGATTAATACATAATTAATAATGAATGAACAAAAAAAGAATACCAAAAATACTCTATCATAGTTATAATAAAGTCAAAATTTCAAAGAATTTTTGAGTTTATTAAACTCTAGGAGGGAAAAATATGAAAGTTATTCTTACAATAGCTGGTTCTGATTCAAGTGGCGGAGCGGGAATTCAAGCTGATTTAAAAACTTTTGAAGCATTTGGATTGTTTGGCACCTCTGTTATCACAGTCCTTACAGCCCAAAATACAACAGGTGTGACTGCAATAGCTGAAGTACAATCATCTTTTGTAAAAGCCCAAATTGAAGCAGTGCTGAGTGATTTTGATGTTGTAGCGATAAAAATTGGGATGCTTTATTCAAAAGAGATTATCCAAGCAGTCAAAGAGTCAATCTCTGATTTAAAAATTCCAATAGTTTTAGACCCCGTTTTTATCTCAAAAGCAGGCTCGCATCTGATTCAAGAAGATGCCATAAAAATGATGAAAGAGTTATTTCAGTATGCGGTTGTTATCACACCAAATAAGTTTGAAGCACATGCACTTTTTGGTTATAAATTTGGAGATTCTACTTCGTTAAAGCAAATTATAGAGCAACCATGTGCAGTGCTTGTTAAAAATCATGTTTTAGAGATGGGTGATAAAAAAATCTCGATTGACCAACTCTTTTTTCATCATCAAAAGCGTATTTTTCAAACTCCTTTTATAGAAACGAATAACTTACATGGAACTGGTTGTTCTTATTCAAGTGCAATTGCTGCAAATTTAGCACTGGGAAAATCACTCGAAGGTGCAATCCAAAGTGCAAAAGAGTTTATCAACGAAGCCCTTTTAAAAGCACCGCAAATTGGCAAAGGTGGTCACAAACCTATCAACCATAAAGCTGGTGGAGTTCGTGTAGCTTTATGAAAATAGCAGTTTTAGTGAGAGAAAAATACTCGATGAAGAAGATTAAATGAAACGGATTTTATGGTTTAGAAGAGATTTACGCCTTAGAGATAATCCACTTTTATCTCTAGGTGGCGAGGTTTTACCCATTTTTATTTTTGATACCAATATTTTACATCGTCTGCAAAAAGATGATAAACGGGTGAATTTTATCTTTTATCATGTGCAAAAACTAAAGGAAGAGCTTCAATCTATTGGACTAGAGCTAAAAGTTTTTTATGCAAAACCACAAGCAGTATTTGAGTATCTTCAAAACTATGATGAAGTAGTTGCCACTGGAGATTATGATAGCTATGCCAAACAAAGAGATTTAGAAATCTCTCATAAACTCCACTTTCGATATATTCAAGACACCTATATTTTTAAACACAACGAGGTACTCAAAGTAGATGGAACGCCCTATTATGTTTTTACTCCCTATTATAAAAAAGCAAGAGTGATTTTAGACAATAAAAATATACAACCCTCACCCATTGCAAAGCATATTTTAGTGCCTGAGAGTTATGATGGAATTACAAAAATAGATACCAATATTCAAATCCTTCCGCTTTGCCTTGAGAGTATCGGCTTTAGCGAAGTTGCCATGGAGATACAAACACCGCAAGAAAAACTAGAGATATTCAAATTAAATATCAATAATTATCAAGAACAAAGGGATTATCTCAACCTCAACATCACCTCCAATTTAAGTGTTGATTTACGCTTTGGAACAATCGGTGTGCGAGAAATTTTACGATTTTTATTTGCGAATGCTTCACAAGAGATTGAGCCTTTTATCAGACAACTTATTTTTAGAGATTTTTATGCTTCCCTACTATTTCATCTTCCCTATATAGAAACTAAAAATTACAAATACAAATTTAATGGAATAGAAGATAAAGAAAAATACCAACTCTTTTGCGAAGCAAAAACAGGTGTGCCTATTATTGATGCTGGAGTTCGTGAGCTTTTACAAACAGGCAATATGCACAACCGAGTACGCATGATAGTGGCTTCATTTTTTACGAAAGATTTACTTCTACCATGGCAATGGGGTGAGCTGTTTTTTGCGAAATATCTACTCGATTTTGATAAAGCGAGTAATGTACTCTCATGGCAATGGAGTGCAGGAACTGGTGTGGACCCACAACCGTATTTTAGAGTTTTTAATCCTTATTTACAAAGCAAAAAATTTGACAAAGATGCACTTTATATCAAAAAAAATATTCCAGAGTTACTACATGTAGAAGCAAAATATCTCCATGATGAGAACTATCTTTTAAGCCACACAACCCTAAATTATCCAAAACCTCTAGTTTTTCATAAAGAAGCAGCAAAAAAAGCGGTAGAACTTTTTAAAGGGTAAAGTTCTATATTTAAATTAACAATAAAAAAACTAAAAATATTTTGACAAAACACTTTCAAGCTCTTCTACATTCAAAGGTTTTGCAATATGCTCATTCATCCCAACGGCAAAAGTAAGTTCTTTATCTTTTTCCAATACTGCTGCACTAAAGGCAATAATAGGGGTTTTTGTATCAAATTTTCGAATATTTTGAGTTGCCTCAAACCCATCCATGATAGGCATTTGTAAATCCATGAAAATAATATCATACTGCTTTTTCTGTGCCATTTGAACTGCTTGAAGACCATCAGAAGCAATATCTACTTCAAAACCATAATTTATCAAATTTTCTTCAGCAACTATCTGATTTATCTCATTATCTTCTACTAATAACACAAACCCTTTTGCCTTAAGAGTTGGATTATCTGTGATTACTGCGTTTGTAAGTTGTTTTAGGGAAGAACTTTGTTCTTGATACTCTATTATAATATTAAAATAAAATTTACTGCCAATATTCAAAACACTTTCTATCCAAATATCTCCATGCATTAGGTTTATAATTTGTTTAGATATTAAAAGTCCAAGACCTGTTCCACCGTATTTTTTGGTATTTGAGTTGTCACCTTGCTCAAATGGTTGAAAAAGTTTTTCTATGCTAATTTCACTTATACCGATACCACTATCTTGTATACAAAATAAAAGTTCTACTTTTTCTTTCTCTTTTTTTATTTGTTGCACATCTAAAATAATATGACCTTTTTTTGTGAACTTTAATCCATTGCCCACAAGATTATTAAGAACTTGTAAAATTCTAAATTTATCACCCACTAAAATAGCAGGAATTTTTTCATCAATATTCAAAACAAACTCAAGATTCTTTTCTTCTATTTGATATGCAAATAAGCTTGACACATTCTCAAGTAACTCTTGAAACTCAAACTCTTTAGACTCAAGGACTACCTTGCCAGCTTCTATTTTTGAATAATCTAAAATATCATTAATAATATTTAAAAGTGCATTTGAAGAAGATTTAGCTTTTTTCAAATAATCTTGCTGTAAAGGAGTTAATTGTGTTTTGAGTACCAAGTCTGTCAAACCAATAATTCCATTTAAAGGTGTCCGTATCTCATGAGACATATTTGCCAAAAATGAGGATTTTGCTTTGTTTGCTTCTTGAGCATTCTCTTTTTCCTGAATAAGCTGTACTTCTAACTCTTTTTCTTTGGTAATATCTCTAAAAACTGCATAAAGTACAACTTCTTCATTAATTATAATTGTGCGTACTCCAACAATAATATCTTTTAAAAGCCCACTTTTTGTTTTATGTTTTGTCTTAAACTGTGCCCACCCTTCTTGTATAATATGTTGTTGCACCTTTATAATTTCATCTTCTGTTTGAAAAGCATCAATATCTTTCGTAGTTAAATATCCATATTCTTGGGAAGTATATCCAAGCATTTCATGTGCCGCCGTATTAAACTCTAATATATGTTGGGTCAATGGACTTATTAATGCTATTCCATCCATGGATTCTTCAAAAATTGTTTGAAATTTTTCTTGTGTATCTTGAATTTTCTTGAGTTGTTGATATTGCTCTGTAATATCAATATTTATACCAACCATCCGTAATGCTTTATTATTAATATCATATTCATTGAGTGCCATAGCATGGAGATATTTTTTTGTCCCTTGTTTGGTGTTAATCCAAAATTGTTCATTGAATTCAGTATGCGTCAAAATAGAAATATTAAACTTCTCATTAATTCTTACTTTATCTTGTATATCAACAGCTTCATGCCATACATTTGTAAGGGTTTGCTGAGGAGATTCTTCTGGCGTTGTTTCATATATTGTATACATACTTTCATCCCATGAAAGAGTATTGCGTTGTAAATTTAAATCCCATACACCAATCTTGGAACTTTTAAGTGCGAGTTGTAAACGAAGTGATAATGTTTTAAAATATGCTTGCTCTTTTTTTAGAAGAGATATATCTCTTGATGAAGCATAAACATATTTCTTACCATCCAACATAATTGCTTTTGCAGTAAGCTCAACATCTATAGTAGTGCCATCTTTTTTTCTATGTGTTGTAACCTCTGTCATCAGTGTTTCTGATAATAAATCTATCCTTGATTCTATATCCTCTTTAGACATTAAAGCATCCCATTTAGTCACATGTTGACCTATAAGTTCGGCAGATGAATACCCCAACATAGTTGAAAAAGATTGACTAAATTCTACAATATTTCCTTGTGTATCAAGAATATGCACACCATCTGATGCAAGTTCCATGATTTGTTTATATTTTAATTTTTCCTCTTGGAGTTCTAAAGCAAACTTATTTGATTCAATCTTTCTAATCATTTGCTTATATACAAAAAGTGCCAAAAGTAAAAAAAATAAATTAGTAAGTATTTCGATTATATTAAGTGTTTTATGCGTTACATCTGAAAAATAACTTTTTTCACCATAAGAAACAATCCAAATAGACACTTTGTCTGTTAACCCTTGTTTGATTGGATAAAAAGAGCCTATCAAGGATTGTGTATCATCTTCTAAAACTATTCCGAACTCTTCCGCTTTTAACATTTTTGCTTCCAATCGAGTTCGCACTTTATCCAGTTTCTCTATTAATGAATATTCATATTCTTTAATAATTTTCTGTTTAGATTGTAGAGCCATATAACTATTATTTTCAAGACTTTGTGTAAATTTTACAGCTAAATCTGGATTTACCCATACTGTTTTATTAATTATATTTTTATTTAAAAGCAAATGAAGATGCTTACTTCCAATTTTCGTAAAATAATCTTCTAAAATATAAGCATCAAACGAAACTTCCATAGCGCCTATATGATTATTATTACTATCAAAAAGAGGGTATACATTTCGAAAACCTTGAGTAAATTTGCCAGTTACAAACTTTCTTAACTCTTTTTTATTTGTATTGACATAAGTAAAATCAGTTCTTATATCGGTAAGATTATCACCAAATTGTGTGGGATTGTGCATTCTAAGAAAAGAGGAATTATCTGAAAATACAAAATGGTACTGCACAACATGGTGCTTTTTATAAATTTCATACTTTTTTTGCAAAATATTTTGAAGTTCATCTCTTAAGAGAGTAAGTTGAACACTATCTGATTTTACTTGAGCTGCTTGCGTTAAAATATCTATCACTTTTGGAGTAAAAATAGTTTCCTCATAGATAATATCCGCTATATCACCAATGTTGAGTAAAAAATTTTCATAATTATTTTTTAATTCAAAAAGATTATTCTTAAATATCAATTGAAGGTTGTCGTCTTTGACTTTTTCAATGATACTTGTCATTAAAAAGGTAAAAAGAAGTGTGATTATTATTACGATTAAAAATAGTGATTTTTTGGTTGCCATATTTTTTCCAATAAAATGAATTTATATTTTTGGTATTTTTTAACAAAACTATAAAGAAAAAATATTTTATCTAAGTTAAGATGTAAATTGCAAGAAGAAATCTGAAGTGTTTCGTTTTACCTCAACATAGAGCGAAGAACAATTGCATAATGGAGTACAAAGAGATTTAAAAAAAAGATAATCATGGATGAACTTCTGGAAAAAAAGTTTTCTAAAGATGTGCGTTGTTTTCCATTAGTTTTAAGAGCAATAGAAAAATGGATTACAGTTGCTATGAGAATAATAAAAACTAACCATAATTTTTTTTCTAAAAGTTGCTTGATTTCATGAGTCTCACCACTCAAGAATAATTCAAATAAACCATTCTGCATAATCATCAAAACACCTGTTACAAGGAGAATCAATAATGAACCCAATTCAAAATATCCAAAAATTGGACCAATATTTGGATACACCTCTTGTTGCTTTTTTTTGTCTAGTAAAGTTATTCCCAAAACAAACATAAACATGGCTCCACCTATCCAAGCAATCGCTGCAATAAGATGAAAATGTATCGCCCAATTCAAATCAATGCCTCATTTTTTTTCTTTAGCATTTTTTATCCTTGTATTTGTTTTTTGTTTGTTAATTGTTGCAAATAATTAGAGATATTAATAAGCGAAAAAGTGACTAAAAATATCATAAGCCCTGGAAAAAAACTCACCCACCATGCTACTTCAATAACATCTTTACCACTGCTGAGAATTGTTCCCCAGCTCATTTGTGGAGCAACAATGCCCAAACCTAAAAAACTTAAACCTGATTCTGCAAGAATTGCGCCACCTACACCAAAAGTAAAACTCACAAAATAGATTGGTGCTAAAATTGGTGCATAGTATTTAAAAAGTATTTTTATTTTACTTACATGTGCGATGTTTAAAATTTTGATATAAGGTTGTGTTGTAATTTTAAAACTCTCAGAACGGACCAATCTTGCCGTTGTCATCCAACCTGTAATCGAAATAATAACTATTAAAACCCATGTCGAAGCATTCACATAACTCACAAGTGCTAAAAGAAGAAAAAAAGTGGGAAAAGTGAGAAAAATATCTACAATAACTACAAAAGATTTATCAATTTTACCCCTAAAATAACCAGCCATGGAACCAAATAAAAGTCCTATAAACGAAGCGATAAAAGCACTTCCAACACCAATAAACAATGAAATTTTTCCACCCTCTATCAATCTTGCTAAAATATCCCGACCAAGCCTATCTGTACCGAGGAAATGACTCAAAGAGGGTGCTGATAATATGCTATCACTATTGAGAGAATAAGCATCAACACCATAAACCAATGAGCCAAAATAAGAAAAAATAAATATAAAAATGAGTAGAAATATACTAAATCTAGGTGAGTTCATAAAATAAATTTAAACATAAAAAATTATTGCTTTATTCCAAGTAATGTTTGCATCATCTGGTCAATAGTAGTAATAACTTTTGCAGCAGCACCATAAGATGTTTGATATTTAATAAGATTAGTCATCTCTTCATCAATATTTACTTTAGAAACAGAGGAATATTCCATCTCTACAGAGTTAAACTGCGTACTAATTGTATCATTTCTAGTTTTTGCAATATTTGAAGCAATTCCGACATTCGTTGCTATAACATCAAACATTCCATATAATGTCGTAGTATTTGTATTTCTCTTCACCTCAAAATCATAGTTTTCAAACTGTTGCTGAATCATTTGAAGAGCTACTTTATGATCTCCAGATGCCGTAGATTCTGCCGCAGACATTGATTGAGGGTCGGCTTTGATTTGAAAGTTTAGAGCGATATTTTTTGCACTATCTCCATCAAAAAATCTACTCAATCCAAGAGCTCCAGCAAAGTTTGTCCCAGAAGAGAAAGATGCATCTTTGAGATTGTCTTGAATAGCAAAAGTATAACCTTTGGCTTCAAGTGCTGCATTCATCGTAAATTCAACAGAATTATTTCCATTTGCCGTTGAGGCCCAATTATAATTAAGAAAATTATCTATATCATTATTAGCGTTTCCATCACTGTTATCATCTATTTGTGCACTCATTTGACCTTCAATAGAATTGGAACCTGCGACACCACCCATAGTAGTTAAATTATTAATATTTATCGCTCTTGAAGCTGCAATATTTCCATCTATATCATATACAAGAACATTAAAAGAACCCGCTTTGACATTTAATCCTGAGCTTAAAATAGGATTCTTTTCAGTAGTATCTAAAATATTTGAATCCATTCTGGTAGTGGATGATTGTGCATATAAATTATTAGTGCTTTGTATAAGACCTTTAGCAAAAGAATTCATCTCATTAATAACATTTTGTATAACACCATTTTGAGGCATACCTGTTTGAGCATCAATAACACCACCTCTAAGGTTCAAAATAGAACCTATTTTGCCATTATCTAACTCTTCTTCCATGGGAATTAAAACGCCATCTTGTCTTTCATAGGAAATATTATAAAAACCATTGGCATTACTTGTGTTAGAGATAACCAAAGGGTGATATGAAGCACCATCTACAATATTAAAACCATTTACACTGAGTGTATAGCTTCCTGTTGTTGTATTTGAAGAACTGTCAATCTTCATATTTGATTCTATTTGCCCCACACTGACATCACTGCCTATGAGCTGAGATAAAGTTTTTTCAATAACATTTCTTCTATCTCGTAAATCGTTAGCTTCATTATTTGAAGCCATTTCTGCAACATTTATACTCAGATTAAGTGAAGACAACTCTTTTGCAAGTGTATTTACTTCTTTAATATTTACCGCTAATTCTTCATTTATTTGTGATTGGAGTCCTATAACTTGCTCTTGAGTTTGTGTAATATGTTTTGTGAGTTGTTCTGCTTGTTTTCCTAAAGCCACTTTTACAGCATCATTTTCAGGGTTATCGGAGAGACTTTGCCACATGTCATAATACTTTTGTAAATCTGCTTTTATACCTACTCCATCAATTTCTGGAAAATAAGTAGAGAGTGTGTCCAAAGTTTTTGTTTCAAAATCACTATATTCTTTTGTAGCAGATATAGATGCATATTTATCAAATACAAAATTATCAAAAACTCTTTTAATAGTTGTAACTTCTGCACCATTTCCAACTTGTCCAGGAATAAGATTTATAGGTGTTGCAGCTTCTGCTACTACTCTTTGCCTTGTATATCCTTCTGATTCAGCATTTGAAACATTATGTGAAGTAGTAGATACAGCTTTTTGAGCAACATCAAGTCCAGAATATCCAATATGGAGTGCATTAAATATAGATGCCATGTTAAACTCTCACTTCTAAAATTGAAGATTTTTTAGATGCAACTTTATTATAACCTTGCATCTCAGTGGGAACAATTCTTTCTAAAAATGTATTATATAAACTACTAACTGCTAAAACTAATTTCGCATATTTTTTATTAATCTCTCTTAAATTCAAAAGTTCTAGTTTTAATTCTTCCAACTGCTTATGTTGCGCTTCATTTAAAAGTGCAGTAAGGTCTTTATTAGGATTTTCACTCATTAGAGATGATATTGAATGGTCAATCATCGCCTTTTTAGATTCAAAAGCTTTTATTTTTTCCTCTTTTAAAGACAATCGTTCAAATTGTGGGTCATGTTTGGCGATACGAATATCCTCCATATCTGACTCAGTAATTTTTATCAAATCCCTCAAATCTGTTAAAGCACCCTTTAAATGATGAGACAACATAATTAACTCCCCTCTCTAGCTTAAAATTTTTATAATAACGCTTCAGCAATCTTTTCTGATAAAGCTTGAATATCAACTTTATATGTGCCTGCATCAACAGATTCTTTAATTCTATCGACTTTACTCATATCACCCTGTTTTGAAATTGTTGTTGCCTCTTTTTGAGCAACATTTTTAGACCCATTCGCCCCACCAGCATAAATACTAGCAATTGACATATTATTGAGCTGAGAAACCATTTTGTATCCTTTTTGCTTATAATTCTCGTTCTTTTTAACTCTTAGTATATCGACAAAAAGTGAAAAAAATAAATTCAAAAACCCCTATATGCTTATTTTTTTTGACTCAAATAGTCATAAAGCATTTGTGAAAATCCAAAACTTCCTGCACTCGCTTTTGAGAGTTCATCTCGAAACATAGACTTGTAGATTTTATCCCCTGGGTCGTTTTGTTCTGAGAAAATGTTCTTCTCTTCTTGCATCGCATTATCCATCATCATCTTAATAATCACTGCTTCAAAAGCGTCTGTTTGTTTACGCAACTCCGCATTTTCTGCTTTTGAATCAATTTTTGGAATTGTATTTTGTTCTACAATCATGTCCGTTTGTGCATTCAAAGAGTTTATACTAGAAATAGCCATTTTATATCACCTTCAATTCAGCAGATATACTACCCGCACTTTTCATAGTTTCCAAAATAGATATAATATCTTTTGGAGTTGCACCTAGTTTTTGTAACGCTCTTACCAAATTTGCCACCGTTGTTGTTCCATTTTTTGTATAAATCTCATTTTGATTGAGTCCAATAACCAAATCATCATCAATCACCATGGAACCTGCTGGTTGTGATGGCGTTTCTTCCTCTTTGATTTTAATAGTTATCCCGCCTTGTGTCAAAACAATTGGTTTTACTTCTATCCCAACACCAGCAACTATTGTTCCTGTTCTTTCGTTGATGATAATTCTATTTTTGGTATTATAATCCATATCAAGTCCTTGAACCTCTGCAAGAAATTCCACCATAGATTTATTTTCTGGTTTTTGAAGTTTAATTGTTCGAGGGTCCATAGCAACTGCTACTTGCGTATTATAAAAACTGTTGATAGCTTGTTGGATTGAGACACTATTTTTAAAATTAGATTCTTTCAAAGAAAGAGTTGCATATTTTTGGTTATATAAATCAATGCTGATTTCTCGCTCAACATTACCCCCTTCATACACTAATCCAGTAGTTGGCAGAGATTCAGAACCACCATCATTCTTTCCACCAATACTTACAGGTCCTTGTGCTAGTGCATAAATTTTCCCATCAACCCCTTTTAAAGGTGTCATAAGAAGTGTTCCACCCTCTAAAGATTTGGCATCTCCTATCGAAGATACTGTAATATCAAATTTATCACCTTGCTTTGCAAATGCTCCAAGATTGGCAGTTACAACAACAGCTGCGACATTTTTAGATTTAATGTCAGTAGGATTCATGTCAATATTCATAGCTTTAAGCATGTTTGCAATAGATTGAAGTGTAAATTTCGAGGTTGTACCATCACCAGTTTTCTTAAGTCCTACAACCAATGAATATCCTATAATTTGATTTTCACGAACTCCTACGATATTAGCAACATCGTTAATCTTCGTAGCATATATAGTAGTACAGATAAATAAAAACAGTAAAACTTTTTTCATCGCCTCTCCTTGAATTACCAAAGAGTTAGCAATAATTATTCCACTTTAGAGAGAATCGAAATAAGAGAGCGTTGTATTTCCAAATTTTTTTGATTTTTTGATTTGAAATGCCCCAATTGTAGTGGGAAGTTCCAAGCCACTCATATGTTCTATAATAATAAGTTTGACAACATCCGCAGGTAAAGATGCAATGAGATTTAGAGTTTTTTCATAAATATTTTCCATCCCCTCTCTTATGCTAAAGGGTGGGTCTATATAAAAATATCCGTTTTCATTTTTGCGTTTGAGTTGTGACACAACTGCTTTTATATTAGCAAAACTATCCCCACTCAACACAGCACATGCAACTGGGTCTGTTACTAAAATATTCTCTTTTAAAACTTTAAGAGCGTCTCTATCTTGCTCCATAAAAAAAATTCGTTTAGCACCACGACTGAGTGCTTCAAGCCCAATAGAACCACTTCCTGAAAAAACTTCCACAAAATTAGAATCTATTATCTCAAATTGCAATGTATTAAAAAAAGATTCCAAAACGATATTTTTGGAACTTCGTGTTGTTTCTTTGGAAGGAAGTTTTAGAGTTTTACCTTTGAACTTGCCCATAATTATTTTTTTTATTATTTGGTTATTTTTCATAAAATGCTCTCACAGATTTGAGGATGTTTTGTTGATATTCTATAGTAAGATATTCTATTCTTTTTTCTAAAAGCTCAAAATTTTTAGAATTTCGCAATGTGCTATCATCTATAAATCCATCATTTTGTAATAGTTTGTACCTTTTTTCAAGTGCTAATATAAGTTGCGATTTTGAAAATGGTTTTACTAAATCAGCTTTAGAATCACTTGAAATATAAAAACATCTTGCATCGTCATGGCAAAATGTGTCTTTTACTACAATATCACACTTTTTTAATGAACTTAAATACTTAAATAGAAAAATTTCAAGTGATTTTTGCAATAATGGAGACCTGCACACAACAGCAACTTTCATAATTTTCCTTCTAAATAATAATTAATACTGTATCGTAAATCTTCATCTAAATCCATAATATTTCCCAGCATCCATTCTAAATATCCCTTATCATTCATGCTAATTTCTTCTATATATCTGTCTGCATATTTTCCAAATTCAAATTTTTGCATCAAGACATGCTTAAAACTCAATAGATACATATTTTCTATTGTCGTCATATCGGCTAAATATTCAAAAAGAAATTTTAAAGTAAAAGCATCTCCTAAAGCATGATGAGAGCAAAACTTTTGTGTTTCTTGACGATACAATTTTAATTCATATCTCAAAAATTGTAGGGAAAATCGTTCACATTCTGGTATCAAATGTTTTGTAACTTTGAGAGTATCAATCATTTTTCCTACAAAGTCGAAGCCACTTCCTGAGAGTTTTTCAATATCAAACTTTATATTATGCCCTATCAATGTCGTTGACTCAAGATTATTTTGTTCTAAAAATTTATAGGAATCACTTTGTTTAAACTCAGGCTTATTTTTTAACATCTCATTTGTAATATGATGAATACTTGAGGCTTTTGGAGGTATTTTTTTACCTTCATTTACTTCATCGTACATGTGAAAAAAATTCTCACCATCAACTACAACCAAGCCAATAGAAACAATTTTATCCGCTTTCTCTAAGCCTGTAGTTTGAATATCGACAAATATCAACATTTTGCCAACCTTACAAATTTACATCTATTAGGAAGAAAAATAAAAGATATATATCCAGAAAAAACAGTAAAACCAAATAGCCAATAAATATTAAACCACTCAAAAACAGTTGTCATATTTGTAAAAAGTAAAGTATAAGCCAAGGCAACAATCATCTGTGCGCCAACAAGCCATATCATTAACATGAGCCATCTTCTCCAAACTTTTACTAAATCTCCATATCCTATCTCTTGCATAACTATTGCTTGGCATGTGAGAAGTTGAAATTGATATCCATGATTGCAATTATTAAAAATATATTTAACACTGCGAAACATGGCAATTAAAAGTGCTCCATTCCAACTAATTTGAAACCAAAATTTAAATAACTCAAAAAGTGCTACCATGTTCTCAGCACTCAATATCGGCATCTCTAACTTCAAATATAAAAAAGCAGTAATCAAAAAAGCAAAAATAGCAGCTAAAAACAAACTACAAAAGGTTAATCGTATAACCCATTTGAACCATAAAAAAAGATAAAACTTAAAATTCATTTGGTATCAAAAGGTCCAAGCATCTCGTAATAATGTTCAAGTGTCATAAAACTTTTTTCAAATCTGTACCGAATAATAAATTCAACCACTTTATTTTTGAGTGTGACATCTACATGTTCGGCTCTTCCAAAATAGCCCAAAGAGATATTTTTACTCTTTACAATTGCATCTTTATCATAGCCTATTGCTAGTATTTGGAGATATTTACCCTCTTTAATTTCACCTAAATTTGTATTTAAAAGGGACGCTCCAGAAAGATTAATTGCCTTGAAATCAAAAAGTTCTGAAAAATATTCCACTTTTTTACTAATTTGTAATTCGTCATATAATATTTCTAAAACTTTTAAATTTTCTTTTCTTGACATCTCATAGCTTGAGATTTTAGTTGTTAAATTTTTTAATCTGTCTAAGGCTGAACTCATCATATTTCCTTTAGTAATTTTAAAATTATATCTAAAAAAATTATAACTCGATTTTACAAACTTTTTACAAGTCCATCATGGAATATTTGATATAATACCGACAAAAAAGAATGAAAGAAACGAATGGACTATTTAAAAATACAAGGTATAAAATCACTGAGTGGCACAATTAAGATTTCTGGTGCTAAAAATGCTTCACTTCCACTTATTGCTATGACTATATTAGCAAAAAATAGTGTTAGTATAAAAAATTTACCTAATGTCGCAGATATAAAAACTCTCTTAAAACTCTTGACAAATCTTGGTGCAAATTGTGAATTTCAAAAAATAAAAACTATTGTAGATACAACACAACTCACCGAAACAAAAGCAACTTATGATATTGTCAAAACCATGCGTGCTTCTATTTTAGTGCTTGGGCCACTTTTAACAAGATTTGGGCATTGTGAAGTTTCTCTTCCTGGTGGTTGTGCGATTGGTCAGCGACCAATTGATTTACACTTAAAAGCACTTGAACAAATGGGTGCAACAATAGACATAAAATCAGGATATGTTCAAGCAAGTGCGCCCAATGGACTCAAAGGCTGTGAAATTATCTTTGATAAAATCACTGTTACAGGCACAGCGAATATTGTCATGGCGGCAGCTTTAGCAAAAGGGGTAACAACTATCATCAATGCGGCAAGAGAGCCTGAAGTAGTACAGCTTTGCGAAGTTCTTCATGCAAGTGGCGTGAAAATTGAAGGTATAGGAACGGCTGTTTTAGCTATACATGGAACACATGGTAAATTAATACATATAGATGAGTTTTCAATTATTCCTGACCGCATTGAAGCTGGAACTTACCTTTGTGCAGGAGCAATCACCAAGTCAGAGCTCAAGCTCACAAATGTTAATGCCAAACATCTGGGTGCTGTCATAGCAAAACTCGAAGAGATGGGAAGCTCTTTTACAATTACTAAAAATACTATCACTATCCATCCGTCACAAATCATCAAACCAATCAAAATTGTAACACAAGAATATCCTGCATTTCCTACTGACATGCAAGCCCAATTTTTGGCTCTTGCAACACAAGCAAACGGAGTTTCAATTATAGAAGAGAGATTATTTGAAAATAGATTTATGCATGTAAGTGAACTCCAAAGACTAGGAGCAAATATTTCGCTTAATGGAAGCGTAGCAACTGTAAGCGGACAAAGTCAATTAAGTGGAACTGATATAATGGCAACTGATTTAAGAGCTTCAAGTGCATTGGTGTTAGCAGCACTTGTAGCCGATGGAGAAACAAAAATACACCGCATTTATCATCTTGACCGTGGTTATGACCAATTAGAAAAAAAACTTGAAGGTGTTGGTGCAAAAATCGAGAGATTAAAAGAGTAAAATTTATTACTCTTTTATTTTTTGCGTGCAATCAACAGAGTTGAAATATCCATAGAAAAGCTTTTTGAATATAACATCTCAAACCCTGCAGTTTCTAATTCATATTGCATATTTTCAACTGTTGAAAAATCTTCTATAGAGTTTGGTAAATATTCATACGCCTCTAAATTTTTAGAGATAAATCCACCCACTTTTGGCAAAACTTTATTCATATAAAAATCTCTCACTTTTCCAAGAACAGAGGGATTTTCATTTTTCATAAACTCCAAAATTACTACAAGTCCATCTTTTTTCAACACTCTCTTAAACTCTTTTAATGCTTCTTCTCTCTCAACAACATTTCTAATACCATAAGTGATACTTAAAATGTCAGCACTGCTATCATCTAATGGAATTTGAGTCGCTTTTGAAATATGATACTTAAAGTTTGGATATTTTTGGCGTGCAACATCTAGCATACCAACAGATGGATCAACTCCGACAATCTCCATACAAGAGATATTAGAATACTCCGCCCTACTTCTCCAAAACTCCATCATGTCACCTGTACCACAAGCTACATCAACTATTTTATCAAGAGATTCTTTTGAGTAAAATTTATAAGCCAAATCACAAGCTTTTCGTCGCCAACTCTTATCGACACCCATACTCATCACACGATTTGCAGTATCATAAGTAGGTGCAATATCATCAAACATCGAAACAATCTTCGCCTGTTTTTCCTCTTTTTTATTCATCATTTTTATCTATCCTTTTCATCCACATAATTATATCAATCTCATCTTGGTGTAGATTTAAAATATCAAACTTTGCATTCACATTTTCAAATCCATGACTACCACCAAAAGTTGGTGCTATGTAACATAAATAATAGTCGACAATCTCTTTGGTAAGTTCAAACATTTTAGCACTTCCCTCAATCATGATGTTTTTATAGTCATGACAAAGAGAAAGGTTATCAGCAATAAAAACTTTTCTATTTGCCACATGAAACAAAGGAATCGTTGTATCAAACTCTTTTTGTCTTGAGAATATCAAAACATCAGGAGCTTTTCCATCAACCAATCTTGCATCAAGAGTGGGTCTATCCATTCGAACAGTATTGCCACCGATAACAATTAAATCACAAACACTTCTCATCCCATGGAGATTTTTTCTTGATTGCGTAGAACTTATAATCCCGTCATCTATTGTTGCATTGAGGCGTTGAGCCCATTTAAAAAAAATAAAATTGCTTTTTTTCCATTGCAAAAAAGGCTCTAAAAGTTTATTACACTCATTTTGCATAAGGCAGTTTTCGACCTCTACCCCAGAATCTAAAAGTTTTTTATTTCCTTGGGAAGCTTCTTCATTGAAATCTAACGAGCCTACAAATACTTTTTTAATTTTTAAATTAGAAATAAGAGAAGCGCATGAAGGGGTTTTACCGATATGAGAGCATGGTTCAAGTGTTGTATATAAAAAAATATTTTCAAAACAATTGTTGTGATTTGCTAAAAGATAATTATGAATCTCAAATGAGTTTGTAAAATTTAAAATCTTAAAATCATTTGTAAGTTTTACATACGCATCTTGAAGTGCTAGAACTTCGGCATGGGGCTTTCCTGCTTTTTGATGTGCATTGATAGCTAAAAGTTCCCCTTTTGCACCAACGATACAACAACCAACTGCGGGATTTGGATAAGTTAAACCTTGATATTTCCAAGCCTCATGAATGGCTTGAGTCATAAAAAAGCTAGAATTTATTACCATTCAAAATATGTTTTTGCTTTTGATATCTCAGAGAAATCGACGATAACTTCGCCATCTTCAGTATCTAAAAATATTTTATTATTTTCAGCTTTTAAAAGTTTCCCTTTTAATTTGTGTTTATCATTTTTTAAAATAGAGATTTTTTCACCAAGAGATTTTTCAAACTGACCCATATTGGAAATTTTTCTCTCTATCCCCGCACTTCCGACCTCAAGTCTATAGTCACCAGATACTGGTGGTGTTACATCCAAAAATGGAGATATCATGTGAGTAAGTGAGACACATTGTTCCATACTGACACCAACTTTTTTTCCATCTTCTGTTAAGTTTGTTGCAATTACACTTACACGGTAAATAGTTTCTTCATTTTCTGTAACAATACCAGCATCATAAAGTTCTAAACCAACTGATTTTACAAATGACTTTATATCACTCTCTAAACTCATTTTTCATCCTTAGCAATCTTTTTAAAAAGTTCTTCTATACTTTTTGATTTTTGAAGCTGTTCATCAAATTCAAATGTAAATTTTGGACAACGATACCAACCTTGGTCTTTTAAGCAATGAGTTTCTATGATAGGACGGGCTTTTTGTAAAAGACTCATATAGTTTTTTTTCTCTTCATCACTAAAAGAAGCTGGGTCAAGATAAACTTTAGCATCCGTTTTACCACGAGAGCATTTAACTTCAACCACATTAAGTTCATGAAATCTTTTATCATTAAGAGTGCCGAGTGCCTCTGGAACCAACTCTAAAAGGATTGATTCCGTTCTTTTTAACTTTATTTGAGCTTCGGTCACAGAGAAACTTTTTGTTCAACTTTTTTGAATGTTTCAATAACATCGCCAACTATAACATCGTCATAACCTTTGACCATCACACCACACTCATAACCGTTACCAATCTCTTCAACATCATCTTTAAATCGTTTAAGAGAAGTAAGTTCCCCTTCAAATGCCACAACACCCTCACGGATAACACGAACAAGACCACCACGAACAAGTTTGCCTTCAACAACAACACATCCAGCAACAGCACCTTTTGGAGATTTAAATACATTTCTAACTTCAGCTTGACCTGTATTTATTTCAGTAAATTTCGGTGCCATCATTCCAGTTAACATGCCAGTAATATCATCAAGAAGTTGATAAATAATAGAATAAGTTCTAATATCAACATTTCTTTGTTTAGCAAGAGCTTTTACAGTTCCAGTTGGGCGAACATTAAACCCTAATAGAACACAGTTTTCAGTATTTGAAACTAAATCAACATCATTTTCTGTAATTCCACCAACACCAGAAGAGATAACATTCACTTTAACTTCTTCATTTCTCAACTCATTGAGTGAAGATTTAATAGCTTCAAGTGAACCATGAACATCTGTTTTGAGGACAACTTTTAAAGATTTTAAATTACCTTCAGCAATCATAGTTGTCATATCTTCTAAAGTAGATTTTGTACTTCTTGACAACTCTCTATGTCTATCATATTCATGTCGCTTGAGTGCATACTCTTTTGCTTCTTTATCACTGCTCATCGCCATCATGATTTCGCCAGAAGATGGTACTTCATTGAGACCAACAACAACCGCAGTATGACTTGGTCTTAAACTTTTTATCTGTTTTGCGTGCTCATCTATAAGTGCTTTAACACGACCATGCGCACTACCACAAACAACATAATCACCAACTTTAAGGATACCGTTTTGAACTATTACAGTTGCAACTGGTCCACGACCTTTTTCAACTGAGCTCTCAACAACAGCTGCTTTTGCCATTGCATTTTCATTTGCACGAAGCTCTAATACATCTGCTGTTATTAAAATATTTTCAAGTAAATCATCAATTCCCATACCTGTTTTTGCAGAAACAGGGATAAATTCAATATCTCCACCCCATTCAACTGGATTCATCCCTTGTTCAGCCATTTGACTTTTAACCATATCAGGATTTGCAGTTGGTTTATCCATTTTATTCAAAGCAACAATAACAGGCACACCTGATTCTTTTGCAAGTTTTATAACTTCTAGCGTTTGAGGTTTCACACCATCATCAGCAGCAACAACAATAATAATAATATCAGTAATATCTGTACCTCGTTGTCTCATAGAACTAAAAGCAGCATGTCCTGGAGTATCTAAAAATGTAATAGCTTTACCATTTTGTTCAATCGTATAAGCACCGATATGCTGAGTAATACCACCTGCTTCAGTGTTATTAACTTTTGCTTTTCTAATAGCATTTAAAAGAAGTGTTTTACCATGGTCAACATGCCCCATAATCGTAATAACTGGTGCTCTTTCTACACTATTTTCATCTGTATCTTCTTCTGAATCTTCTTCATAATTAAACGCATCTTTTGGATCAACAATACTTACTTCAACATCAAATGTTTCTGATAAAATTTCTATCTCATCTTTACCTAAAAAGTCATTTTTTGTCATCATAAGACCTAAGTCAAAAAGAACTTTTATAATCTCTGACATAGGTCTATTCAAAGCTTCAGCAAATTCATAAACACGAATATCTTCAGGAATTTCAACATGTGTGATTATTTCATCAATTGGTTTCTCTTTTTTATATATTTTTCTTTTATCACGAGAAACTTTTCTACTTTTTGGAGCAGCTTTTTTATTCGCATTTCTTCCCGCTGGTTTAGGTTCTCTTGCTTTTTTAGGCTCATCAACTGGTAATTTAGCTCTTTCTGTAGAGTTTAAATCTAAAAGTACAATTTGGTCGTCCATATCCATAGAAACATCACTCATAGAACCGCCAAAAATATCGATTTTTGTACCTTGTTCTTGCTTGCGTGCATTTCCTGAACTTTGTTTTGTTTTTTTCTTTTTAGCCAATTCTTCTAAAACTTCAGCAGACATTCTTCCATAAGAGGAAACTGATGTTTGTTTTTGTGCTACGGCTGTTTTTTCTTCAACCTCAATTTTAGGTTTTTTCTTTTTAACAATAGTTAGACCACTTCTTTTTGTCAATGTAGTTACGGGTACAATTGTCGAAGGCGTTGATTTTATATTTACTTTTTTATCAACATTTACAGCTGACTGTACATCCTCTTTTTTGACATTTAAAGGTGTATTTTCATTTTTTGGCTCTAATTTTTTAATTTCTTTAGTCATACTACTTTCTATAATTATTTTTTCTACTTTAGGAGCTTGTTCTATTTCTGGAGTATCACTTTTTAATTGATTAGGTACTTTTACTTCTGTTTTTTGTTCTGCTGTATTTTCACCATTCATGATAAAATTCATTAAGCTCTCTGCTTGTTCCATACTCACTGTACTCTGTGCAGATTTAACATCTATACCCATATCTGAAGCTTTTTTAACAACATCTTTAGAAGCTATACCCAACTCTTTTGCAATCTCGTGTACTCTAACTTTTTCTATCATCAGCGATGACCTCCTGTAGTTTATTCATATATTTATCTCTATCCCCACTTTTACACTGATGCATAATCACTTTTAGAGCCTTTTTTTCTTGACAAATACAATCTTTACATATATAAAAACTTCTGCCATGACCACTAAAAATATTCAAAATTGAATCAATACATTGAAGCCTATATAAGCTATTTTGTGTAGCTCTTTCTCTACAAGAGATACACATTCTGATTGGCTTATGAAAAATTTTCGACATTGTATCCAAATCTAACTTCATTTAATAGAGCTTATCTCTCTATTATAAGTCCACTATTATCAAAATTCAAAATTTTTACGATAAAATCTGGAAACTTTTGTGTTAATACACTTGCCAACATCTCTGAATCTTCTTCATACGCCATGGAAAAAAAAGTAGAACCACTACCTGAAAGTGTACTCATTAATGCTCCATTATCATACGCAGTTTTTTGAACATTAAAAAGTTCTGGTAATGTTTTCATTCTAGTTCTTTGGTGAAATCTATCCCCAGTGGACAATTTAAGCATCTCCCAATCTTCATTAAAAAACGCAGCAACTGTTAAGGCTGTGTGAGAAAGATTATAGACTGCATTTTCTTTTGAATAAGATTTTGGAAGGAGAGTTCTTGCTTTTGCTGTATTTATTGGCTTATCTGGAATAGTCACAACTGCTCGAAGATAATCTGGTAAATGTTTATTTTGTGAAAAAACTTTATTTTTTTCAACTGTAGCTGCATTAAACCCACCCATAACTGCAGGTGTAATATTATCAGGATGTGCCTCATAAGTGAGTGCATGATTTAAAATTCTTCTTTTAGAAACCCTAATCCCCGCTGCTTCATGTGCACTAGCAATTGCACTCACAATAACAGCAGATGAACTTCCAAGCCCTCTAGACATCGGTATTTGATTATAAAATGTAAATTTAAAATTTTGACTTTTTTTCGTCAAACGGCTGTAATGTTCGTTAAAAATACTAATAAAAAGATTATTTCCTTTTAATCTAGGGTTATCTTCACCTTCACCTTTAATACTCACACTAAAAAATCTAGATGGATTAAACTCCACTCTATTTCTTAAATCTACTGCCAAACCTAAAGAATCAAATCCTGGGCCCAAATTTGCGCTTGTAGCCGGTACACTTACTATCATGCTTTTCCTATTATACAGCACCTATACCATACATAGGTGCATTTTGCTTATTAAACTCACTATACTTTAGTACACTTGGTAGTCTAAAATCTACTGATGAAACTATTTCTAATTTTTGAGTTTTTATTTCTGACCCAATTCTAACAAAATATAGCTTTCCAATCGCTTTGATTGGACTATTTTCATTAAAATTAAAAGCATCTGATGCAAATAATGGTATATTTTTGAGTATGCTAATAGATTTTAAAAAAATATATGCAATTTTAATTGCCATGAAACTGCCAGGTCCATTTAAATAAAATAAACCGTCGATAGTATATTTTTCTAACATCTCTTGAACTATTCTAGGTAAGACATCCGAACTTTTTTCTTCACTCACTATGCTATCAATTAATTTATTATTTTCATAAACACCAATAAGAAGTGGTGAAGAAAGTGTTATGAAAAATAAATCAACATTTTTAGGCATACGCTTTTTCTAACTCTTTTGTTTTTTCACCAACGAGTTCAATTACTTCATAATTGGATGGTTCTTTTAAAAGTGCAAGAGTGAGTTTATGATTTAAATCATGACTCCCAGCCATTGCTTCATAATTACCAATAAAATTCATTCCAATTAAAGACATATCCCCAATTGCATCTAAAATTTTATGTCTTACAAATTCATCAGTAAATCGAAGTCCTTCTGGATTTAAAACCTTTTTATCATCCAGTACAATAGCATTTTCTAAAGAGCCACCAAGTGCCAAACCTTTGGAACGCAGATACTGTACTTCGTGTAAAAAACCAAATGTTCTGGCTCTTGCAATCTCTTTTTTGTAACTCTCTTTTGTAAATTCTAAAACAAACTCTTGCTTCGCAATCACTGGATGAGGAAATTTAATTGTAAAATCATATTTCAAATCAGGTGAAGGAGAAAGTTTGACATATTTTTCCCCCTCTTGAATGATGATATCTTTTTTAATTCTCATAACTTTTTTTGGTGATTGAAGTTCTGTAATACCTGCTTCATCTAAAAGCATACAAAAACTAGCACTGCTACCATCCATGACAGGCACTTCATCAGCATCAACTGTGACTTTGATATTATCAATTCCGTATGCATAAATAGCAGAGAGAAGATGTTCTATCGTTGATATCACAAAACCATCTTTGCCTATTACAGTAGCCATTTTGGTGTCCACCACATTAGAAGGAATCAAAGCTATAGAAACATTCACATCACTTCTATAAAATACAATTCCACTATTGTCTTCTAATGGTTCAAGTTTTAATCGCACAGGCGAACCCTTGTGAAGTCCAATGCCTACTAAACCTACAGATTTTTTGATAGTTGTTTGATACATGTACAAACCTTTTCGTTTCTAAGATTAACTTTTATCAATAGTACTTTTTGCACTTTTAATCACATCATAAATATTTAATTTTATCCAGTGTGCATCCATCCATTCTTGTGGACGAACTTCAATACCCTGAACTAAGACACCAAAATGAAGATGATCTCCCATGGCATAGCCTGTTTTACCTGTATTTGCTATGTTCTGACCTGGGACTACTTTGTCCCCTTTAGCCACAACTAAGCTTGAACAGTGTCCATAAAGAGTATAGAGTCCTAAACCATGACTTAAAATTGGTAAATTCCCATAAATACCATTAAAATCAGCAAAAACTACTTCTCCATCATTTTGTGACTTTATTTCAGACTGGGCATTGCTCGCAAAATCAAGTCCCATGTGATACGATTCACTTAAAGGGTTTCCTGCATAAGAATATTTTCTATGATCTCCATATTGAGCAACAACCTTACCATTTTTAAGCGGATACATTGTATTAATCTTAAAATCACTTATCATTTCAGTCGGAACTTCAGATGTTATTTTATGAATAACTTCCTCATTTTTCAGTCTTACATCTTCATTAATTATTTTAAACTGTTTTAAAGAATCGGTAACACCTTGTGTTTCATCAAAATCCTCTGCAAGTTCAGCTATTTTACCTTTCAAAAACTGATCCGTTATTTCGATATTTGATACTTTATAATTTTTATCTTCGAGATACAATGGTATGTAAGATTTTGCATTATTTCCCGCTTCATCCGTTACAACTATTGTTGCTTTGAAATTTGCCTCCGTAGCAGGCCAAGCTATTAAAGATATATAGTATCGCTCTTTATAAAAGGGTTCAACTTTAAACTGCTTTTTATCTTTAAACTCTGTTTCTATATAAATATCTTTTAAATTCTCATCACCAGCTTGAAATATAACAAGTGCCGAACCACCTTTTGTAATTTTATAAGTATTACTGATTATACTGAGTCGTGGTCTGTTTTTATCTATTTTTAAGTGAAACTCTTTAATCGCACTATTGCCCTGAAAAAAATGCCAACGACTCCCATCTAATGCTTGTATCACAATTTTAACATCTTCATCTTTTATCGAAAATGCACTTCTTGGTGGGACAATTTCTGTTTCTACACCAGTTTTAATATCTATAAATTTTTCATCGTTAAGAGTTATATCACCATCTTGACTTTTAAAAATTATTTTATATGCTTTTATCCCACTTTTATCTTGTATAGAAACCTTCATTGGTGTTTTAAGGTTCCAATATCCATTGTTTTCAAGCGAAATAACCGGTAAATCTCTTTCAAATACTGAAGAGTTATAAACATACAATGAAGCTGCTATTATCACTCCAAAGATAACTAAAACTCCAAATGATACTTTTCCATTTCTATTATTCAATTACATGTCCTTATGAATTAATTTTAACATTTCTATTTTTGTGCTTTCTAAACTAACACCATTTTTAATATTAAATCCCGCTCTGTTGAGATGTCCGCCTCCACCAAGTTGTGATGCTATTGCAGATACATCTAATCTATTTTTTGAACGAAGAGAACCTTTGATACTTAGATCATAATTTTGAAGTAACAATAACGAGATTTCAACAGTTGGTAGATACAGTGCCTCTTCTAGGGCATACTCACAATCTGTACCAATGGCTCCAGTTCTTTTCATATCTTCATTACTCACGCAAAAAATAGCAATCCTCCCATCATTTAACAACTCCATATTTGTTTGCATCAGCCCTTTGAGTCGAAAAGCACCAAGTGTCAAATAATGCATAATAAATTGATGACAAACTCTATAATCTGCTCCTTGTGCTATAAGTTTACTCCCCAAAGCAAAAGTTGTACCATCAACTTTATTACTCATAAAACCATTGGAGTCTTCCAATAATCCAGCATATAAAGCTGTAGCCATTTTTTTATTTATCTCAATCCCATTTTGAGTAAAAAAATTATACAAAACTTCCGTTGTACTTATACAATTCGCATCAATTAAAGAAAATTTTCCAAAATGAATATTACTTTTATGATGGTCTACATTTATCAAATCCCTCTCTAAGTCTATCCCCAATCTCTCTTGCGAAGCGCAATCAAATGAGATAGCTAAATCAGATGAAGGAGGAAATGAACTGCGTATTTTATCAAACCATGGCAAAAAAGAGAGTTTTTGATTAAGATTTGTACTCGCACAAAAGAAAGAAACCTTTTTATGAAGCCTTAAAATATGAGTGTACATGGCACTTGCACCACCAAGTGAATCTGCATCTGGATTGACATGTGCAATTACCGTTATATGGCTTGATTGTTGAATTCTTTCTAAAATTTCATTCATTTACAACCTCTTTTTATTCATTTTATAAACATACGCAAGAACCTCAGCAACTGCACCAAAAAGTGCATCTGGTATTGGTCTATCAAGTTCTACATCAGCATACAAACTTCTTGCTAGTGGAGGATTTTGTATAATGGGTACATTACTTTCTCTAGCAATTTTTTTTATTTGTTGCGCAATATGGTCCATACCCTTTGCTACAACAATTGGCGCATGGGATTTTTTATCATCATATTTTAGAGCAACTGCATAATGGGTAGGATTAGTTACAACTACATCTGCATGAGGAACTTCTGACATCATCCGTTTTCTTGAAGCCTGCATCTGGATTTGACGAATTTTTGATTTGATTAATGGGTCCCCATCCATATTTTTCATCTCATCTTTTATCTCTTGCTTACTCATTTTAAGACCATCAAAATACTGTTTTCGGACAATGACAACATCTATAATTGCAAAAATAAAAATAATCAATAGCATAACAAAAGCAATAATTATCGCCTTATCTCTCAGCCATGCCAATTGGTCGCCCAAACTAAACATAGTAACGGTTGGAAGGTCAACAATAAAATAAAAGAAAAATATAAAGCCAACACCCAAAGTTATAAAAGCTTTAAATGTTATTTTCACACCTTCAATCAGTTTTTTCATAGAGAAAAGATTTTTCATCCCCTTAATTGGGTCTATCTTACTAAATTTTGGTTGAATTGCATCTGTTGTAAATAAAAAGCCAAACTGTGAAACAGCAGCTATGACACCAGCAACTGCAACTGCAATTGCAAGAGGCATAATAATAAGCAGTAACTCTTTAATAGTTATGATAGCCACATCTAGCATAAAAGCCTTATCAAGAGGATGTCCGATAAGTGAGAAATAATATTTAAACAAAAGCACAACATGCTCTGCCATGAATGGAAATAACATCAAAAAAGCAAGTATCGCAACAAAGAGAGTAACTACTCCAGAAGCATCTTGTGATTTTGGAACATTCCCATCTTTTCGGGCATCCTCAATCTTCTTATCGGTGGGTTCTTCCGTTTTTTCAGCATCATCTGCCATGTGAAAATCCTACCTATTTCTACTTAGAATCAATCTATTTTCATAGATAAATCTATCCAATTAGCCTGATGAATTAATGAACCACTACTAATTGCATCAACGCCAGTTGTGGCATATAATTCTATTGTCTCGAGCGAGATATTTCCACTTGCTTCTAAAAGAATATGTTTAAAATTAACATCTCTAAATTTCACTATTTCTACTATCTGCTCAGGAGTCATGTTATCACACATAACAATATCAACTCCTGAATCCATCGCCTCTTTTGCCATCTCTAAGCTTTCAGCTTCCACCTCTATTTTTGTTGTAAAAGGTATCTGTTTTCTTGCTTGAATAATATATTCTTTTAAATCTTTAATTGTTTTTAAATGAGTATCTTTTAGCATCAAAGAATCATCTAATCCCATGCGATGATTTACCGCTCCACCTGTTCTTGTTGCATATTTTTCAAACACTCGAAGCATTGGACGAGTTTTTCTTGTATCTAAAAGTTTTACACCATAAGGGGTAATAATATCTACAAATTTTCTTGTCAGCGTTGCGATTGAACTTGCATGAAGAAGCATGTTTAAAAGCGTTCTCTCAATTCTTAAAATGGTATGAGAATCTCCATGAATTGTAGCTAGCACATCCCCTTTTACAAATAATTCGGCATCATTCTTTTTCCAAATAATCTGAAACTTTTCTATCTCTGCTAAAACATTAATATACTTTTGACCCGCTATAACACCATCACTTTTAGCAATAATTTTTGCATTCGCACTTACGCTTGGCTCAACCAAAGCATATAAATCCCCACGCCCTACATCTTCAGCAAGTGTTGCTCTTACAAATGCTTCTATCATAATGCCAACATTCTTTCTAATGCAATCTTTGCCCACTTTTGCGTCGTTTCATCTACTTCTATTTCGTTAATTGGTTTACCATCATCAATAGATTTTAGAGTCAAATATAAATCTTCTAAAGTGGTTTCATTCATGGTTGGACATTCAGGCTTTGTAGAGGATAAAATATAAGTATTTTTTGGTCGTAAACGATTTACCATATTAAATTCTGTTCCAACTGCTACTTTTTGCTCCGCTGGAAGCTCTTGAATAAATTTAATCAGTTGAGAAGTTGAACCCACAAAATCAGACGCATCACAAATAGCAGGGTCACATTCTGGGTGTGTTGCAATCAAAATTCCAGGATATTTTTTACGGTAAAAATTTATATCATCCACACTAAAGAGTTGGTGTACTGAGCAAAATCCATCATAACAAATAATATCTACTTCACTTGGATTTCCTTCATGACCTATTACCATAGATTTTAAACCCATCTGATTTGCAATATTTTGCCCCAAACATCTATCAGGAACAAATAAAATCTTTTTCCCCTCACCTAAAGCTGTAGTGATAATTTTTTTTGCATTAGAACTCGTACACACAAGTCCGCCCATTTCACCCACTTTTGCTTTGACATCTGCATTTGAATTGATATAAGTGATTGGTAAAATATTTTCTTTCGTTATCCCTCTCTCTTCTAAAAACTTAATCGAGTTATCAAAATAGATTCCATCAATCATTCGAGCCATAGCACAACATGCTGCTTTTGGCATAACAACTCTTTTGTGTGGACTCAAAACTTTTACACTTTGTCCCATAAAAGCTACACCACAAAACACTACAAACTCTGCATTATCATCTTTTGTTTTCATGGCAAGTTCTAGTGAATCTCCAGTAATATCTGCCATCTCAAACACTTCATCTCGTTGATAAAAATGTGCTACAACCGTGACGCTTAATCTATTTTTTAACTCAATAATTTTTTGTTTTAATTCTTCATTTGTTAGTTTCAAAGAAATGTCCTTCTAAATAATGGGCGAAATTATATCAAAATAATACCAAACCCCCTTTTTATCTTTACTCTATTTAAGCCTAAAAATCAAATTATTATGTTTTAAAATAATTGAGTTTATTTCCTAATTCTGCAGACAAAGTGCTCACTTTAGTTATTTTCTCATCTACTAAAGACATTGTATTTATATTTGCAGAAGAATACGCATCAATATTCGCCATTTTAGTAGAAGAAGATTCTCCAAGTTTCAAAAGAGTTGCATAATCTTTTTGAACCTCATTCATGGCACGAACTGCTTGGCTCATCGTATTGGATGCATTAGATATTAAACCTTCGGAGAGTTCCGAAGTTTTTGCTAGAGCAATAATATTATCTGAACTTCCATTCGTTATCTCGGATATGTCACCAACTGAACGCACTATTACATCTGTGGTTACTCTTATTTCTGTTAAACTTGATTGTGTTTTTTCTGCAAGTTTTCGTACCTCATCCGCAACTACGGCAAATCCTCTCCCATGTTCTCCAGCACGAGCTGCTTCAATAGCCGCATTAAGAGCCAATAAATTCGTCTGATCTGCAATATCCCCAATTACAGTTAAAATTGTTCGAATTTGAGAAGCTTGATGTTCGAGTTGACGCAGTTGTTGTGCAATATTTTCACCCTCTTTGGCACTATTTTTGGCTTGTTCTACAACAGAGTGAATACTTTTTCTTGTTGTTTGGAGTTCTTTATTTGCTTGATTCAATGATGCAACAACACCAAGTGTCATGCTAGACATAGTTTGAAGCTGAGAACTAATCGTTCCAATTTCTGTAAGATTTTCATGCACAAGATTTCTCGTATTGGAAATTTGTTTTATTACTTCATCTGCATCATAAACAGTTTGCGATGCTAAAGTTAGATTTTCACTAGATACGCTCACTGCTTCCGACACAACAGTATGAATTGATGTAAGAAAATAATTTAAAGAATTTGCTAATTGAGCAATCTCATCATGACCAGATTGGTGCAATAAAATTTTCAAATCATGTGTTTGAACAAGACTCTTGACCTCTACATTCAACTTTATAAGACGACGAGTAATAGCTCCTGATACCCATAAAGAGATTAGACTTGCAATCAAAAATACAACCAAAAAGAGTAAAAAACTTTTACCTAATAAAACATTTAAAGCACTTTCTATATGAACAATACTTATATCAGCACCTATCAAATAAGATGTTCCACCTAGCGATTTATTGAGCTGTAAATAGGAACGGAAATGTCCATATTTATCAATGGTATCTTCATAAAAAGAATATTCATCTTTTTGCTCTAGAAACGCTTTTTGAATCTCTTCGCTTGCTTCATACTCAGTGTAAAAAAGGTCATATTCTTTTTTTTCAAGCTCCTCAATAGATGCACTACTAACAACTGTATAAATTGTCTCTTTCTCCTTTACCATCATATAAATATATTCAATATTATTATTTTGAGCATATTGACTTAGTTTTTGAACAAGTTTTAAATGCGTACCTTCATCCATCGGATGTTGTTTATCAAATGTATCAACTAAACTTTCTCCAAGATAAAGTTTTCCTGCCTGTGCCGCAAGATTAAGTTTTTCTTGTACGCCTTGTGTGTAAAGCTCTTTTTGGACATTGTAAACAAAAATGACAAACAATAAACTCGCTACCGTGGCAATAGAAAGTGTAGCAATCATAATTTTAAATCGTAAACTGTGTAAATTCATTATTTTTTCTCACCTAAAAAATTTAAGCGGATTATAGCATCAACTAATAGAGTTCACTATTTTTTTATAAAACTTTTATATGGTTGTAAATAAATATCAAGTAGAATGCGACAAATTTTAAAGAGGGTTATCATGGATTTTTTATTTAACACAAATGTTCAGTTTTTTCTTGCAGCTTATCTCATCGGTGGTATCCCTTTTGGATTATTACTCGCAAAAAAATTTGCCGGTGTCAATATTAAAGAGAATGGTTCAGGAAGCATTGGCGCTACAAATGTACTTCGAGTTGTTAAAGAGAATAATCCATCTTTAGCAAAAAAACTAGGAGCTGCAACTTTAGCACTTGATGCACTCAAAGGTGTTTTAGTTCTTGTTATTGCTTATTTTATTGGTTTGAGTGAAGCTACACTTTGGGGAATTGCAGTTTTGGCTGTGATTGGACACTGTTTTAGCCCTTATCTTAACTTTGAAGGCGGTAAAGGGGTTGCAACTGGTATGGGTGTTATGATGTTTATGTTGCCTTACGAGACAGTTATTGCACTTATTATATGGGCAGTTGGAGCGAAAACAATTAAAATTTCTTCCCTTTCATCTTTATTAGGATTACTTGCTTTAATCATTTCAAGCTTTTATATTCATCCACAAATCGCTCATGCACCTATAGTTTTAATTGGATTTATTCTCTTTTATAAACATATCCCAAATATTATCCGAATCCTTCAAGGAAAAGAAAAACGGGTCATTTAATGAGAATACATATAGAAGATTTAAAATTCCAAACTATTATTGGAATTTTAGATTTTGAAAGAATTATCCCACAAGATGTTATTATAAATATCACTATAGATTATACATATCATGATAATTTTATTAACTATGCAGATGTAGTTGATAGTATTAAAACTGATTTAGTTGAAAATCAATATTTTCTTCTTGAAGATGCATTAAATAAACTCTCTCTTAAACTTAAAAAACAGTTTTTAATAATAGACTCGTTAAGTTTAAAAATCACAAAACCCTCTATTTTAGCTAACTGTAAGGTAAGTGTTAGCAATTTGTACAACTTCATTTCTTAATTGTAAGTTAAAGATTTTTTAAAGAAAATTGAAAAAAAACTTTAAAGTAACTTAAAATCATGATATGATTTCGCCAAAATATTCACTTAAATAGGAAAAAATGAATGCGCATTCTGATCATAGAAGATGAAGTTACATTAAATAAAATGCTTGCAGAGGGTCTAAAAGAATTTGGTTACCAAAGCGATGTAGTAGAAACACTTAAAGATGGAGAGTATTACTTAGATATCCGTAACTATGATTTAGTTTTAATGGATTGGATGCTTCCAGATGGAAATTCGGTTGATATTATCGGAGATATTAAATCTAAAACTCCAAAGACTGTTGTCGTTGTTCTCTCAGCTAGAGATGATAATGAAAGTGAAATTGAAGCACTTAGAAGTGGTGCTGACGATTATATTCGTAAACCTTTTGATTTTGATGTTCTTATTGCTCGTATCGAAGCTCGTCTTCGTTTTGGTGGTAGTAATATTATAGAGATAGACGATTTAATTATTAATCCAGAAGAGGAAAAAATTACTTATAAAGAGCAAGAGATAGAACTCAAAGGTAAACCTTTTGAAGTGCTTACTCATTTAGCGCGTCACCGTGACCAAATTGTCTCAAAAGAGCAATTACTTGATGCTATTTGGGAAGAACCAGAACTTGTAACTCCAAATGTAATTGAAGTAGCTATTAATCAAATTAGACAAAAAATGGATAAACCTTTAGGAATTACAACGATTGAAACTGTTCGTCGTCGTGGTTACCGTTTTTGCTTTCCAAAAGAAGTAAATTAATCCATACAATATTACAAAAGAGTTTTCTCTTTTGTAACACTTTTCTTTTCCCCTTTAAATTTACTCAGTTATAATTCTATCCATCTTAAAAAAGGGGATATTATGTTCTCAACTAAAAGTATCAGAGGGAAATTTTTTATCCAACTCATGTTTGCCTCTATTTCTCTCATCTTTATATTTTCTTCTCTTTTGTATTTGTACATAGAAAAATCAATTTATGATGAAAAAAAAGATGATTTAATTCTCTATGCAAAAAATATAGCAAGTGATAAATCAATTTTTGCTAATGACACGCTCACATCTGATTATGGATTAAATATCACCGTAGAAGTTATTTATCCAAAAAAAATACACTCTCATCAAGATATAGATTTATATGAACGAACAAAAAGTAAACACACTCTACTTACTTTAATTTATCCCTTTAACCTTGAAGAGCAAAGTTATCTCAAAATTACAAAAGATATCACATCAACAAAAGCACTTTTAGAGAAAATTTTAAGATATATTTTTGTAATTAATATTGCTAGTATTTTACTTGTTATTTTATATGCTGTTGGACTTTCAAAAATGCTTGTTATGCCTGTAAAAACTTTAAATGCAAGGCTTTCTGACATGAATGAAAATCTTATAAAACCAATTCGTGTTGAAGAGTTACCACAAGAATTTGAATCACTTGGGTCAACAATCAATCATCTTATCTCAAGAATCCAGAACTTTGTAAAATATCAAAAAGAGTTATTCATTGGAACAGCACATGAATTAAAAACTCCTCTAGCAGTGATAAAGCTTAAAAATCAGGTCACGCTTATCAAAAAACGGACACCAGAAGAGTATATAGAAGCACTTAAAATCACAAATAAAACAATAGATGAGATGAATATCATTGTCTCAAATATACTCAATGTTGGTCGTCAAGAGGGAGCGCAACTTGATAAACCAACCAAAGTGGATATTATTGAAGTACTCAAACAAAAAGCAAACGATTTTACCCTTTTAGCAGAACATGAGGGGAAAAAATTACATATGCATTTTGAACCAGATGGTTTTATGGCGACACTTCAGGTAAGTCTTTTAAATCAAATTGTGCAAAATTTTTTACAAAATGCTCTCAAATTTACACCAAAAGGTAAAAGCGTAACTCTTAGAAGTTCTCAGGATGATTTCGGACTCCTTATAGAAGTGATTGATGAAGGGTGTGGCATAGATGAAAGTGTTGATTTATTTGCTCCATTTAAAAGACAAGGGAATAAATCTGGAGTTGGTCTTGGTTTATTTTTGGCAAAAAGTGCTGCAGATGCATTAGGTGCAAAGATAAAACTTCAAAATAGAACAGATGAAATAAATGGAACAAGAGCTTCCTTGCAATTAAACTCTAAACTTTCTTGTATTCTTCCAAAATACAAGTAACCTTAGTCGTTTATTGAAAAAAACAAATCATCCTAATTTCAAAAACAATAAAGCTTACTTCTGATATAAATCGGGCACATTAATACAGATGAATTAAATACAAGGTTAGACAATGGCTTTAATAATAAATGAAGAATGCATAGCATGTGATGCATGTCGTGAAGAATGTCCTACAACAGCAATAGAAGAAGGTGATCCTATTTACTTCATCGATCCTGACCGTTGTACTGAATGTGTCGGTGTGTACGATGAACCGGCTTGTATCTCTGTCTGCCCTGTTGATTGCATAGTGCCTGACAAAGATAATGTTGAAACGATTGCTGAACTCCAGTTTAAATATAAAAATATTTTAGAGGAAGAATAAAGTTTTGGCAAGGCGAATAGCTGTCATAGACATAGGTTCTAACTCTGTTAGAATGGTTATATATGAAAAAACTTCCCGCTTTGCTTTTCACTTACTTCATGAAGCAAAAAGTAAAGTACGGATTTCTGAAGATGCCTATAAAAATGAGGGGAATCTTCAGAAAATTCCCATGCAAAGAACATTTGACGCACTTCATGACTTTTTAACAATCACCGCCTCTTTTAAAACCAAAAAAATTTTATGTGTTGCAACTTCTGCTCTTCGAGATGCACCTAACAAAAAAGATTTTATCCTTCGTGTCAAAACTCAATTAAAACTCAACATAAAAGTGATAGATGGTATAAAAGAAGCCTATTTTGGTGGTATTGCTTGTGCTAATTTACTTCCAGAACAAACTAATGCTTTAAGTATAGATATTGGAGGAGGCTCAACAGAATTTAGTACTATAAATAAAAAAGATGTTACAAATACCATCTCCTTAAATCTTGGTACAGTGAGACTCAAAGAGCTTTTTTGTGATAAAGATAAAATGAGTGAAGCTATAAAACATATCGATTCTGAACTAAAAATTCTTCAGGCTGAAAATATTTCTACAATTATCGGAATTGGTGGAACTTTTAGAGCTATCTCTACTGCAATTATGGAAAATAAAAAATATCCTCTCAATAAATTACATGCATTTGAATGTTCAAGTGCTGAATTTGAAAATTTTATATCCTTAGTTTTAGAAGCTGATGATACTAAACTTGCACAACTTGGAATAAAAACTGATAGATTTGATATTATTAAACCAGGAGCACTTATCTTAAGTAGACTTCTCAAAAAAGTACCTGTTCGTAATCTTATAACAAGTGGTGTTGGTGTAAGAGAAGGTGTTTTTCTCGCTGACCTACTCAGAAGTTCAAATGACAGATTTCCAAATAACTACAACACTTCAGTTCGCTACATTTTAGACGCTTATATTCCAGATATCAATTTTTCAAATCAGCTCAACTTATTAAGTAAAAAACTGTTTGACATGACGCATGAGCATCTCAATATAGACAAAAAATATAGAAATGATTTAGCGATTGCCTCAAAACTTTATAATGCAGGAAGTAATATTCACTTTTACTCAAATAATAAACATAGTTATTACCTCATACAAAGTGCACTTGAATATGGATTTACACACTCTCAAATCCTTTTAATAGCAACACTCACAAGGTTTGCAAGAAAAAGACTCCCCTCAGATGCTCATATCCAAGAGTATAATTCTTTACTTCCAGACAAAAAAACACTCTACGCACTCAGTTATCTCCTCTCTTTATCTGTTGCTCTTATCAGCCATAGACCTAGAAATATAGATTTTGATTTAAAATTTTCTGATGGTGTATTAAAAGTGGATTCAAAACAACTCCTTTATTTAAGCAAAGAAGCTGTCAATAAATTAGATGGTATCAATAAATTTAAAGTGCTTTTTTAATTAGCACTTAAAATCTTTGACCCATTGTAAATTCAAATGAGGAGGTTGTATCTCCATCATGTTGATTAAGAGGTTTTGAAAACATAAGCTGTATTGGTCCAACTGGTGAAAACCACTCAAGCCCTGCACCATAACCACCACGAGAAATTTCAGTTAAAGAATCTTCCCCAATAAATCCCCAATCCAAATAGGTCACAACTCTCATTTTAGCTTTTTCAACTAATGGAAAACTCACCTCTAAACTATTTGAAAAAGTTTGTTTTCCACCCATTCGCCTTGTTACATCATTTGAATCAAGAGGCGATAAGGAGTAAGATTGATACCCTCTAACACTTCCTATACCACCCATGTAAAATTTTTCTGCAATTGGTAACATGCCAGTATCTTTTACAAAGTTATATTTTGCTTTGTACCTAAAAATCGCATCAAATCCAACATAATCTTTAAGACCATTGTATTTTCCAAGAGTTGTTCTTGTTTTTACAAAATTTGCATCTGCACCAACTCCAGCTTTTTCAACACTTTGGCTAATATTAACACCCTCACGAGGAAGATAAAAATCATCAGTATTGTCATATTTTACACTTACTGTCATGGAACTTTTTGCATAATTTTCAAAATAATAGGTATCTATATAAATTGAATTTAGATAATTACTATAACTATTTGCAGAATATCCATACGCTAAATAGCCACTCAAATACCTTGTAAATCTATACCCTGTTCCAACACTAACGCCCTCTGTCTTTACCGTATAATCAATGTAGTCATTCTCAGATTTATAAATTGAAAAATTACCACTAAAATCGGTATCATTAAGTCGTGGATTGGAGATATTAAAAGAGTAATTTTGTGTCATTTGTGATTTTTCAGCTTTGACACCCACATTGATTCCAGAACCCCAAATGTTTCTATCCTCAACGGAAACGCTTACCAAAAGACCGCCATAACTACCATAACCGCCACCTAACTGAATATTTCCAGTTGGAGCCTCTTTTACCTTAACAATCAAATCCATATTTTGGTTATCTATTCTTTTTTCTTCAACTGTATTACTATCAAAAAATCCAAGTCGCCCAAGTGCACTACGAGAATCTTTTAAATCTGTAAGTGAATACATGTCGCCTGGTCCTAGATACAACTCTCTTCGAATAATTCTATCAAGTGTTCTATTGTTTCCAGAGATTATCACATCTCTAATTTTTACCTTTTCACCGGGAGTAATTTTAAAAACAACTTCCACCGTATGATTTTCTTTATCTTTTTTCAAATCAGGGACAACTTCGACAAAAGCGTAACTCAAATCGGCAATAATAGTTTTAATATTTTGAGCATCCTCACGAAAGGTTTTAATATTAAAAGGCTCGCCATCTTTAAGATGAATAACCTCTTTAATCTTACTCTCATCAATAACATTTACAACTTGATTAATCGTAACTTTAGTAATTTTATAAACTTCACCCTCTTCTATTTGATAACTCATGTCAGCTGTATAACTATCAAAATTGGCTCTTACAAAAGGCTCATTTACTTTTGCATCCAAATATCCATATTGCATGTAAAAATCACGGATTCTTAGTGGGTCATATTGTAAATCGGTCAAACTCATTTTGCCGTCATTACGACCCCAAAACCACCCCATAAACTCATGCTCTTTATTTGCAATAACATCATCAAAAAGGTCTGTATTAAGAACTAAAGCATCACTATAACTTAACTTATTAATGATGATTTTTTCCCCTTCATTCACTACAAAAGTAACCTTAACACTACCATTATCCAAATATTCTTTTTCTATCTCAACCACACTGTCTATTTTTCCATCTTTACTGATAGCTTCAATAATTCTTTTTTTTGCAGCTTCGAGTTTTTTCTCATCATACAATGAACCCCGTTTTATTTGGATAATGCTATCATTTATCTCTTTGTCACTCTCTTTCCAGCCTTTGAGTTCTATCTTTGAAATAGTTGGTTTTTCCTTAAAATTGAAAGTTAAAACACCAGAATCTATCTCAGCCCATACATCATTAAAATAGCCTTGTTTAAAATACTTTTTTACTGCCATATCAATTGCCTCATCACTCACATTATCACCAGCTTCAAAATCTAACATTCTAATTGCTACTGATTCTGATAGGTGAACCATCCCATTATACTTAATTGTTTTAATTGCGGTTGCAGATAAAGGTACACTCAAAAGAGTTAAAAAAAGTGCAGAATAAATTTTCATTGAAGTTCCATAGTCAAAAATAAGAGAAGATTCTACCTTTTATGTCATTAATGTGAAGTTAAGTCAAGGTTAAATTTTTGAATTTAGATTAAAAGAAAACTCAACAACTAGCAACTCTGTAAACAAAAATTGCTTAAAACTCTTCCAACTCTCTTACAAAAAAACGGTACAAAAAACGGTACAAAAAACCCTCGTTATAACTTCCCTCATACTCACTCACAACCATCTTTTTTATTACTATAGTTTAAAAAGTGCTTTTAGTAAAGGGGTACTACTTAAAAATTTTATATAGGGTTACATGTAAAATTTGGAAAAAATTCTGGATGTGCATTTAGTTCTGTTGCATCTCCTGAAAAGTTTTTACAATATGTTACAACATCCCAACCGCTTATGTCTTGATTGAAATCGTTAGTATAAGACTCGTTAAATAGCCATGACATATCAGTAATACAACTCACATTAACAGTTGTAACATCTTGATTATTATGAATCATTTGTTGTAATTGTGCTTTAAGTATCGTAATTAACACTAACTGTATAGTCTTGATAACCATTTCTATTTATAGTTATGTAAAGGTTTCCACTAGGTATGCTGAATGTATCATAACCATCAAATATACCTTCTCTATTCTCATCCCAAAAATTTATTTCAATAATTCCATATTCTATTAAGTAAGGAATTATTAATGTTAATTTTCCAAAATCTGAATTATCTGGTAAAAGTCTAAGATAAGTATATGGTTCTTCTTCTTGATTATCTTCATAGCTAAAATCAATGTTATTAAAAGCTTCTTGAAAATTAGATAATATTAAAAAAATTGTTCCATATTGATTGTTTATACCTCTTGAAAATTCTAAATAACTTGTATATTGTGTATAAAACCCAACTTTAAAGCACCCAATCTCATTCAAATTAGTAGATACTTTGAAACACCCAATTTCTTTTAAATTAGTAGATACTTCAAAGCAACCCATCAGAAACTAATCTCTTCTATCAAAATTGGTATTGGAGTTGTAGCATCTACTAAAATGCGAATCTTATCATCAACACTCGGCTGTTGTTTCTTAATCTCTTTTGCTACTAAATCTTGTAGTGTTGCTACTAAAGAACTTTGAATATCCGCCATTATTCCCACCTTTTTGCTATTACTTTCATAGTTGCTCTTGCACCGTTAATTGTATATGTGCAACCTATAACACAATATAAAAGACTATCAACTTCAATGATAGTGCCAATGTCGAAGTTACTTATATAATAAGTTTCAAAACTTACAATTTTATGAGTATAAGATTGTTCTAAAAATATAGATTTAGCTCTCTCTAAAGTAGCTTCAACAGTTGTAAGCATTTCATCATTTATTGTAATTGTTTCAGTGCCACGGTTTATATTGTAAGCAACTTCAATTTGATTATTTGTTATTGCACTTTCTACAGTGCTTGAATAAGTTTTAGACAATTCCACACCTCGCATCAAGATATATTTCTGCACCTGTTTTAATACTACTAGCATCAAATGTTATGTATTCTGCTGTTACTACAGTTACAGTTATTTTTCCATAAGCATCTATTATGTAAGTATTTCCATAACCTACTATTGTTTTACCGACAATAGAACTTGCACTAACACCAAACAATTTTGCAACATCTATTGTAATGTCTTGTGGCAAATTAAAAGACTCAATTTGTACAATCTCATCTCCATTATCATCAACGATAGTTTTTTCTTTGTCTGGATAACTAAAGCTTGTAATTCCATCGCAAGATGAGTAAATATCAATGGCATTGATAGGGCTTAAACCTACTGCTGGGATAGTATAAGTTACTCCACTAACAGTCTTTAAAAAAGTACAAGTTTTACCCAGCAGTGAAGTATCAGCTATCATATAAACTTCATAATCTTTTGTAAATGGATGATTATTGGGTCTTCTTTCTAACGCAATAGTTCTACTCCCTACTTTAAAATCCGATAAGATAATATCTTTATTAACAATTATCCCCACTGTTCTCATAGTCGAATTTCTATCAGCTTCACTTATTTCAACTATTGTAGCATTTCCACTAACTGTTATTGTTGAATCAACTTTAGTTATGCCCGTAACAAAACTACTATCAAAAGTTCCAGCACTATACATTTTATCGTAAAGAGGATGACTTAAAAAAGGGTTTTGTATTTTTGCGGTACTTGTATTATTATCTGCAACAAAGACAACTCTTGTAATATCCCCACTTACAAAGAACTCTAATTGTGTATCTTTTGTAGCACCTTGCTTAAATTGAACTACACATCCGTTCAAATCTTCAAAAGTTTGTTCGCTTGAACTTGTTGTTCCTGTTGTAGTCTGATTCAGGGTGTATTCGTATTCAAGATACTGATTTAAATATGCAACTGTCATTAAGTAAGTAGTGGTGCCACTTTTTCGTGTCCCATATCGTGTATATGTTTTTATTGCAACCGTTGTATAAATTACTTTAACACTTCCTAGTATCTCTACATTAAACAAAATAACATTGTGTCCAACTTCAAAAATATAGTCAGTCTCTGGAACTGTAACTCCATCTAATATAACTGCTGTAATAGTTTTTATATTTCCATCTACAATTACAGTTCTGCT